>PBPM01000063.1 GCA_002724635.1 Rhodospirillaceae bacterium
GCGGCCGGCGCCGGCGTTCCGAACGGTTGGGCGAACGCTTGCCTGACGGCACCGCTTGATGCCCTGCTTGACGACACCGGGCCGGACGATTACACACACGCCCGTCTATGGTGGCTGTAGCTCAGTTGGTTAGAGCGCCTGATTGTGGTTCAGGAGGTCGTGGGTTCAAATCCCATCAGCCACCCCAATATTTTCAATGACTTAACTATTACTTGTATTTGCCGCTTTGCCAATTTGCGCGACTTTTGTCGCGCGTTTGTGGCCGCTGATCCACCACTGCAGCTTTATCTGCGTAGCGTGTTTGGCACATCGCAGAGTGTTCTCGATATAGCTTGGGCCAGATAGTCCCAGGCGGCCTTAAGGCCGCCTGTGAGGGCAGTATGCACGACCCGAGGGTGTCATGGACACGAAAGCCCTCTGAGATGCCTGCACAGTGGCAGACTCACTTAAAGGTCGTGCGTATGGTTGTGATCGGTTTGCTGAGATTTTGACTGCTGTGAGGGCAGCGTCGAAAGCCAAGTTCGTATGGGAGTGCCTGACCTGATTTTGGGCCCCATGCGCGTTATTTATCGATGAAGTTCCGTGTTTTCGGGCTAACTGGCGATTTTTAAAAGTGGTCCCTTCTAAACCTTCCAGCATCTTCTTTGGTTCTCTGTCTAAGTTCAAACCAAATCAGCACAACCAGAAAAGCGACAAGTAAAAGATGTTTCATATCTATCAGATCTATTTCGTCCCGAAAACCAAAAAAGAGACCACCAATCAGATAAAAAACCCCAAAATTTAGCACGATCGCAAGTGATGGTGAGGCCTTATACGAAAAGAGGTATCTAAAAACTGCATAAGCTAGCAAGCAACCGGCGGCAAAACGGCTCGTCTTATAGCGATACAGTTGCTCACTTTCATCGATGTTATAATCGAACGGGAAAAATAAATCGGTTCCGAATAAAGTCATCATTATCGATATGATAAACCATAAGAATAAAACAAGAATTGAAATTTTTCTGAAAGTTTGCATAACAGACTTCGTTCGTTTTTGGTCTATTAAAAAACTAATATTTAAACCGCCACCGCAAAATAAAAATCCGTGGTTCCGATAGTATGATTAACGTGTTGAGTTACCGACCTGGAAGCGGGGACGAACAAAATGGGGCCAGAAAAAAATGGGCTGTGTTTTCATTTGAATTAATATTCCACTTTTATCCCATATTTTCTACTATTTTCTACTTTAGCCTTGACGGAAAAATTTAAAAACCCCAGAAAACCATGAGGTTTCGGTGGTGGCTGTAGCTCAGTTGGTTAGAGCGCCTGATTGTGGTTCAGGAGGCCGTGGGTTCAAATCCCATCAGCCACCCCATTTTCCCCCTAACGAACATGACCGACTGACATCGCTTTACCGGATCGTCGCCGGACTTCTAGGCTTGTTAGATGGACACGCGCTGGATCGAAGACTAAACCGAACTTCTCTCCGTCGTCGAGATGCACTGCGCAGATGCGGCTGCGGCCGATCATGACGTTCTCACGCTAGATCTTATGGAAAACGCCGGTGCGGCCGCCGCGGATTTCGGGCCGGGGCTGATCGCCGACCGCCTGCCGGGGGTCCTACGTTCTCTGGCGATGGAATATTGTTTCCCGGGTTAAGGATCGGCGTCCTCTGTCCGGCGTTTACTCGGCTCACGCGATGGTATAGGACATCCGCCGTTCGTCCGGATGACCGGGTGAATGCGCGTGGCGTGTGGTCATGGGGCTTCACGCCATGATTTAGATCGGGCGCGTGCGCGGGCGTGGCGGAACTGGTAGACGCGCCAGGTTTAGGTCCTGGTGACTGAAAAGTCGTGGGGGTTCAAGTCCCTTCGCCCGCACCACCCGCACAAGGCATGTATGAGGAATTTCAAGCGGCCATCGGCCGGGGGTCGGCGGCCTAGAACCGCCGGGCTGGTACACTAGAGAAAATGGAAATCGGACCTGGTTATGGAAGTTGTCGAAAAAAAGAACGAAGGCCTGCAGCGTGATTTCAAGATCACGATCGCGGCGGATGATATTCAGCAGCGCGTTGATGCGCGCCTGACAGAGGTCGGGCGGGATATCAACCTCCCTGGTTTCCGTCCGGGCAAGGCGCCGCTCAAGATTCTCAAGCAGCGTTACGGCAGCGCGGTGATGGGCGAAGTGCTCGAGGGCACGGTTCAGGAATCCTCTCAGGAGCTGCTCGCCGAACGCGGGCTCCGTCCGGCCGGCCAGCCGAAGATTGAGGTTGTTTCCTTCGACGAGGGCGAGGATCTTGAATACGACATGGCGGTCGAGATCCTGCCCGAGATCGAGCCGGTCGACTTGGCCGAGCTCGAGCTCGACCGGGTGAAAGTAATTCCGACCGACGGCGAGATCGACGATGCGATCGACCGTATCGTAAAGCAGAATCGCGAGACCAAGCCCATCGAGACGCTTCGCAAGACGGCCGATGGTGACGTTGTTATTGTCGACTTCGAGGGCAAGATCGACGACGTCCCCTTCGAGGGCGGTAAGGGCACGGGCATCCGGCTTGAGCTCGGATCCAACCAGTTCATCCCTGGCTTCGAGGAGCAGCTGGTGGGTGTCGACGCGGGCATACCGCTCGAGGTCAAGGTGGCGTTCCCCGACGACTACAATGTCGACGATCTGGCCGGCAAGGACGCGGTCTTCGACTGCACGGTCCAAGAAATCCACGAGGGCGTCGAGGTGACGGTCGACGATGCGTTCGCCCAGTCGCTCGGCCTCGAGGATCTCGCCGCGCTGAAGACCGCGATCAGCGAGCAGCTCGGTCAGGAATATGGCCGGCTGACCCGGGAGCGCACTAAGCGCGACCTGCTCGACAAGCTCACGGACGCGCATGACTTCGAGGTGCCGCCGCGTATGGCCGAGGATGAGTTCAACCAGATCTGGTCGCAGATCGAGCAGGCCCGGGAGAACGACAGCCTCGACGAAGATGACAAGGGCAAGTCGGAAGACGAGCTGCGCGCCGAGTATCAGGAGATCGCCGACCGCCGGGTGCGCCTCGGCCTCCTGCTGTCGCATATCGGCGAGCAAAATGGACTGACGGTGAGCCAAGAGGAGGTCAACCGCGCAATCATGGAGCAGGCCCGCCAGCTGCCTGGCCAGGAACAGCAGGTGATCGAGTTCTACCGCGACAACCCGCAGGCGAGCGCGTCGCTGCAGGCGCCGATCTTCGAGGACAAGGTCGTCGACTTCATCATCGAGATGGCCCAGGTGAACGAGCGCGAGCTCACGGCCGAGGAGCTGAACGCCGAGGCCGAGGCTGAGGCGGCCGGCGCCGAGGCTGCGAAGAAGCCCGCCGCGAAGAAGGAGCCGGCCAAGAAGGCGGCCGCGAAGAAGGAGCCGGCCAAGAAGGCGGCCGCCAAGAAGCCCGCGGCGAAGAAGAAGGCGGCGGCCAAAAAGCCGGCCGCCAAGAGCAAGGCAAAGAGCGACGACTAGGCAGTGTTCGGGCGCGGGCCCTTGCGAGGACTCGCCCGGAGCCTATCTTGTAAGCACCGCTTTTCCGGCCCGAGTACGGAGTAACCGAAAATCATGGCTAATTACGAAGAGCCGCGGATGAATGCGCTGGTGCCTATGGTCGTCGAACAGACGAACCGCGGCGAACGCGCCTACGACATCTATTCCCGGCTTCTGAAGGAACGCATCATCTTTCTAACCGGCCCGGTCGGGGACGAGGTGGCGAGCCTGATCTGTGCGCAGCTGCTGTTCCTGGAAGCGGAGAATCCGAACAAGGACATCAGCTTTTACATCAACTCGCCGGGCGGCATAGTGACGTCGGGTCTGTCGATCTACGACACCATGCAGTACATCCGCCCCGACGTGGCGACCCTGTGCGTGGGCCAGGCGGCCTCGATGGGCTCGCTCCTGCTGTCGGGCGGCGCTGCGGGCAAGCGCTACGCGCTGCCGAACGCGCGCATCATGGTCCACCAGCCGTCAGGCGGCTTCCAGGGCCAGGCGACGGACATCGAGATCCATGCACAGGAGATCCTGAAGATCCGACAGCGGCTGAACGAGATCTATTCGGGGCACACCGGCCAGTCGGTCGATGCCATCGCCGAGGCGCTCGAGCGCGACCGGTTCTACACGGCGGAAGAGGCACAGGAGTTCGGGCTGATCGACGAGGTCGTGACCAGCCGCGCGGAGACGGCGGACGACGAGGACGACGACTAGATCGGGACACACCGGCTGGTGTCGTCGGGCCGGCCGTTTAACTAATTATTGATCGGCGACGGTTAGCTATTGTTCAATTGCTTCTGTTAGTGATTCGGAACGGCAGCGCATGCTGCCGGAAACCAAGCCCCAGCACGGGACATTATTGGTATGAGTAAGTCCGGTAACGGTGATTCTAAGAACACCCTGTACTGCTCTTTCTGCGGAAAGAGTCAGCACGAGGTCCGCAAGCTGATCGCGGGGCCGACGGTCTTCATCTGCGATGAATGCGTCGAACTGTGCATGGACATCATCCGTGAAGAACACAAATCGACCCTCGTGAAGTCGCGCGATGGCGTGCCGACCCCGAAGGAGATTTGCGAGGTTCTCGACGACTATGTCATCGGCCAGGATCGCGCCAAGCGCGTGCTCTCCGTCGCCGTGCACAACCACTACAAGCGTCTCAACGCGGAGCCGAAAGGCAACGAGGTCGAGATCGCCAAGTCGAACATTCTGCTGATCGGCCCGACCGGCTGCGGCAAGACGCTGCTGGCCCAGACGCTGGCGCGCATCCTCGACGTGCCTTTCACGATGGCTGACGCCACGACGCTCACCGAGGCCGGCTATGTGGGTGAGGACGTTGAGAACATCATCCTGAAGCTACTCCAGTCGGCCGACTACAATGTCGAGCGGGCCCAGCGCGGCATCGTCTACATCGACGAGGTCGACAAGATCAGCCGCAAGTCGGACAACCCGTCGATCACCCGCGACGTGTCGGGCGAGGGCGTGCAGCAGGCGCTGCTCAAGATCATGGAGGGCACGGTCGCCTCCGTGCCGCCCCAGGGCGGGCGCAAGCATCCCCAGCAGGAATTCCTGCAGGTGGACACCACCAACATCCTGTTCATCGTCGGCGGGGCATTCGCTGGCCTCGAGCGGATCATCGCCAGCCGCGGCAAGGACACGGCGATCGGCTTCGGCGCCGACGTGCAGAGCCTCGACGACCGCCAGACCGGTGAGATCCTCAGTGAAGTCGAGCCGGAGGACCTCCTCAAGTTCGGCCTCATCCCCGAGTTCGTAGGGCGCCTGCCGGTGCTCGCGACCCTGGGCGATCTCGACGAGGACGCTCTGATCCAGATCCTGACCCAGCCCAAGAACGCGCTTATCAAGCAGTATCAGCGCCTGTTCGACATGGAGGGGGTCGAACTGTCCTTCACGGAGGATTCGCTGCGCGCGATCTCCAAGAAGGCGATCGCTCGAAAGACGGGTGCCCGCGGTCTGCGGTCGATCATGGAGAACATCCTGCTCGACACCATGTTCGAGCTGCCAGGCATGGACGGGGTCGAGGAGGTTGTCATCAACGGCGAAGTCGTTGATGGCAACGCCGCGCCGCTGCAAATCTATGCCGACAAGCGCGAGGACCTGGGCACCAGCGCCTGATCTCTGCCGCACGGCACCTGTGGGCAGTTTTTCTGCCTGTTTTTGACGGGATTCGGCGTTTTTCCGCCGGTGTTCACAACTTGTTCCGCACCCTTGATTGTCTGGCGCGTTCGAACCAAGTAATTGGACATGGCGCGACTCGCCAAATCGGCGTTCCCTGTGCGTCGTCCGTAAACCTCTACGCAATGTTTTTTGGTTAATCTCGCCGCAACATTGCGAACCCGGAATGCAAAATGACTGAACTTTCCAAAGGTGCGTTGTTCCCCGTTCTGCCGCTGCGCGACATCGTCGTGTTTCCGCACATGATCGTGCCGCTCTTCGTGGGCCGAGAGAAGTCCGTGCGGGCGCTCGAGGACTTGATGAAGGACGACAAGCAGATCCTGTTGGTGACCCAGAAGGACGCGGGAGAGGACGACCCGGCGCCCGAGGATCTCTACGACGTCGGTACTGTGGGGACGATCCTGCAGCTCCTGAAGCTGCCCGACGGCACAGTGAAAGTGCTGGTCGAGGGGAACGAGCGCGCCTCGGTCGTTGAGTTCACGGACAATCCGGACTTCTTCCAGGCGTTCGCCGAAGTGCACAGCGACGCTGGCGCGGACGACAGCGAGACGGAGGCTCTCGGGCGCTCCGTCGTCACCCAGTTCGAACAGTACATCAAGCTCAACCGCAAGGTGCCGCCTGAGGTCCTGGTCTCGATCAACCAGATCGAGGAGCCGGGCAAGCTGGCCGACACGATCGCCTCGCATCTGTCGCTCAAGATTCCCGAGAAGCAGCAGCTGCTCGAGGCCGACACGATCCAGAAGCGCCTGGAGACGATCTACAGCTTCATGGAAGGCGAGATTGGCGTTCTCCAGGTCGAGAAGCGCATCCGCGGCCGCGTCAAGCGCCAGATGGAGAAGACGCAGCGCGAGTACTATCTGAACGAACAGCTCAAGGCGATCCAGAAGGAGCTGGGCGAGGCCGAGGACGGTCGCGACGAGCTCCAGGAACTGGAAGACCGTATCGAGAAGACCCGTCTCAGCAAGGAGGCGAAGGAGAAGGTCGGCCAGGAGCTGAAGAAACTACGCAACATGAGCCCGATGTCCGCTGAGGCGACCGTCGTGCGCAACTATCTCGACTGGATCCTGGCGATCCCGTGGAAGAAGCGCTCACGGGTCAAGAAGGACATCATGGCCGCCCATGAGATCCTGGATCAGGACCATTACGGTCTCGACAAGGTCAAGGAACGGATCCTCGAGTATCTCGCCGTGCAGCAGCGCATGTCGAAGCTCAAGGGACCGATCCTGTGTCTCGTCGGCCCGCCGGGGGTGGGCAAGACCTCGCTTGGCAAGTCGGTCGCGCGTGCGACTGGCCGCAAGTTCGTGCGGATGTCGCTGGGCGGTGTGCGCGATGAAGCCGAGGTCCGCGGACACCGGCGCACCTATATCGGTTCGATGCC
>PBPM01000064.1 GCA_002724635.1 Rhodospirillaceae bacterium
GGTCGGGAAGAGAGGATTCGAACCTCCGGCCCCTACGTCCCGAACGTAGTGCTCTACCAGGCTGAGCTACTTCCCGACGGCGGGTTTCTTACAACGCCCAACGCGGCTTTGCAAACGCCGAGACACCGGCTTTGAACAACCCAACCCAAGCCTGTTGATGGAGAGGTATTCAACCTAAATGCTTCGACAAGCTAAGAATGAAAATCATTGCTGAAAACTAAAAAACCCAACTGTCACACCCCGTAATGGTGATACATGGACATTACCGAGCACATCCGAACGATCCCAGATTTCCCGAAACCGGGGATTCTCTTCTATGACATCTCGACCCTGCTGGCGCACCCTCAGGCTTGGCGGCACACGGTCGATCTGCTTGCTGTCGCAATCCGCCAGCACGAACCCGATGTCATTGCAGGAATCGAAAGCCGGGGCTTCCTCGTCGGCGCCCCGCTCGCACTGCAGCTAGGCTGTGGGTTCACCATGCTCCGTAAGCAGGGAAAGCTACCCGGCAAGACGAGCTCCTACACCTACGACTTGGAATACGGTTCCGACACGATCGAGATGCAGGTCGACGCGATCGCGCCCGGCGAGAAGGTCATAATCATCGACGATCTGCTAGCGACCGGCGGCACAGCCGGCGGAGCGCTGCATCTCCTGCGCAAGGCCGAGGCTGACGTCCGCGCAGCGGCCTTCATTATCGAGCTCGAGGGCCTAGGCGGACGCGAGCATCTCGACGTCCCAATCACGGCACTGCTTGAATTCGACGCCTGATCAGGAGACGAATTTCCCGCCCAACTCGTCGGCGACGAAGCTCTCAATAATCTCCTGAACCGACGCATCCGGCTTCATGCCCAGCTTGCGTGCACGCGCGCCGTCAGCATACCACGGCCAAGCGTCGACGATCGACTGCACCAGCGCGTCCGGCGCTTCATGCACCCGGTCGGCCACGGCATCTCCGGCAAAAGCCCTGAGCGCGTCGAGCATCTCCCCGATCGAGGGCGAGATGCCGTTCATCATCACCGAACGGTTGGGACCCAGCACATCGCCATCGACGTTGTGCACGTCGATGAAAGCCTGCACGGCGCGCTTGGGCGATAGGATCAGCATCCGCGTGTCGCGGCTCACCGGGTTCGAGACCGTCTCACCCTGTAACGGCTCACGCAGGATCGAGCTAGCGAAACCCGAGGCGGCCTTGTTGGGCTTGCCCGGCCGCACGACAATGGTCGGCAGCCGGAGTGTGCGGCCGTCCACGAACCCCTTGCGCGTGTAGTCGTTGACGAGCAGCTCGCCGATCGCCTTCTGCGCGCCATAGGATGTCCGGGGCGTCAGCGCCGTTGAGTCGTCGACAGAGCGCTCGCCGCCATAGACTGCCAGCGAGCTGGTGAAAACGATCTTCGGGCAGCGTCCCGTCCGCCGGGCGGCCTCCAGCACGAAGCGCCCGCCGGTGAGGTTCACCGCATAGCCAAGGTCGAAGTCCGCCTCCGCGCCGCCGCTAACTACAGCAGCAAAATGAAACACCGCGTCCGTCTCGCCGTCGATCAGGGCTTCGACCGTGGCCGGATCGCAGATGTCGCCGGTCACAAGCTGCACGCGCGGATCGTCGGGCGGCGGCTCGACGGGCTCGGACGCATCGAACAGCACGAGCTTGTCGACGGCCTCGGGGTTGCCGCCAGGTCCGCGCAGTTCGGGCCTTGCGAGGATGCGTATTGCCAGCCGCCGGCCCAGCATTCCGGTCCCTCCGGTGATCACCACCTTCATCGCCATGCTTCCCCGCCGGTCATGACAGCGCCGGCGCTAGCCGGTCCATCGCCGTCGACAACGTGTCCGGCTCGGCCGCGAAACAAAGGCGCAACCAGCCCTCACCCTCGGGACCGAAGGCCCGGCCGGGCGCCAGGCCCACGCCGGTCTTGGCGATCAGTTCGCTTGCATAGGCGACGCTGTCGGTAATGCCGTCAATCTTCATGAAGGCGTAGAACGCGCCCTCGGGCTTCGACAGGGTCACCCGGCCCATCGCGCCGAGGCGTTGGAATACCAAGTCCCGGTTCCGCCGATACCGTTCGACCATCTCTGACACGAAGGGCTCACCCTCGCGGATTGCGACGACGCCGGCGTGCTGCACGAAGGTCGTGGGTGAGGCGATGTTGAACTCGTTGAGCTTCGAGAAGTCGGGTCCCAGGTCGGGCGGATGGGTCAGCCAGCCGAGCCGCCAGCCGGTCATCGACCAAGTCTTGGAGAAGCTGTTTATGACGATCACCCGGTCGTCGGGCTCAGCGATGTCTAGGAAGGAGGGCGCGCGCGGCCGATCGTAGATCAGTCGAATATAGACCTCATCCGAAATCAGGTAGATGCCGCGCTCGCGCGTGAACGCTAGCAACTCGCGCTGCTGGTCTGCCTCCATGATCCAGCCGGTCGGATTGCCCGGCGAATTGACGAACACCGCCCGGGTGCGGTCGTCGCACCGGCTGCGGATATCGTTGAGATCGAGCTGCCAGATGCCGTTCTCGTCGGCGCGCAGGGGGGCGGTGCGGGCCTCCCCGCCAATGATAAAGACGGTCCCCTTGCAGTTCGGCCAAACCGGGCCGACCACCACGACATTGTCGCCATTGTCGATCAGCACCTCGGAGGTTAGCATGATCGCGGCCATGCCCGAAACCGACGCGGTGATCCGGTCGACGCCGATCTTGCGACCTATCAGCGTGCTGGAGTATTCCGCGATCGCCTCGCGCAGCGGCGGAATTCCGCGATTTTGTGCATAAAAAACATGATCGTCGACGATCGCCTGAGTGACCGCGTCCTTGATGTAGTCCGGCGTCGGCAAATCCGGCTCGCCGAACCAGAGCGGGATCACGTCGTCGCGTCCGATATTCGTCTCTGCCACCTGACGGATCAGCGAGCCCTCCAGCTCGTCAACCGCCGGCCGGAGCCGCCGGACCCCATTCGCGATTTCCACCGTCTCGTTCATGCAATGCCTCCCGGTTAGGCGCCCAGTGTAGCCTCACCGGGCGCCAACTGGAATTGCCCCGCATGCATCGATGGTGCATATCAGCACCACGTTACGACTTGACGATAAGACAGGAATTTCCGCATGACCGACTTCGAAGAACGCGACCTGACCGAGGGGCTGAACGGCTTTCTCGGATTCCGCCTGATCGACTGGCGCGAGGGCTTCGCGCAGATCGCAGTCGACATCTCCGACAAGCACCGCAACCGCCAAGGCGGTATCCATGGCGGCGTCACCGCCTCGCTGATCGATGCCGCAACGGGATTCTGCGGCGTCTACGAGCCTGACCCCGACAAGCGCCGGGGCAACGTCACCGTCTCGCTCAACGTCAACTATGTCGGCCGGGCCAAGGGCGATACGCTAACCTGCACTGCGAAGATCATCCGCGCGGGCCGGCGCATCTATTTTGCGTCGGGCGAGGTCCATGACGAGTACGGCAATCTCGTCGCCTCCGCCGAGGCGGTCTATGCCTATGTGGACCGGGACGCCCAGCGGAGGCCCGACGCCTGATGCCCGGCGCGACGGCCCGCTTTCACGTCGGACAGATCGTCCACCACCAGCTCTTCGGCTATCGCGGGGCGGTGTTCGACGTCGATCCGGTCTTCTCAGGCAGCGAGGAATGGTACGCGGTCGTCGCCCGGTCCCGGCCGCCGAAGGACGCGCCGTGGTACCATGTGCTCGTCCACGACGCGGACCACACCACCTACGTGGCGGAGCGAAACCTTGCGGCCGATCCCGATCCTGCCCAGATCGACCACCCCATGCTCGGGGAATTTTTCTCACTGTATGACGGCAGTCGCTACCTTACGGGCGACCCTGCGAACTGAGGCGCTTGACAGTATGGTTCCCCCGCCCCATCGTTTCGGCAATTCGTGACGCTGGGGTGCCTGGACCATATCGGGGCTGAGAAGAAACCCAATCACCTGATCCGGATCATGCCGGCGGAGGGAGTTGTCACGGGCCGTCTCCCGCAGACGCTCCTGCCGCCAGCCGTCCAGACCATCGCTTTGGAGACGTGCCCATGTCCCCCTTGCCACGCATCGTTGGTATCACCATCGCGGCCATGGTGGGCATCGCGGTCGTCGGGCTGATATTCTTTCCGCGCCTGCTGCCCGACACCGCGCGCATACCCGTGCTGGTGCCGATCACCGGCTTCCTGTCGCTGGAGGGCACCAGTCAGCGCAATGGCGCCGAGCTCGCATTGCGCGATTCCGGTGTGGCCTTCGACGTTGACGACACCGCCACCGCGCCCGAGACGGCGGTCAACGCGTTCGAACGCGCTATGGCATCGGGGCGCGACGGCGAGAATGTGATCGCCGTAGTCGCGCCCATGCTGGGCACCCAGGTGCTATCGCTGATCCCGCTTGCGGACGAGTTCGAGGTCCCTCTTATCACCGTCTCGGGGACGGCGCGGATCACCGAGCTGGGCAGCCCCAACATATTCCGCTTCTTTCCCGGCGACGTAGTGGTCAAGGCCGCCCACGCACGCTACGCCGTCGAAGAGCTGGGTGCTAAGCGACCGGCCGTCGTCTTCCAGACGACCGCCTACGGCCAGAGCGGGCGCGCCGAGCTCGACCGGAACCTCGCGAGCTTGAGTGCGCCCCCGGTCCTCGCCGAGGGACTCGACGTCACCGTCAAGGACATGCTGCCCGTGCTCTCGAAGGTCCGAGATTCGGAAGCCGACGTGTTGCTACTGCACCTCCATGCCGGCCCCACCGCACTCATCATCCGTCAGGCTCGGGCAATGGGACTCGACATACCGATCGTCGCCGGTTCGGCCATGCACCAGCCCGAGACCGCAGCCCTGCTCGAACCGACCGAGCTCGCCGGGGTGTGCGCGGAGTCCGGGGCATCGCCGATCTCGGAGTTCAGGCCAGAGATGCGCGCCTTCGTCGAGGCCTACCGCGACGCCTTCAACCGCGAGCCCGACGCATTCGCGCTCGCTCAGTATGACGGGGCCCGAATGGTCCTAACCGCCGTAGATCTCGGGGCCCGAACCGCCGCCAACATCCGCGACTGGCTATCCTCCCAGCGCCACGAGGGGCTAGCCATGACCTACGCGTCCGACGGAAAGGGCAACATGGCCCACTCGGCGGTGATTCTCTGCTACGACGGCGACAGCCGGGTGCCGACTATCGTCAGGCGCTACGACAACATCACCGGCGTGCTCTAGCGCCCGATTCGCCGATGCTCATCGCACAGCTCACTCTGAACGCCATCGCGCTCGGCGCCGCCTATGCGCTCGTCGCCATCGGCTTCGTGCTGGTCCTGAACGCCACCACCGCCGTCAACTTCGCCCATGGCGAGAGCGTGGTGGCGGGCGGTTTCGCCGCGGTGGCGCTGAGTGGCGTGATCTCAAACATCTGGCCGGGCGCCGTGCCGGGCATCGTCCTGCTACCCGGTGTGCTCGCCCTCACCGCCATCCTCGGGCTCGCCATCGCGGCGCTCGCCTATCTACCGATCCGCAACCGGCCGCCGGTCACGGTCTTCGTGACCACCATCGCCTTCGGCATCATCGTGACCAACGGCCTCAACGCCGGTTTCGGTGCCGGACCGCGCACCGTACCGGCCCTTCTGGGCACCGGTACAATCGAGCTGCTCGGCATCACCGCCAGCCGGCAGTCACTGGCCATCATCACCACGACAACCGTGCTGATCGGCGTGCTGACATTCCTGCTGCAGCGGACTCAGCTCGGCCGCCAGTTCCGCGCCTGCGCCCAGGATCCGGAGATAGCCCGCGCGCTCGGCATCCGGCTGACGCGGATTACCCTCCTCGGCTTCGCGCTCGGGACCGCCTTCGCCGGTGCCGCCGGGCTACTCCTGACCCACCAGTTCTTCGTGACTCCTTCCGACGGCGCGAGCCTCATCCTCAAGGCCTACATCGCTGTGGTCATCGGCGGCTGGGGCAGCCTGCGTGGCGCGGCGCTGGGTGCGCTGCTAATCGCGATCTTCGAGGTTGCAGTCGCATCGGTCTCCTCGCAGCCACTCGCCGAAGGCCTCCTATATATCGCCGTCCTCGCCGTGCTCTTCATCAGACCTGAGGGAATCTTCGGTGAGCCCCAGAGACTGCGCGCGTGAGCCCGCGTATGCGCTTTGCTGGGGATCGCCTTCCGCTGCTGGCCGGCGCGGGTGCGCTGGCGGCCTATGCGATATTCTTCGCCTCGTCTTACGACCAGCGCCTGCTGACCGTTGCAGGCATTTACGTGATCATGGTCCTGGGCTACCAGTTCATCTTCGGGCATGCGGGTGCCCTCAGCCTCGCCCAGGGTGCCTTCTTCGGGGTCGGCGCCTATGTCACTGGCATCCTCGGTAGCCAGTACGACGCCGGCTTCCTCGCTACCTTCCCACTCTCGGTCGCCGTCGCCGCCACCCTTGCCCTCGTCGTCGCGGCGCCGGTCTTGCGGCTCGCCTCGCACTATTTCGCGCTAGCGACCCTCGCCCTCAGTCAGCTGCTGCTGCTGATCGCGGTGAACTGGGAACCCGTAACCGGCGGCGCCAACGGTCTGCCGGGCGTTCCGCCGATCACCATCGGCGATTGGCGGATCGCCCGCGGCCTGCCGCTCCTCGCCTTCGTCTGGGGACTGGCCGGCGCGGCCATGCTGATCGCCCGCTGGCAACTCGGTCCGTTGCGGATGGCGATGTTCACCGTCATGCGAGACACGCCCCTGGCCGTGCCCGCCTTCGGAATCGACGCGGGCCTGCTGCGTCTGCGCGCCTTCCTATTGTCGGCCGCCTTCGGCGGCGCGGCCGGGGCGCTGTTCGTACACACCAACCGTGTCGTCTCGCCCGAGACCCTCGGCTTCGGGATCATGGTTACCTGCCTGACCATGACCGTGATCGGCGGGCGGTTCCGCATCACCGGCGCAGTCATAGGCGCGCTCCTGCTGACCCACCTGCCGGAATGGTTCCGCGGTCTTGACGAATACTATCTGGTCGCCGTCGGTGCGTTGCTCATAGCGATGGTCGTGTTCGCGCCCGACGGGCTAGCATCCTTTATCACGGCGCGGACTCCCGCGAAGCCCGCGTGTCTCCATGCCATTCCCGCCAAACCGGACGCACCGGCGGACCGCTCCTCGGCTCCGCTCGCGATAGACGGCGTCTCCATAAGCTATGGCGGCATACAGGCGCTCGAGGGCGTCGGCTTGAAGATCGGCCCCGGCGAGATCGTCGGTCTAATCGGCCCCAACGGCGCCGGCAAGACCACCCTCGCCAACATCATCACCGGCCTCGATCGGCCGGATGCCGGATTCCTCCGGGCCGGCGAACTCAATCTCGGGACAGCGACACCCACGGCGATCACCCGCCACGGTGTCGCCCGCACCTTCCAGACGCCCCAATTGCCCGACGCTCTCACCGTGCGCGCCGCCGTCGCAACCGCGGCCGCGAATATCGTTGCTAATCCCGACGCACATTCCTACACCGATACGGTCATGACGGCCTGCCACTTGGCCGAGAATGCCGACACGCCTTGCGGCACCCTTCCCCACGGAGTGCGCCGCAGGGTCGAGATCGCCCGCGCGCTCGCCGGAAGGCCATTCTTCCTCGTGCTCGACGAGCCGGCAGCGGGGCTCGCACCGACCGAACAGAACGAGGTCGCCGCGATCCTGCGAGCGCAGGCGGCCGCCGGCCTCGCGATACTGGTTATCGACCACAACCTCGACTTCCTGCGGCCCCTCGCTCGGCGCTTGGCCTGCCTCAACGGCGGCCACCTGATCGCCGACGGGCCGACCAACGAAGTGCTCGCCGACACAAAAGTCCAGTCGGCGTATTTCGGCCTGGTGATCCAATGACCGAGACACTGCACATCGAGGGGCTCACCGTTCGGCATGGCGCGGTCGTGGCGGTGCGCGAGGCGTCGCTCTCCGCGCCCGCGAGCGCCATTACCGCGCTGGTCGGCGTGAACGGCGCCGGGAAGTCCAGTCTGATCCGCGCGGTCATCGGCCTAGCGGTGTCAGACGGCATCATCCGCCTCGGCGAGCATGTCATATCCGGTCTGCCGGTCGAAGCGCGAATCCATGCCGGGCTTGGGTACGTGCCCGAGGGACGGCGGGTCTTTCCGGGCATGACCGTGGAGGAAAACCTGTTGGTCGCAGGACCGGCAGGAAGCCAGCTTCGCCGACGGCGGCGTGACGCGGCGCTCGACCTGTTTCCCCAGCTCGAACCCCGTTTGGCAGACCGCGCTTGGAAACTCTCCGGCGGACAGCAGCAGATGCTCGCAATCAGCCGTGCGCTCATGGCCGACCCCGCGGTCTACATGCTCGACGAGCCGACTCTCGGCCTCGCTCCGCAAGTGATCGATGATGTCGCCGCCAGCCTGCGGCGGCTAGCAGACAAAGGTGCGGCAATCCTTCTCGCAGAGCAGAATGTCGGCTTCGCCGCTCGCGTTGCGGATTCCATGATAACTATCGATACGGGCCGAATCGCGCCTGCACCGGCTACGAGCGAGCCGGACTAGGGACAGCGCGTCTGGTTCAGCCAGCCGTCTCCGGGCCCGTCGAGCGGCCAGACCGTTGCCGTCACGTCGCGCCTAGGATCAAGAAGATCACGCCAGGTGCAGGCCACCTCGCGCGCGATCATTTCGGCCCAGTCAGCGGGAACACCAGTTCCTAGAACGATAGAGATGCGATCGTCCGCCTCAACTGACACTTCGGACAGATCGCCGCGCTCCGAAGCCCATTCGAGGAATGCGTTTTCCGCATCGCCGAAGGCCGGCGCCATGAAATCCGGGGGCAGGAGTACGAAGGACCGGTGTACCCAGCCCGTTGCGTCGCTGTCGTCGAAGCCGCGGATATGCACCCAGCGTCCACTCTCGTCGAAGGCGCGTATCTTGTCGCCACGTTTGAGTTTACCCACAATTGAATGGCCCTCACCGGGGCCCGCGCGGACATTCAGTATCCGGGCCGAGATGCTGGTTTCCCAGCCGCGCTTTAAATCGCCCGCAACCGCCGTGCCGCCGGCTAGCAGCATGAGAGCGGACATGAGTATAAAACATGCATTGCGGTACATTTTTTGGCCCGTCTCCTGCAGACCGCCACCTATCTTCGAAAGCGCGGGCGCCGGGCGCGTAGCGCTGCCACCTCGAATCGTGCAACCGGTTTGGTGATTATGGCACGCTCCTCGGTCGCCTCATAATGCGCGGCTAACAATTTCAAATCCGCCGCCCTCCGGTCCAAGACCGGATTCTGATTATCATCACCGGTGCGGACGCGCAGGATCGCGTTTTTGGCCTGACACGCCGACTTGCGAAACGCCTGATGCCGGGGCTGCGTAACATCATGGGCGCGGACGTTTTCGCCTCCCCGTCGCAGAACGATCTACAGCCCGATCCGCCTGAGCCGAAGCCCGCCATCGTCCCGGAAAAGTCACCGCCGAGCGAGCCCGTATCAGGGACAGAGGGTGGCGCCACGAATGAAGCGCTCGCCGCGCCAAGCGCGTCGTCACAGCCACCGCTGGCCGACCCAATCCACCTCGTCACCCGGCCGCGCATCGTCGATCGCGCCGACGGTACCAACTTGCTACAGATCTCCGGTGCGGCGGCCACCATGAACGTTCCGCTGAACCGTAACCAGATCATCCACCTAACCCGCGGCATCATGATGGCACTCGAACGCTCGGAATGGGCGCTCGACTAGAGCCAGAAGGTCGCGGGTGCCGAGGCGGCCAGCCCGACCGCCGAAACCGTGCCCGGCGACATCGACATCACCGCCGACAGCCCCGCGCGCTACCGTCACTAGGCGAAGAATTTTCCACAGAACGGGAAACTGGCAAGCCGGGTAGCGACTCATGCGGACCCGCTATTTTCCGGTGTGTATCGGTGCCAGCGCACGCGATCTTCGATGACAGAAACAGAACGGGGAACGACCATGGCACGTCCTGAAAACATGGTGCATGGCAGCGAGGCCGCGGCCGCCGCGGCGCGCAACACGGCACACTATCTCCTCGAGATCGGTGCGGTAAATTTCCGCCCCGAGGATCCTTATACCTTCACCTCCGGCCGGATCAGCCCGAGTTACATCGACTGTCGCCGGGTCATCGCCTTTCCGGAAGCGCGCGAGGCCATGACGGCCCATGCGATCGATCTGATCGACCGCGAGCTCGGACGTGACAATATAGACGTCGTCGCGGGCGGCGAGACGGCCGGAATTCCCTATGCGGCCTTCGTAGCCGTCGCGCTTGGCAAGCCCATGGTCTACGTGCGCAAGGAGCCCAAGGGCTTTGGCCGGATGGCCCAGATCGAGGGGGCGTTCGAGGCCGGCGCCCGGGTCCTACTGGTCGAGGATCTGACCACCGACGGCGGCAGCAAGGTCCGCTTCGTCGACGCGCTGCGCGCCGCCGATGCCACGGTCGAGCACACCTATGTCGTGTTCCACTACGGCATCTTCCCGGAAAGCCAGACGACCATGGACGAGCTCGGCGTCGGCCTCCACGCGCTCGCCACCTGGTGGGATGTGCTCGACGCCGCGCGCGAACAGGGCGCGTTCTCGGCCGAACAGCTCGACAGCGTCGAGACCTATCTGCACGACCCGGACGGCTGGAAGCCGATGGGCTAACCGCCGGGTGGGGCGCAGGACTGCACGCGCCGGCGCCGATTGTTGATTGTCCATTCGCGGGTCCGTTCGCCTAGAATGGGCGCTATGTTCAAAAGCAGGATCGTCATCGCCGCATTAGTCCTAGCAACGGCACACGCCGCCGCGCCGGCTCACGCGCAGGACAAGGCCCCGAAATCTGCAAGGGACACGCTGGTCATCGGGGTCAGCCAGTTCCCACAGGGGTTCCACCCCAATCTTGCCAGCCACGTAGTACTGTCCCTGGTCAATGGCATGACCCGGCGGCCCTTCACCGTCTACGACGCGGACTGGAGGCTTATCTGCATGCTTTGCGAGACGCTGCCTTCGCGTGCGGCCGGCACCATCCGTGACTGGACCATGCCCGGCGGCGAGGAAGGCGTGGAAGTGGACTACACAATCCGCCCGGGCGCAGCCTGGGGCGACGGCACGCCCGTCTCCACGAAGGACGTGCTCTTCACCTGGGCAATCGGCCGCGACGAGACGGCGGGCGTCAACAATCAGGAACTCTATCGACGGATGGAGAAGATCGTCGCCCATGACGATCAGAGATTCACCATCTTCTGGAACAAGCGTACCTGCAGCGCCGAGGCGATCAACGATTTCGAGCTGGTGCCAGCCCATATAGAGGCCGAGGCCGCCGCGGACCCTGCGGCCTACCGGTCGCGCAACTCCTACGACACGGACCCGACCCGGCCCGGGCTCTACTTCGGGCCCTACCGAATCTCACGCGTCGAGCCGGGCGCAACGATCACCCTCGAACCGAATTCCACTTGGTGGGGCAAGAAGCCGGCCTTCAGGCGCATCACCGTGCGCACCATCGAGAACACCGCGGCGTTGGAAGCAAACCTGCTTTCGGGCGAGATCGACTATA
Source organism: Rhodospirillaceae bacterium (assembly GCA_002724635.1). Taxonomy (GTDB): domain Bacteria; phylum Pseudomonadota; class Alphaproteobacteria; order UBA6615; family UBA6615; genus UBA8079. The sequence goes on from PBPM01000064.1 coordinate 11,441, forward strand.
TCGCCGGCGAGACCGGGATCTCTCTGGACCAGGCGATCGCCTTCGAGAAACGCCACGGCGACCGGTTCAACGTGGTCTTCAAGCCCGGGCTGTTCTACGAGCATGTGGACCTGCGCCTTGCCAACCCGATCCTCGCCGACCGCCGGGTCCGCCGGGCGCTGCTCCACGCGATCGACCGCAAGACGATCAGCGAACGCCTGTTCGAGAGCAAGCAGCCGGTCGCCGACACCTTCGTCCATCCGTTGGACAGCGTGCACACCGACGATGTACGCAAATATCCGTATTACGCCGCCATGGCGAGGAAACTCCTCGATGCGGCCGGCTGGACGGACACCCGCAAGGGCATCCGCCACAACGCGGCGGGCGAACCCCTCCAGCTCGAAATCATGACAACCGCGGGCAACCGGGTGCGCGAACTGGTCGAGCAGGTCATCCAGTCGAACCTGCGCGACGTCGGCGTCGACCTACGCATCCGCAACCAACCGGCCCGGGTACTATTCGGCCAGACTATCCGCCAGCGCGAGTTCCCGGCCATGGCCATGTTCGCCTGGTTCTCCACGCCGGAGAATATCCCGCGTACGACCCTGCACTCGACCATGATCCCGACGGCTCAAAACGGCTGGTCGGGCCAGAACTATACCGGCTTCCAAAACCCGGTCATGGACGAGGCGATCGACCGGGTTGAGGTGGAGTGCGGCGCCGACGCACAAAACCGCCACTGGACGACCATCCAGCAGACCTATGCCGAGGAACTCCCGGTCCTGCCGCTCTACTTCCGCGCCAACGCTTTCATCATGCCACGCTGGCTCTTCGGTGTAACTCCGACAGGCCATCAGTATCCAAGCACCCTGTGGATCGAGAACTGGACGGTGGAGTGAGCGTCGAGAAGCCACGCCCGCCGCGCGTACCTCTCTGCCCCATGGGGGCGGAGAGGGCCGGGGTGAGGTGGGGGGAGCAACGGTTCACCCCGGAAGCAACCCTGCACATGGCAGCCACCCACCTCTCCCGGCTCGCTGTGCTCACCACCCTCTCCTCCCTGAAGGGCGGAGTGGGTTTCCCACCAAACGCTCCAATACGCATTCCTCGACCATGCCCGCCTTCCTGACCCGCCGGCTCATAGGCATTGCCACGGTCCTCGCGGTGATGTCCTTCATCGTCTTCATGCTGATCGGGCTGATGCCGGGCGATCCCATCGACATCATGATCGCGTCAAACCCGGACCTGACCCCAGCCGACGGCGAACGCTTGAAGCGCCTGCACGGCCTCGATCTGCCCCTGTGGGAGCGTTACGCTAACTGGTTGGGCAGCGTGCTCACCGGCAATCTGGGCTTCTCGCGTACCTATAACCGCCCGGTCATGGAAATCCTGCTACCGCGCCTTGGCAATACGGTCGTCCTGTTGGGGTTAAGCTCCATCTTCGCGATCCTGATGGCCATCCCGCTCGGCGTCATCGCCGCGACCCGGCCACAGTCACGGCTCGACGGCGCAATCAACTTCTTCTGCTTCGCTGGTATCTCGGTCCCGCCCTTCTGGCTGGCGTTGGTCTTCATCATGCTCTTCGCCGTTACCCTCGGCTGGCTGCCCGCCGGCGGCATGGGCGCGCCGGACGCGAGCCTGTTCGCCCGGCTCGAGTTTCTAGTCTTGCCCGTCGTAACGCTCACCATTGCCAGCCTCGCCAGCTACACCCGCTTCGCACGCGCCGCCATGATCGAGGTGCTGCGCGAGGACTATATCCGCACGGCGCGGGCCAAGGGCCTTGGGCCCGGGCGCACCGTCTTCGGCCACGGGCTGCGCAACGCCATGCTGCCGCTCACGACGATTATCGCGCTCGACTTCGGGACGCTTTTCTCGGGCGCCCTCATCACCGAAACCATGTTCGGCTATCTAGGCATGGGCAAGCTGATCTACGACTCGATCCTCGGCAACGACTTCAACCTAGCCCTCGTGGGCCTGCTGCTCGCGACCCTTGTCGTCCTGATCGGCAACTTCCTATCGGACATCGCCTACGCCGTCCTCGACCCCCGCATCAGCTTCCGCGCTTTGGAGCCGACATGACGGTCGCGGCGCACGCTCTCGGGGACGACAGACCCAACGCAATCCGGGTCTGGCGCCGCTTACGGTGCAATCGGGCGGCCATGGCGAGCGCGGCCTTGCTCGCCGTGATCGCGCTCGCGGCCCTGCTGGCGCCGGCCATCGAGGCGCTGCTCGGGGTCGACACCACCCGGGTAGATCTCTTCAACCAGTATGCTCCGCCCAACGCAGAACACTGGCTCGGCACCGACGAGGCCGGGCGCGACGTGCTCGTCCGCCTGCTGTATGGTGGGCGCATCTCTCTCCTAGTGGGGCTAATGGCGGCACTCGGTGCGGCGACCATCGGTATATTTATCGGCCTCATGGCCGGCTACTATGGGGGGCGCCTCGACTCGCTCCTGATGCGCACTACCGACGTGGTGATCGCACTGCCCCTGCTGCCGCTTCTGATCATCCTCACGGCGGTGGACCTGCAAAAGGCCGGCATCCCCGCCGACATTGCCAACTCCGAGATGGCGAGCCTTTACCGGATCGTCTTCATCATCGCGCTAGTCGGCTGGACCACGGTCGCCCGGCTGGTCCGCGCCGGCACGCTGACGGTCCGTTCGCGCGAGTTCGTCCGCGCCGCCGAAGCCATGGGCGCCCGACCTTCGGCCATCATGCTGCGTCATATTCTTCCAAACATCGTCTCGCCGATCATCGTCGCCACGACGCTATCCATCGGTACGGTGATACTGCTCGAATCGGTCCTCAGCTTCCTGGGCCTCGGCATCCAACCGCCCATCCCCAGCTGGGGCAACATGCTGACCAACGCCCAGGAACTGGCGACCCGCGCCCCGGCGCTCGCCATCTGGCCCGGCGCAATCATCTTCATGACGGTGATGGCCTTCAACTTCTTCGGCGACGGGCTACAAGACGCCCTCGATCCACGGGCCGCACGGAGGTAGCAGGCCTCATCTCGGTAGAGCGATGAAGGTCCCGTTATTCTGCTGCGCGACCTCGTGCATCAAGTTCTCGAACCGACCTAAGGTCTACGGCGATATAAACCCTATCGTGTGCAGCCGCGCCTCCGGGTCGCCGGTCACCCGGCTGGTGTTGGGCCGCTACAGGGTCGCTATCACCGGGCCGGAAGGGGACTCCGTATAGTCGTCGCCGAAGATGTAAATCGAGACCTTCTCCCCCAGCTTCACGTAAAGCTTGACCGCGACTTCCAGCGCTTCGACGGCGCTCAAGTTGGACGCGCTCTTAAACGACCGGAACAGCCGGATAGCCCGGTCGCGCGCGCTCGCTATATCGGGGATCACGCCCCCGCGATAGCCGCCAATTAAGTGGTTGCCTTTGTCGTTGAGCACCTGGAAGTCCTGAATCCGGGGATGGCCTGGATGATATTCTCCACCTCGCGGGTTAGGACCGACTCTTCAAAATAATCAAACGAAATCTCCGTGCAGTCAAAGGAGAGCCTGTCGGCACTGCGCTTAGCCGCCGCATCCGTCTGCGCCAGCGCAGGCGCTGAGAAGAGGGCAAACAGGCATGCGAGTATCAGCGACTTTATAGATGTTCCTGAAATCGGCCGTATCGCCACATCGGTTCTCCCATCCAGATGCCTGAGCCGCGATGGTGCCGCCATCGCGCCGGCAAGCCCAATTTGTCGTACCGGGTAGATGGGAGAGCCAAAATAAGACGGTTTTTCCATAAGGGAACGCCCGCGAATATGGCTTTTTCCGCAATCCCGTGCTAGGAAGCGCCTCCCCGTCGGGGACGGCACAAAAAACCGCTTATTTGTGCGGGTTTCGAGCCAAGATGTGCGGAAGGGGGTGATTCCTATCGTCCAGGTCGTAGTTCGTGACAACAATGTCGACCAGGCGCTGAAGGCGCTGAAGAAGAAAATGCAGCGCGAAGGCGTATTTCGCGAGATGAAGCTCCGGCGCTCCTACGAGAAGCCGTCGGAAAAGCGCGCCCGCGAAAAGGCGGAGGCGGTTCGTCGGGCTCGCAAGCTCGCGCGCAAACGCAAGGAACGCGAAGGCTTTTAGCCGCGCGCCAACACCTCTGCTGAGTTTCAGTACAAACGAAAACGCACGACCCCTAAAGGTCGTGCGTTTTACGTTTCACGGAGCGGAAAAGACCGAGCGTTACATTGTTTAGTGGCCGCCACCCTTAAGCGCCTTGACAATGTCCTCGCACATCTTCTTCGCATCGGCAAAGAGCATCATCGTGTTGTCCTCATAGAAGAGCGGGTTATCGATGCCGGCATAGCCCGACGCGAGCGAGCGCTTGATAAACAGTACCGTGCCGGATTCCTCAACATTCAGAACCGGCATCCCGTAGATCGGGCTCGTCTTGTCGGTCTTGGCCGCTGGGTTAGTGATGTCGTTCGCCCCGATGACGAAGGTCACGTCGGTCGAGGAGAAGTCCGAGTTGATCTCATCGAGTTCGAAGACGACGTCATAGGGCACGCTCGCCTCAGCCAGCAGAACGTTCATGTGCCCCGGCATGCGCCCAGCCACGGGGTGGATCGCGTAGCGCACGTCCACGCCCTTTTCTTCCAACACCTGCGCCATCTCGGCCAGTGCGTGCTGCGCCTGAGCTACCGCCATGCCGTAGCCCGGCACAATGATGACCTTGTCGGCCTGCTCCATGATGAACGCCGCGTCATCGGCCGCGCCTTGGCGTACCGTACGGTCGCCCAGGTCCTCCATGCCCGGCGCCGCGGTCTCACCGCCGAAGCCGCCAAGGATCACGTTGAAGAAAGAGCGGTTCATGCCCTTGCACATAACGTAGCTGAGGATCGCGCCCGAGGAACCGACCAGCGCGCCAACGATGATCAGCGCCGGGTTGCCGAGCGTGAAGCCAATGCCGGCCGCGGCCCAGCCCGAATAGGAGTTGAGCATCGACACGACCACCGGCATATCGGCGCCGCCGATCGGGACGATAATCAAGATGCCGATCACCAGCGACAGGGCGACGATCACCCAGAACGCGGTCTCCGACTGGCTAATCGACAACCAAGCCACGCACAGCAAGAGCGCGATGCCGAGGCCCAAGTTAACCATATGCTGCCCGGGGAAGACCAAGGGCTTGCCCGGCAGGATGCCCTGCAGCTTACCGAAGGCAATGATTGAGCCGGTGAAGGTAATGGCGCCGATAGCCGTGCCGATCGACATCTCGATCAAGCTCGCGATCTTGATGTCACCGACCGTGCCGATACCATAGGCCTCGGGCGAGAAGAATGCTGCCCCGGCCACAAACACCGCGGCTAGGCCGACAAGCGAATGAAAGGCCGCAACTAGCTGCGGCAGCGCGGTCATAGCGATCTTCAGCGCAATCAGCGCGCCAATGGCACCGCCGATGGCGATACCCAGCGCGATGGTTCCGAGCGACGTCACGCCGGGCAGCGCTAGGGTAGTAAGGATGGCTATCACCATGCCGGCAATGCCATAGACATTTCCCATACGCGCAGTCTTGGGCGAGCTGAGCCCACGCAGCGCCATGATGAAACAGACGCTGGCGATCAGATATGCGAAAGCTGTTATTGAAGCGGACATGTCCGGCACTCCGCTACTTCTTCGCGCGGAACATCGAGAGCATGCGCTGCGTCACGATAAATCCGCCAAAAATGTTCACCGACGCAAGAATCACGGCGATGAACCCGAAGGTCTTGGAGATATTCCACTCGTTCGGGCCCGCCGCAATCAGCGCGCCGACAATGATCACCGACGAGATTGCATTGGTCACGGCCATCAGCGGCGAATGCAGCGCCGGGGTAACACTCCAAACGACGTAGTAGCCAACGAAGACGGCCAGCACGAACACGGTGAACAGGAACACGAAGGGGTCGCCACCACCCGAAGTCTGGGCCAGTGCCAGCTGCGTCGCGTCCTGGGCAAGCGCGCCGGCGCTTTCTACGATACCCTGCGCCTCGCTGGCCAGCCGGGCGGCGTTTTCGGCAAGGGTCGAAGGATCCATGATCAGACTCCTAGCTCGGATGGAGTGTCGTCGTCGCCACCGGCTTCATCCGCCTCTTCGGCGGGGGCAGCCGAAGCGCCCTCGGCCGGCACCAGCGCCGGATGCACGACCTTGCCGTCGCGCGTCAGGCAGGTGCCGACGATGATTTCATCTTCCCAGTCGATGGCGATCTTCTTCTCGTCCTTGTCGACCATAAGCTCGATGAAGTTCAGCAGGTTGCGCGCATACAGCGCTGAGGTATCGGCCGCCAGCTGCGAGGGCAGGTTGAGCTCCGCTAGGATTGTCACGCCATTATCGGTCGTGTGCTTCTCACCAGGCTTCGTCTGGGTACAGTTGCCGCCCTGCTCCGCAGCAATATCGACGATCACCGAACCGAGTTTCATCGACGCCACCATATCGTCATTGACCAGCACCGGTGCCGGACGTCCGGGGATCAGGGCCGTCGTGATGACAATGTCCTGGTCCCTGATGTGGCCCGCGACCAGTTCGGCCTGGCGGCGCTTGTAATCCTCGGACATCTCCTTGGCATAACCGCCGGCCGTCTGACCTGTGTCGCCCTCGTCCGGCTCAACCATGACGAAGGCAGCACCGAGGCTTTCCACCTCTTCCTTGGCGGCCATGCGCACGTCGGTCGCCGACACGATCGCGCCCATGCGGCGTGCGGTGGCGATCGCCTGAAGGCCGGCCACACCGGCGCCCATGACAAAGACCTTGGCCGGGTTGATGCGGCCCGCGGCGGTCATCAGCATCGGCATGCCGCGACCATAGTTGGCGGCGCCGTCGATAACCGCCTTGTAGCCGGTAAGATTCGACTGAGAACTCAGTACATCCATCGACTGGGCACGGCTAATGCGCGGCAGCATCTCCATGGAAACGCCGTGATATTGCGCTTCGCGTATGCCTCGACACCCGACGGATCACCGTAGGGATTCTGAAGCCCGATCAGCATCGCGCCCTCGGGCACGTCCGACAGGCCGTCATCGCTTTCCACCTTGGTCAGCGGGCGCTGCACCTTGAGCACAATGTCGGCACCCGCCAGCGCCTCGGCGCGGCCTGACACTATGGTCGCACCAGCCTCGCCGTAGTCGGCATTAGAAATCGATGCCCCCTCGCCGGCGCCACTCTCGACAGTCACGTCGAAGCCCCACTGCAGGTAGCGTTTGATCGTATCCGGAGTCGCAGCAACACGGCGTTCGTGCGGGCGGCGCTCCTTTGCAATCGCGATCTTCATGATAAGAAGAACCTCGGTTCGAACCAATTCACGCGAGGATGGTATCCCCGCCTATGCCCCAAATCGGCGCGGAGGGAATATGCCGCGCTGCAGCACGCAGAGCAAGCGGCCTAGTTCACGGGACTTGTGAATGTCAGAACGGGGCTGCTGCTCAAATGAAGAACGATCGCGATTCGGCATGGCCGCGTCAGATCAGGGGACTGCCATGTCCGAGAATGTTATCCTAAAATTCGCCGAAACGCTCACCCTCGAGCGCGGCGGCGGTGTCGCTAACACGCCGCTGGTCGTCGCGCCTATCCGCCCCGATGCGGCGTTCACCACCGGCATTAGCTCATTTCCCGTCAACCATTCGGCGTCACTCCACAAGCATAACTGTGATGAGCAGGTCACCCTCCTGTCGGGTCGCACCGAGGCTGAGATCGACGGCGAGACGACCGAGCTACGCACCTACGATATGAACTATGTCACCGACGGGGTAGAGTATTGCTTTCGCAACATGGTCGACGAGCCCATGGTGATCCTCTGGATCTACGGCTCCAACAAGGTGACGTGTACCTTCACCGGGTCCGACGAAGAGATCCCGCACGTGTCCGAAGCCGACATGCTGGTGCGCTAGGGCTCAGCACGCTCACACCCAACGGAGTCACGCCATTCCCCGCCGCCCACCGACGATCTCGCTGCTAACAGTGCTGATCTCCAGCAGCGCTATTGCCTATAATCTGTTCCTGCCGTCCATTCCGGACATCGGCCGGGCCTTCGACGTGCCCTCGACCTCGGTCCAGGGATCCCTGATCGCATTCCTGATTCCCTACGCCATTGCGCAGCTCTTCTACGGCGGCGTGTCCGACCGTTTTGGCCGCCGACCAACCCTGCTCTGGGCTCTGGCCATCTATGTCCTCGCCAGCCTCGCCTGCGCCGGATCGACCTCGATGACAATGCTGGCCTTTGCCCGAATCGCTCAGGGCATCGGCGCCGCGGGCTCCATGGTGATGGTCCGGTCTATAGTGCGCGACCTTTACGACCGCAAGCAGTCCGCCCGGGCACTGGCAATCATCTCGACAGTCATGGTTTTCGCGCCCGCGACTGCACCGGCGATCGGCGGCTATCTCCACACCCAGTTCGGCTGGCAAGCGTCCTTTATCTTCCTCGCGACCATGGGCGCGATTCTGTTCACCTACTGCGCGCTGTGGATGGCCGAAACGAACGTCGTTCAGGGGGCAAACCTGCTCGGCAATCTCCGTGCACTCGTTGCCGGTTACCGGGTCTTGATCGGCGAACGGACCTTCGTCGACTACAGCCTCAATATTGGCTTCATTGCCAGCGGAATGTTCGCTTGGTTCGCCGGGGTTCCGGTGGTCTTGATTGAGAGTTACGGCGTCGCCCCTGACCGGTTCGGCTATCTCATGCTCACCGGCACGCTCGGCGCCTTCTTCGGTTATGCCAGCGCCATATGGTTGACGGGCAAGATCGGGGTAAACCGGATGATCGTTCTCGGCACTTTCATCGGCCTGCTCGGGGCGGTGCTGTATCTGGCGCTTCCGCTCGCCGGCGTGCTTACGCCGCTAGCGGCGATCGCACCCATGTCGCTCTTCGGGATCGGTCTGGCGTTCGCTTTCCCTTCGGTCATGGCCGCCGCGGTCAGCGTCCGCCCCGACTATTCGGGCACGGCGGCCTCGATCAACGGATTGGTGCAGTATGGCACGGCCGCGATCGCGACCCTGCTGGTTGGGGCGCTGACGAGCAACACTCACCTGCCTCTCGCTTGGGTCATCTTTGGTACACAGTCCCTAGCGATGTGCGCCGCCTGGGTTGGTTGGCTGGGGCGGCCCGCCGAGTAGGGCGTAACCATTATTTATCGCCTGATAAATAAACTTGACCCGGCAGCCGCATTTATTTATCAAACGATAAATAATGGAAACCAACCCCAGAGACGAACCATGAGCAGCGCCGAAATCTTTGATTACCGCAACGTCGACAAGGCCGACGAGTTCGAGTCTATCCCGGTACTCGACATGGGTCCCTATCTCGCAGGCGAGGCCGGCGCGGCCAAGCAGCTGGCGGCCAATATCAAGTTCATCCAAGAGACCATCGGCTTCTATGTCGTCATCAATCACGGGATCGACAGCCAAGTGATCGACGACGCCTATGGCGCGCTGAAGGAGTTCTTCAAACTGACAGCCGAGGAAAAGGCCGCATACAAATTTGACGAGACGTCGGTCGGCTATATCGCGCCGAAATCCACCGTCTACGTCACCTCGAAGATCAACGAGAACACCAAGCAGGATCTCAACGAAACCCTCGTCCTATGTCTCGACCGCCCCGACGACCACCCCTATGTCCGCGACGGAGTCCGGTTCACCGGCCCGAACAAATGGCCGGACATCGAAGGGTTTCGCGAGCCAATGGTCCGCTATCAGTATGCATGCGCTGATCTTGGCCGCAAGATCGTACCGCTCTACGCGCTTGCGCTGGGCAAACCCATCGACTTCTTCGACAAGCATTTCGAGGAGCCGATTATGTGGACGCGAAACGCCCACTATCCCGCAGTCGATGCAGAGGACAATCAGTTCGGCATCTCACCCCACAGCGACCACTCATTCCTTACGATCCTGCCGCTCACCAGGGTTGCAGGCCTGCAGGTCCTGACCCCGCAGGGTAACTGGCTGCCTGCCGGATTCAACAAGGACGCCCTCGTCATCAACACCGGTGAGTTCCTGAACCTTTGGTCGAACGGCCGCTTCATCGCCTCGCCGCACCGCGTCATACCGCCCGAAAGCGACCGCTACTCCATGGCCACGTTCTTCGACGCCGCACCCGACACGTTGGCCGATCCGGCCGATTTCGCCGAACCAGGGGAAGAGCTGAAGTATGAACCGACGACGATGTACGACTATGTCTGCTGGTATATTGACCGAAACTACTCGTCCAAGGCCGGCGGCAAAGCCGAAGGAATCGAGCCCGACGCGGCCTGAGCCCCTTCGGCACTCACGGGAAGGTCAGGCATGGCATCGACGACGACCAAGACGGCCGACAGTTCGAAACGCCAGCGTTTTGCACCAGCCGAACGCGAGCGGCTGATAGTCGACGGCGCCATCCAGTTCTTCGCTGAGGTGGGCTTCGCGGGCCAGACCCGAGAGCTGGCTCAGCGGCTGGGAATATCCCAGCCCCTGCTCTACCGGTATTTCCCAACCAAGCAGGATCTGATCGAGCGGGTCTACGACGAGGTGTTCATCGGCCGCTGGAAGAGCGAATGGGAGGAGCTGATCGCCGACCGCGACATTCTCTTGCGCGACCGGCTGATCGGCTTCTACGACGCCTATGCCAGCGAAGCCCTGACCTATGAGTGGATCCGTATCTACATGTTCGCGGGCCTTACCGGCGAAGACATCAACCGACGTTACATCGAATTGCTGGAGCACCGGCTTCTGATCCCGGTCGCTACGGAGATTCGTGCCGCAGCGGGCGCACCGGACCCGGACACCGTGCCGATTTCGGCACTGGAGATTGAGGCTGCGTGGAACATCCACGCCGCCGTCTTTTATTACTTCGTACGCAAATTCATCTACCGCACGCCGGTGGAGCCCGACCTCGTAGCTTACATCACCGACACGGTCGATCGCACCCTCGACGGCGCGCTAACCGTCACCAGCGAGAGCGTCGACACGGACAGTCCGAAAGCGGCCTAGCGGTTAGGACAGACCGTCGACGATCACCGTCTGGCGGCGCTATCCGGACGCGCTCGGCGCCTCGAGATCGTGGGCCGCAAGCATCCTCGCCTGCCGGGCCTCGAGATCGTTCATATCAAAGGTCTCGATCAGCTCGTGGAAGACCCGGTGCCAATTGAGCTCGGCCCGCAGGCGCAGAAACACGGAACCAAGACCCACGGCAGCCCGGTCCATCAGCACAAACTCGCGCGGCGGCGTCACGCCACCGAGGTCACGGAGCCTCGCCTGCACCTGGTGCGCGACATTTGCGCCATACAGGCCGGACTCTGATTGCTGGATGCGTTGCACCTTGTCTTCCATCAGTGGCCGGTACAGGAACCGCGCCCAGATGTTCAGGGCGTCGAGCAGTTCGCTTGAGATGTCCGAAAAACCCCAGCTCTCATAGGCGTGCACCGCCCGGTCTCGGTCGTCGTCGCGCAGCGCGTGGTAGAGCTCGATCACGCCACGCACGAAACTGGGCGGGAAAACCCGAATGCAGCCGAAGTCGTACAGGTTGATGGAGGCATCGGCATTGACCGTGTAATTCCCCAGATGCGGGTCGCCGTGAATTACTCCGTAGCCGTAGAAGGGCACGTACCAAGCACGGAACATGTTCAGCGCCGCGGCCTCGCGCCGCGCCGGACCGGCCGATGCGGCGAAATCCGCCATGGGCTGACCCTCGAGCCATCCGGTGGTCAGGAGCCGCGTGCTAGACAAATGATCCATCACCCGCGGCACATGCACACTAGGCTCGTCCGCCAGCATCGCGCCGTAGAGCCGTGTGTGCCGGGCCTCACGGCCATAGTCGAGTTCCTCCGTTAGGCGCTCGACGAGCTCAGCATGAATCTGGCTTGGGTCGATGGCCGAATCGTATCGGCGATAGACCGCGAAGACGAGCTTGAGCTGATTCAGGTCGGCCGCCACCGTCGAGGCCATGTCCGGATATTGCAACTTGCAGGCCAGCGCCGCACCGTCATGGCCTGTGGCCCTGTGCACTTGGCCGAGGGACGCGGCCCGCGCGGCGTTGCGGTCGAACACCGCAAACCGGTCGCGCCAGTCTTCGCCCAATTCTGCGGCCATCCGTCTGCGCACGAACGGCCAACCCATGGGCGGCGCGTTCGCCTGGAGCTCCGACAGTTCACGAGCATAGTCCGCGGGCAGCGCATCGGGGATCGTCGCCAGGATCTGCGCCGCCTTCATTAGCGGTCCCTTGAGCCCGCCGAGGGCCGCCTTCAGATCAGCAGCGTTGCGCTCGGGGTCCGCCGGGCGCCCGAGATAGCGTTGCCCGGCCAGACGAACGGCTGCACCACCGACGGCGGCGCCGACCCGGCCGTAGCGGCCAACCCGCCCGCGAACAGTCGAACGCGCATCGTCGCTCATGTGCCGCAGCCCGCCCTCACCCGTCGAGTGCCTCGAGCTGGTCGATGAGGACGGAGATCATGCCCAGTCCGCGCTGCCAGAAAGTCGGGTCGGAGGCGTCGAGCCCAAACGGCGCTAGAAGCTCCTTGTGGCGCAGGGTGCCGCCGGCCCGCAGCATGTCGAGATAGCGATCTGCGAATCCGTCCTCCGCATTTTCATAGACCGCGTAGAGGGAGTTCACCAAGCAGTCGCCGAAGGCATAGGCATAGACATAGAAGGGCGAGTGGATGAAGTGGGGGATGTAGGTCCAGAAGTATTTATACTCGTCCTCAAAGCGGATCGCCGGGCCGAGGCTCTCGGCCTGAACGTCCATCCAGATCTCGCAGATCTCGTCGGTCAGCAGTTCGCCCTCGACGCGCTTGTCATGTAGGCGCCTCTCGAATTCGTGGAAGGCGATCTGGCGAACCACGGTGTTGAGCATGTCTTCGACCTTGGAGGCGAGCATCGTCTTGCGCAGCTTCGGATCTTCCGCTTCTGCCAAAAGCTTCCGGAAGGTCAGCATCTCGCCGAACACCGAAGCTGTCTCGGCCAGGGTCAGCGGCGTGTCCGACATCAGGTGGCCCTGCCCGCCCGCCATGACCTGATGCACCCCGTGCCCCAGCTCGTGGGCTAAGGTCATCACGTCGCGGGTCTTGCCCTGGTAGTTGAGCAGCAGATACGGGTGCACACTCGGTACGGTCGGATGGGCGAAGGCGCCCGGCGATTTGCCTGGCCGCACCGGCGTATCGATCCAGGCATTATCGAAGAAGTTGCGGGCCACGTCCGCGAGGTCGGGCGAGAAGGCACCATAGGCATCGAGCACCTTGGTTACCGCGTCATTCCAACCGATCAGCGTGTCGTCATCGTCAGGCAGCGGAGCATTGCGATCCCAGTAGTCGAGCTGGTCCACGCCGAACCACTTCGCCTTGAGCGCGTAATATCGGTGGGACAGATCGGGATAGGCGCCGCGCACGGCCGAGACCAGCGCGTCGACAACCCCGTCCTCGACCACGTTGGCGAGGTTTCGGCTCGAGACCGGGCGCGCATAGCCGCGCCACTTGTCCTCGATCTCCTTGTCCTTGGCCAGGGTGTTAGTGATGTGGGTGAAGGTCCGCGCATTCGCCCCGAGGACGGCACCGAGGGACTTGGCCGCGGCCTTGCGCACGGCGCCGTCGCTATCGGACAGGAGATTGAGAACCTCGGCGCTGGTCATCTCGCGCGTGCCGTCGGGCAGCGCCACGTCGAAGCGCAGGTCCGCCAAGGTCTCGTCGAACAGCCGGTTCCAGGCCGCGCGGCCGGCGACGCTCTTCTCGAGCAGCAGCTTCTCGAGCTGATCATCGAGCTGATGATCTCGATAGACCCGGCTGTCGCGTAACCAGGGCGCGAAGCGGCGAAGCGCTCCGGACTCCGCCAGCTGGACCTCGAGCCGGTCGTCCTCGATCCGATTGATCTCGAGGGCAAAGAAAAGTAGATGCGCCGAGATCTCGGTCACCGTCTCCTGCATCGACTGCATAAACCGGCCATTCTCGGGATTGGTCATGTCCCCGGCATAAAGCAGGCCCGCATAGCTTATGACTCGCGTCAGGGCTTCGTCGATCGCCTCGTATTCTATTATGGCCCTGGCCAGCGCATCCCCGCCAAGCTCCGACAGTTTGCCTTGGTGGCGTTGTTCGAATGCGCGAGCGTCCTTGCGAGCGCCGGCGATCGCGTCGGCCAGTTCGGAGCTGTCAGGTGACGGGAACAGGTCGGACAGATCCCACTCCGGAAGCTTCTCGCGCTTGCCGCGTGCGGGGCTCCCCTCGTGGGCCCGGACCCGGTCGGGATGTTGGACATTTATGGACATGCGAACAGCTCCTTGTATCCTACTAAGAGATAGGGTCCATTGAGGACTTCAACAAGCGCGGATCCGGTATTTCACATCAACGTGCGGCCCTGCTGGCCGGGCGCTTCACCGGAACGGCCGGTGCAGATAATAGGGCATTGGGCATGGACTACGCCGAACGATACGAAGGCTGGCAGAATCTGCCCCAGGCGTTCTTCGAGAAGGCCGGGGAACGTGGTGACACGCCGATGCTCTGGGCCAAGCGCTATAACGCCTGGCAGCCGATCAGCTGGGCCGAAGCACGCGACACGGTGAGTGCCGTCTCGCGCGGCCTGCGCCGTCTCGGCGTCAAGCGGGGCGACCGGGTCATGCTGGTCTCCGAGAACCGCCCCGAATGGGGGCTCGCTGACCTCGCCATCATGTCCGCCGGGGCCATCACCGTGCCCGCCTACACCACTAATACGGTCGCCGACCACATCCACATCATCGCGGACAGCGATCCGCGCGTCGCCATCGTGTCGAATGCGAGGCTGGCCGAGCGGCTGCTGCCGGCGATCCGTAACACCGGCTCGATCAAGACGGTGGTAACCATGGAGGGTGCAGGGGGCGAGAGCGATGGCGTCTCGATCATCAACTGGCGCGATCTGCATGATGCCGGCGCCAAGACCCCGGACGACGTCGCGGACACAATCACAGCGACCCAGCGGACAGATACGTCCTGCCTGATCTACACCTCCGGCACCGGCGGCGCGCCCAAGGGCGTGATGCTCTCGCACGGCGCGATCCTGTGTAACTGCACCGGCGCGTACCACCTTTTCGAAACGGACGGCATGCTGGAGCTCGACGACGAGAGGTTCCTGTCCTTCCTCCCGCTCAGTCATTCCTACGAGCATACGGCCGGCCTACACTTCCCGATCACGATCGGCGCCCAGATTTACTACGCCGAAAGCGTCGACAAGCTGGCCGCCAATATGGCCGAGATGCACCCGACGATCATGACCGCCGTGCCCCGGCTTTATGAATCCATGCATCAGCGGATCATGGCCGGTGTCACCCGCAAGGGCGGGGCGTCGGAAGCACTGTTCCGCAAGGCCGTCGCGCTGGGAATCAAGCGGTATGAAGATGGCGTATCGAGCCTGTCACTGATCGAGCGATTGCAGGACGCATTGCTCGAGAAGTTGGTCCGCAGGAAGGTCGCCGAAAGGTTCGGTGGCCGGCTCAAAGCCTTCGTATCAGGCGGTGCGCCGCTCAACTACGACATCGGTGTCTTTTTCCTATCGCTGGGGGTACGGCTGCTTCAGGGCTATGGCCAGACCGAGACGGCCCCCGTGGTCAGCGCCAACCCGCCCTCGAGGATCAAGATCGACACGGTGGGGCCGGCCCTGCCTGGGGTCGATGTGAAGATCGCCGAGGACGGCGAAATTCTAATACGGGGCGAACTCACAATGCAGGGCTACTGGAACGCACCCGACCTGACCGCCAAGACCCTGCAGGACGGCTGGGTGCACACCGGCGACATCGGCCTCCTCGACGCCGATGGCTACATCAAGATCACCGACCGCAAGAAGGACATCATCGTCAACTCCGGCGGTGACAACGTCTCGCCGCAGCGGGTCGAGGGCGCGCTGGTCTTCGAGCCCGAGATCAACCAGGCCATGGTCTACGGCGACAAACGGCCCCATCTGGTGGCGGTACTGGTACCGGACGCGGAGTTCGTCCGCAGCTGGTCCGGGGTGAACGACAGAGACGCAAACCCTGCGACGCTCGCCGATTCCGATGCATTCCACGAGGCGCTGCGAGCGGCGATTGACCGGGCAAATGCACGGCTATCCCAGATCGAGCAGGTACGCCGCTTCATCATCGCCGAAGAAGCCTTCAGCACCGAGAACGGGCTGATGACGCCGTCGCTGAAAATCCGGCGGCATGCCATCAAGGAGATCTACGGTGCTCGCCTCGAAGCGCTGTACGGACGGACGCAGGGGTAGCCAGTATATGGCCTAAGCGTGGAACTCTCGGTACCAGGCCACGAAATTCCGAATCCCCACATCGATCGGCGTCCTGGGTGCGAAGCCAAAGTCGCGCTGGCTGGCGTTGATATCGGCATAGGTAGACTGCACGTCGCCGGGCTGCATGGGCTGGAAGTCGATCTCGGCATTGGTGCCGAGCGCGTCCTCGATGACGCCGATGAACCGCATCAGCTGCTCGGAATTGTTGTTGCCAAGATTGTAGACCCGGTGGCGCGGCTCACCGTTGTCGCCGATGTTCGCAGGCAGATCGAGCACCGCCAGCACGCCCGCCACAATATCATCAATGTAGGTAAAGTCCCGCTGCATGTCGCCATGGTTGAACACGGGGATCGGCTCGCCCGCGATGATCTTCCGTGTGAAGATATAGGCAGACATGTCCGGCCGGCCCCAGGGGCCGTAGACCGTGAAGAAACGCAGGCCCGTCAGCGGAATGCCGAAGGTAACAGCATAGGCGTTGCTCATCAGCTCGTCGGATTTCTTGGTCGCCGCGTAGAGGGATACGGGATTGTCCACCTGGTCCTCAACGGCGAAGGGCAGATCGGTATTGCCGCCATAGACCGACGAGGAACTGGCATAGACCATGTGGCGAAGGCGATCGCCGAGGCCGCGCGCAACCTCGAGCATGTTCATGTGGCCGACGATGTTGGCCTGGATGTAGGCACCCGGATTCTCGAGGCTGTAGCGCACCCCCGCCTGGGCCGCAAGATGGACGATCTGGTCGACGCCCCTGGCCGCCGCCGTCACCGTATCGAGGGCGGCGATATCACCGCGCACGAATGAAAAGTTCTCATTTGACGTCAGCCGCGCCAGGCGGGCCTCCTTGAGGCTCACATCGTAGTAGTCGTTCATGTTGTCGATGCCGACCACGGTCTCGCCGCGCTCGAGCAGGGCGAGGCTGACATGCATACCGATGAAACCGGCCGCACCGGTGAGAAGAACTGTCATGGCTTCGCGATTTTCCGTCATCTCGCCCCGTGCCGAAAACGCGCGGGCATCGCCGTTGATATAGATGAGCGCAGCCGCAATTGCACCCCACCCGGTGATCCGCGCTCAATGGGGAGGCAAACCCGTCTCGCAAATGAATGCACGAATGATCGGGAGAGAATAGACAAATAGGACAGTAATGCTTACATTTCTGTCCGGGACGCCATCCGTGTGCCGATCAAGGAGAGACATTCATGGCCGAGACCGCCGTCAGCCTCGACGACAAATACGCCCTCGAATCGGGACGCGTATATCTCACCGGTACCCAGGCACTGGTCCGCCTGCCGATGATCCAGCGCCAGCGCGATGCCGCAGCCGGCCTGAACACGGCCGCCTATGTCACCGGCTATCGCGGCTCGCCGCTGGGCGCACTCGATCAGCAGATGCAGCGGGCCAAGCCGTTCCTCGAACGCAACGACATCGTGTTTCGCGCCGGCGTAAACGAGGACATGGCGGCCACCGCGGTGTGGGGCACCCAGCAGTTGAACCTCTATCCCGACGCAACAAAGCAGGGCGTCTTCGCCATGTGGTACGGCAAGGGGCCCGGGGTCGACCGCTCGGGCGACGTGTTCAAGCACGGCAACCTCGCCGGAACCTCCCCCCACGGCGGTGTGCTGTTGCTCGCCGGCGACGACCACACCTGCAAGTCCTCCACCACCGCCCATCAGTCCGAATATGCGTTCGTCGACGCCATGATTCCGGTGCTGAACCCGGCCGGGGTGCAGGAGTTCCTCGATCTCGGCATCTATGGCTGGGCTATGTCGCGCTACTCCGGCTGCTGGGTCGCCTACAAGACCGTCGCCGAGACCGTCGACAGCTCCGCTTCGGTGCATGTCGATCCGCACCGGATCCAGGTTTCGCTGCCGACGGACTTCATGATGCCCGAGGACGGCCTAAACATCCGCTGGCCAGACGAATTCCTGGCCCAGGAAGAGCGCCTCCACAAACACAAACTCTACGCCGCTCTGGCTTTCGCCCGAACGAATCGTCTCGACAAGACCGTTATCGACAGCCCGAAAAAGCATCTCGGCATCGTCACCACGGGCAAGAGTTATCTCGACGTACGCCAGGCCTTGGATGACCTAGGCATCAGTGAAGAAATGGCCGTCGACATCGGCATCAGCATCTACAAGGTCGCCATGCCTTGGCCGCTCGAACGCGAGGGTGCGCGCGCTTTTGCCGAGGGAATGGAAGAGATCCTCGTCGTCGAGGAGAAACGCGCGCTGATCGAGAACCAGCTCAAGGAGCAGCTCTACAACTGGCGGCCTAATATGCGCCCACGTGTCTTTGGTAAGTTCGACGAAGCCGGCGATTGGATTCTGCCTTCGTCGGGCGAACTGAGCCCAGCGCAGATCGCTCGGGTTATCGCGCGACGGCTGGCCCAATGGCACAGCTCGGACGCCATCGAACAAAGGCTGTCCTTCCTCGAGGCCAAGGAGGCCTCGATGGCGCAGCAGCCGCCGGGCGCGAAGCGTATCCCCTATTTCTGCTCGGGCTGCCCGCACAACAGCTCGACCAAGGTCCCCGATGGCAGCCGGGCACTTGCCGGCATCGGCTGCCATTTTATGGCGCTGTGGATGGATCGCGACACCCAGACCTTCACCCATATGGGCGGCGAGGGCGTGACCTGGGTCGGACAGGCGCCGTTCAGCGGCACCCAGCATGTCTTCGTCAACCTGGGTGACGGCACCTACTATCACTCGGGCTACATGGCCATTCGTCAGGCTGTCGCCGCCAATGTGAACGTCACCTATAAGATCCTGTTCAACGATGCGGTCGCCATGACCGGCGGCCAGCAGGTCGACTGTCCGTTGACGGTACCCGCCATCACTCGGCAAGTTGAGGCTGAGGGAGTCCGACGCATCGCCGTTGTCAGCGACGAGCCGGACAAGTATCCGACCCGCGCTCCCTTCGCCCACGGGGTCAGCATCCATCATCGCGACGACCTAGACCAGGTGCAGCGCGATCTGCGCGAATTCCCCGGGGTCTCCGTCCTGATCTATGACCAGACCTGCGCCGCCGAGAAGCGCCGGCGACGCAAGCGTGGCACCTTCCCCGATCCGGCCAGACGGGTCATGATCAACGAAGCGGTATGCGAGGGCTGCGGCGACTGCTCGGTCCAGTCGAATTGCTTGTCCGTCGTGCCGGTCGAGACCGAGTTCGGCCGCAAGCGGGCCATCGACCAGTCGAGCTGTAACAAGGATTTCTCCTGCCTGAAGGGCTTCTGCCCCAGCTTCGTCACCGTCGAGGGCGGGCGTCTGCGTACCCCTGACACCGCCACCCCGGCCGGCGCCAACACGGCGTTCGACGGCATTGAACTGCCTGAGCCCACCCTCCCCCGCCTAATCAATCCCTACGGCATCCTGGTCACCGGCGTCGGCGGCACCGGCGTCGTGACGATCGGCGCTCTGCTCGGCATGGCCGCCCATATTGAAGGCAAGGGTGTGTCAGTGCTGGACATGACCGGCCTCGCCCAGAAGGGCGGCGCCGTCATCAGCCATGTGCGCATCGGCAAGGCACCGGAGGATCTGCACGCGGTGCGAATCGCGGCCGGCAGCGCCGACCTGGTTCTCGGCTGCGACCTGGTGGTCGCCGCGGGCACGGACGCGGTCGCGCGGATGCAGCCCGGGCACACGCGCGCAGTAATCAACAGCCATGAGATCGTGACCGGCGACTTCACTCGGGATCCAGACTTCGACTTGAATGCGCCGGAGATGCGCCAGACGATCCAAGTCGCCGTCGGCGAGGCCGCGGCGAACTTCGTCGCCGGAACCCGTTACGCGACGGCGCTGCTCGGCGATTCCATCGCCACCAATTTATTCATGCTTGGCTTCGCTTGGCAGAAGGGCCTGATTCCGATCTCGGGTGCGGCCATCGACCAAGCGATCGAGCTGAATGCTGTGGCGGTGGACTTCAACCGGGAGGCCTTCCTGTGGGGCCGCCGGGCAGCCGTTGACGAGGCGCGAGTCGGCCGTGCGGCCGAGCCGGTGACGCCGCTGCGACTGCAGTCGCCAGATATCGCCACCAAGCTCGAGGACATGGTCGAACGCCGCATCCATTTCCTGACCACCTATCAGAACGCGGCCTACGCACGGCGATACAAAGACCTAGTCGTGCGGGCCCAGAAGGCCGAGGGCGAGCGCGCCAAGGGCCAGGTCGGCCTAGCCGGCGCCGTCGCCCGCTACTACTTCAAGCTACTCGCCTACAAGGACGAGTATGAGGTGGCGCGGCTCTACACGGACGGCCAGTTCGCCCGTAAGCTCGCCGATCAGTTCGAAGGCAATTACAGGCTGAAGTTCCATATGGCGCCGCCCCTGTTCGCGAAGCGCGACCCCGAGACTGGCGAACAAGAGAAGCAGGAGTTTGGTCAGTGGATGATGACCGCCTTTCGGTTGCTGGCCGGAATGAAATTCCTGCGCGGCAGTCTGTTCGACCCGTTCGGCTACAGCGCCGAACGCAAGCGCGAGCGGCAGCTGATTGCCGAGTATGAGACGGCGATCAACGAGATCTGCGACGGGCTCAACCGGGGTAACCACGACCTGGCGGTCGCGATCGCTTCAATCCCGGAACATATCCGCGGCTACGGTCACGTGAAGGACGAGCACCTGACCAAGGCCAAGGCCGAGGAGGATGCACTGCTGCGTGCCTTCCGCGGCCCGAACGCGCCCCAGGCCCAGGCGGCGCAGTAACCCGCACCCGCATCGTCCAGTCAGGAAAAAGGACCCGGCAAACGCCGGGCTAATCTCTGAATAGGACAATGAAAGGGAGAGAACAGTTCGAAATTGGTTTCGCCGAGATTCGGCAAAGGCCGTGCCCGCTGGATTCTTATTAAGATATCGCCCGACCTAACGGAACGGCACCAACGCTCCCGTGTAGGTTGCCCCATCGAGATATCTCGATGTTGGTACCCGAACCCTAAAAAACGCGCCGCCGAAACCGTGCGGCAGTCGGACGTTCGAGACCCTCCGGTCGTCGAATCAGCCCGCCACCGCTAGTCCTCCTAGACGCCGACCGCGTTGCGATAGACCTCGAGCAGATGCTCCTGCTCCTGGCGTTCGGCGGGCTCGAGTTTCCGCAGCCGGATGAGCTGACGCATGGTCTTTGCGTCGAACCCTGCAGACTTCGCCTCGGCATAGACCTCACGGATATCCGCGTTCAGGTTGGCACGGTCTTCCTCCAGCCGCTCGACCCGCTCGATGAAGCTGCGCAGGCGCTCGGTCGCGATTCCCCCGGTGTCCGACATGAAACTCTCTCCAACCTGGATTTCCGCCGCGCGAAAAAGCGACGCTCCGGCGTTTAGCCCAACAGGCTGTGGAAAGGCAAAGGGTGCACGCGTACTGCCTGTGCAAAACCCGCATCGGGTGCCTCAGTCCAGCCACCTCTGGAACCATAGATGGGCGTAGGGATTGTCGTTGTAATGCGGAATCTCCTCACAGCCACAGCGCCGATAAAGGGTGTGGGCCGCGTTCAGGCAGCGGTTGGAATCGAGCCTGACAAGACCTTCGCCGTGCGCCCGGGCGCGAGCCTCGACCGCCTCAAGGATAGCATGGCCCATGCCAAGGCCGCGCAGCGCGTCATCTACCCACATGCGCTTGATCTCCGCGAAGTTGGAACCGTCGCCGGGGCGACGAATGACTAGCCCGCCGCATCCGACCACGCGGTAGATCAGGCGGGCGATCAGGAGCGCCCCATCGGGGGGCGTCATGTCGGCATCCCCGTCGGCGCCAACGGCCCCGCCCGGTCCCACATCGTGCCTGCTCTCGAGGCAGGCCTGCAACTCGGCAAAATAGCTATCCTGGCACCGCAGGGCTTCCGGATCGTCCAGCACCATACCCGTGATGGTCACGGCGCCGCTGTCGGCAGGAGAATTCAGTGGCCCGCCTTCTCCTGCATCCTAGCGAGCTGCTCCGGCGTCGCCTCAGTTTGATACTTGTCCTTCCACTCGGCATAGGGCATCCCGTAGATCAGCTCGCGGGCGGCCTCATAGTCGAGCTCGACACCCTTCTCGTCGGCCGCGGCCTTGTACCACTTGGACAGGCAGTTGCGGCAGAAGTCGGCGAGGTTCATCAGGTCAATATTCTGGACATCGGTGTTGTCTCGCAGATGCTGCACCAAGGTGCGGAACGCCGCAGCTTCCAGTTCGATCTTGGTCTGGGTATCGAGGTCGGCCATGTGCGTCTCCCATTCGGATGGTAGGTGGTTGTCGACGAATATAGGCGCCCGGCAGCACGGTGCAACGTTCGTTCATTTACCGACGCGCGTTTCCGCTATCAGCCAGTCCACCACGCTGCACAGCGCCTCC
Organism: Rhodospirillaceae bacterium; assembly: GCA_002724635.1. GTDB lineage: Bacteria > Pseudomonadota > Alphaproteobacteria > UBA6615 > UBA6615 > UBA8079. The sequence continues at coordinate 33,903 of PBPM01000064.1, forward strand.
ATATGTTCGGCGCTGCCGTCGATGGCCAACGTGTAGACATCACGCTGACGATTTGCGGTCGTGCCGCGCGAACGGACATACCTCCCCAAAAGTTGCCCGCCGACAGCGAGCAAGATCATGCTAATCCGATTCCCGCGTCGCGGCTGAATCAACCGGCAGTGGGGGTGCGCGGTGCTAGCCCAAAGCAGAGCAAGCTCGCTGGATGCGCGTGCAGGCTTCATCCAAGAGGTCTGTCGCGGTCGCGTAGGAAATGCGGAAGTGCGGCGATAGGCCGAACGCCTCGCCATGCACGACGGCGACGCCTTCCGACCCGAGCAGATACTTCGCCACATCCTCGTCCGTGTTCAGCACCTGGCCGTCCGGGGTCTTCTTGCCGAGCATCCCCGCGGCCGACGGGTAGACGTAGAAGGCGCCCTCCGGGGTCGCGCAGTCGATACCGTTGGCTTGGTTCAGCATGGACACGACCAGGTCGCGGCGCTCCTTGAACACCTTATTGTGCGCGGCGATGAAGGCCTGGGGTCCACGCAGCGCCTCGACCGCCGCCCATTGGGAGATCGTCGAGGTCGACGTCGTCGACTGGGAGGCGATCATATTCATCGCCTTGATCAGCTCCGCCGGGCCTGCCGCATAACCGACCCGCCAGCCGGTCATGCAATAGGCCTTAGACATGCCGTTGAGGGTGAGCGTCCGGTCGTAGAGCTCGGGCGCCACCTCGGCGATGGTCGTGAACGCGAAGTCGTCATAGACGATCTTCTCATACATATCGTCGGGCATGATCCAGACATGCGGGTGGCGCAGTAGCACCTCGCCCAGCGCCTTCAATTCGTCCGCCGTATAGGCCGCGCCAGAGGGGTTGCAGGGCGAGTTCATCATCAGCCACTTGGTCTTCGGCGTGATCGCGGCCTCCAGCGCCTCGGGCGTGATCTTGAAGCCAGTCTTCTGGGTCGTGTTGACCACCACCGGCACGCCACCGCACAGGAGGGTGATGTCCGTGTAGGAGACCCAGTAGGGCGCGGCGACGATCACCTCGTCGCCCTTGTCCAGGGTCGCAAACAGGGCATTGTAGATGGTCTGCTTGCCGCCGCAGCCCACATGGACCTGGGCCGGGGTGTAATCGAGATTGTTGTCCGCCTTGAGCTTGTCGCAGATCGCCTCGCGCAGCTCGGGAATACCCGCCGGCGCAACATACTTGGTCTTGCCCTCGGCCATTGCGCGCGCCGCCGCGTCCTTGATGTTCTGCGGCGTGTCGAAATCGGGCTCGCCCGCCGCGAGGCCGATCACGTCGCGCCCCTGGGCCTTGAGTTCCTGGGACAGGGTGTTGATCGCGATCGTCGGCGAGGGCTTGATGCTGCTCAAACGTTCGGCAAGAAGGGCCATCGGAATGGGTCCGGTTCTGGGTTGATCGGCGCAATTGGTCTGCGGGCGCGAAACCTAGTCTCCGCCCGGATTCTACGCAAGCCGGTCGGCACGAAAGTCATCCCCTAACGTATTTCGGGACCGGACATGCCCGCGCCGAACCTGCGGGCCAGCCGCACTAGGGTTTTGGGAGATTAGCCCGCAGCGGCGGCAACGATGACGATGCCCAAGGCAATAAGGTTTTCCAAGGGCATGCCGAAACTCCTTCTTAAATTTCGCCCCGCACCTAATGATGGCGCGCAGACGGCTCATTGATCCTTATCAACTTCTCCACCGCAATGCGGCTCCCGGCTACTGGCCAACCCTGACCCCCGCAACCTATATAAGAAACATGGCTAATCTCGCGGAAATCCAAACCAAGTATCTGCCCATGGCGCAGGCGCTGCCCGAGCGGCAGTTCCTAAACGACCACCCGGCGGGCACGGGACCCGCCGGCTTCGAGTTGGTGTCCGACTACACGCCGTCTGGGGACCAGCCCCAGGCCATCACCGACTTGGTGGACGGGCTCAGACGCGAGGAGAAGGACCAGGTCCTGCTTGGCGTGACCGGCTCGGGCAAGACCTTCACCATGGCCCATGTAATCGCCGAAACCGACCGGCCGGCGCTGATCCTCGCGCCGAACAAGACCCTGGCAGCACAGCTCTTCGCGGAGATGCGGAGCTTCTTCCCGAATAACGCGGTCGAGTATTTCGTCTCCTACTACGACTATTACCAGCCCGAGGCCTACGTCGCCCGCTCCGACACCTATATCGAGAAGGAATCCTCGATCAACGAGCAGATCGACCGGATGCGCCATGCTGCGACCCGCTCCCTGTTCGAGCGCCGCGACGTGGTGATCGTCGCCTCGGTGTCATGCATCTACGGCATCGGCGACGCCGAATCCTATCTCAAGATGACCAAGCCCTATCAGTTGGGCGACCGGGTCGACCGGACTCAGATTCTGCGCGACTTGACCGAGTTGCAGTACCGAAGGAACGATTCCGCCTTCTTCCGCGGCACGCTCCGCGCGCGCGGCGACACGGTGGAAATCTTCCCGGCCCATCTCGAGGACCGAGCCTGGCGGCTGTCCCTTTTCGGCGACGAGATTGAGGCGATCCGCGAATTCGATCCGCTGACCGGGACGACCACGGGCGAGCTCGAGAAGGTGACGGTCTTCGCCAACTCCCACTACATCACGCCGAAACCGACTCTTGCCCAGGCCGGCAAGTCCATCAAGGACGAGCTTCAGGCGCGGCTCAAGCAGCTCACCGACGAGGGCAAGCTGCTCGAGGCGCAGCGGCTGGAACAGCGCACCACGTTCGACTTGGAGATGATCGCCGCCACGGGCTCCTGCGCCGGGATCGAGAATTATTCCCGCCACCTGACCGGCCGTAAGCCGGGAGAGCCGCCACCCACCCTGTTCGAGTATCTGCCGACCGACGCCCTGCTGTTCGTGGACGAGTCCCACATTACCGTGCCACAGCTTGGCGGCATGTTCCGAGGCGATCTGTCGCGCAAGGGCAACTTAGCCGAGTATGGCTTCCGCCTGCCCTCCTGCGTCGACAACCGGCCGCTCAAGTTCGAGGAGTGGTACCAGCTGCGACCCCAGACCGTCTATGTCTCCGCAACACCGGGCGACTGGGAGATTGAGCAAACCGGCGGCGTCTTCGCCGAGCAGGTAGTCCGACCCACCGGCCTAACCGACCCGACCTGCATCATCCGGCCCGTATCGACTCAGGTGGATGACCTGATCGCCGAGTGCCGGGAGGTGACGGCGGAGGGCCACAGGGTCCTTGTCACGACCCTCACCAAGCGCATGGCGGAGGACCTAACGGAATACATGCACGAGCAGGGCCTGCGTATCCGCTACATGCATTCCGACATCGAGACCCTCGAACGGATCGAGATCCTGCGCGACCTGCGGCTCGGTGCCTTCGATATACTGGTCGGCATCAACCTGCTGCGCGAGGGACTCGACATCCCCGAATGTGCGCTCGTCGCCATACTCGACGCGGACAAGGAGGGCTATCTGCGCTCCAAGACCTCGCTGGTGCAAACCATCGGCCGCGCCGCACGCAACGTGGACGGCCGGGTGATCCTCTATGCCGACGAGATGACGGACAGCCTCAAGGCGGCGATGGACGAGACCGCCCGGCGCCGCACCAAGCAGGAGGCCTACAACGCGGCCAACGGCATCACCCCGGAATCTATCCGTACCAACATCGCCGATATCCTGACCAGTGTGTTCGAGCGCGACCGGGTGACCGTCGAGATCGAAGACGAAGAGACAGAGCATTTGGTCGGCCAGAATCTGCAGACGCACCTTGCAGAGCTGGAACAGCGTATGCATAACGCCGCCGCCGACTTGGAATTCGAGGAGGCCGCGCGCCTGCGCGACGAGATCAAGCGGCTCGAGGCTCAGGAGCTGGCCGCCATTGGCGCCGATCTTGACGGGCTGCCGTGGAAGGACGGTGAGGCCGGCGAGAACGCTGGTGCGATCCTCGCGACCCAGCGGGCCGAACGCACTAGGGCCAACCTGACCAAACGGGGAGCATCATCAGGCAAGGGCCGGCGCAAGCGCCGCGCGCGCAGGGGGCCGTAGGCCGGCTCAGCCCTCCGCCGGCACCTCCCCAATCTGGAGCAAGAGCGCCAGCCGGTCGCCCAGCACCCAGACCTTAGTGATCCTGGCGCCGGCTATGGTGAACATTGCGCCCCGGCATATTCGATACGGTTGCCCGTCGCCGGGTGATCGAAAAGCGGCCCCTAACGTGTGCCTGTGTAGGTCAGTGGCGCGACGGTGCGGTCGTCGGTGGTGACGATGTCGTTTATCCAGTTGTAGAAATCCGGAAACGCGTCGCGGATCATCCGCATGTAGCCCGCAAACTCGTCATGGCCGGTCACATGCAGTCCGATGGAACCCCGGAAGTCGATCGCGGGATTGAGGATCCCGCGCATGGTCGCATGCGCCCCAAGTATTCCAAATGACGTTGAAGAAGGTCTCGACCAAGCGGCGGTTGTAGTCAGACGGTCTGGCGGCCGACACGGCGGCGTTTACTTCTTGCCGAACAGGTTGGAGACCCAGCTGCGCCCGTCGAGCCGCTCCATATATTTCTGGTGATAGTCCTCGGCCTCCCAGAAGGTGGGGGCCGGTTGGATCGCTGTGACGATCGGCGCTTCGTGCTTGCCGGAAGCCTGGCGCGCCGCCTTTGATTTAACCGCCGCCTTCGCCTGGTATTCGTCATGGGTGAAGATGGCGGAGCGGTACTGGTTACCGATGTCCGAGCCTTGTCGGTCGAGCTGGGTCGGGTCGTGGATCTCCCAGAAGATGTCGAGCAGGGTCTCGTAGGTGACGATTCGGGGATCGAACTCCATATGTACCACTTCGGCATGGCCGGTGTTGGTGTGGCACACCTCCTCATAGGTCGGGTTCTTCTTGGTGCCGCCGGTGTAGCCGACCCAGGTACCGGTCACGCCGTCTACCTGGTCGAAGACCTGCTGGGGGTGCCAGAAGCAGCCGGCGCCGAAGGTAGCAAGTGCGGTGACTCTCCTGTTCATCATCTCCTCCTTTAGGCGCCCGTCGACGGTTACGCGAGGACCGCCACCCGGCTGCCGCTCAACAGTTCGACCCCAGCCCCCGGTGAGCGCCGCATAGGTAGCGTTGGTTCTCGACGGTTTCTTCCATGTCGTTCCCCTCATTCGCCGACGTCATAAAGGCTCCGACGCGCCCAAATCTATCGCCATAACAGCGGGCATACCAAACACAGAGAGTGCCGATCCGAAGCACCAGGCTGATGGACTGCCGAATATCCGGTGCGCCTTTGCTATAAACTGCTTGAAAGATAGCCGATAGATCGCGATGTACGGGCATAACGGCGCATGCCTGACCTGCCCGACGCGAACGGGGCTCATGACCCCGGGAGGCCAAGATCAGCTACACAGGATTTCTACTGGCGGCCTTGGGATTGGCGCTCCTGCTGTTCTCGGCGGACTTCATGGTGCGCGGCGCGGTCGGCCTAGCCCGGCGTATGGGCATGTCGCCGCTGGTCATCGGCTTATCCGTGATCGCCATTGGTACCTCAGCCCCCGAACTCGTAACCACCCTGACCGCGACCCTCGATGGCGCGCCCGACCTGGCGCTCGGCAACGTGGTGGGCAGCAACCTCGCTAACATGCTGCTCATTCTCGGCGTTGCAGGCCTGCTCAAGCCCGTCGCCTGCGAGCCCCGCGTGGTCGCGCGCGACGGCACCATGGTGCTGGGCGCGACGGCTCTGTTTGTGGCCATCGCCGTCTCCGGTGTCTTCGTCCTATGGCATGGTGTTATCCTGCTCTGCGGCCTAGCCGGTTATCTCTACCTGACCTACCGGGCCGAAGCGGCGAATGCCGAGACTGCGCTAAACAGCCACGAGGCCGGCGACGTGACCGGTGTACCGGAACGGGTCTGGATCGGCGCCGCCTATCTGATCGGCGGCCTAGTCGGCACAATACTCGGTGCCAAGTTGCTGGTTGACGGTGGCGTCACCGTCGCCGAATCCCTAGGCGTCTCAAAAGCGCTGATCGGCCTGACTCTGGTGGCGATCGGTACCAGCCTGCCTGAACTCGCCATCGTCGTCGTCGCATCTGTGCGCGGTCACAGCGACGTGGCGCTGGGCAACGTGCTGGGCAGCAACATATTCAACTTGCTTGGCATCACCGGCGCCGTCGCAATCGTGGCGCCGCTGCCGGTACCGGACATCCTCCTGTCCTTCGACATCTGGGTGCTACTCGGGGTGACGGTGCTGCTGATGCCACTAATGCTCACCAAGGGCGGGCTGAGCCAGTTTGGGGGCGGCCTGCTAGTCTTCCTCTATGCGGTCTATCTCGCATTCCAGTTCGACAGTGTTCGCTCCATGATCAGCTGACCGGCCGAGCGCAATCGGCTTGTCGTCCCCACCGCTGCCCGGGTATTTAGTTGGGTTGATGACCGAAAAGGCCGACACAAGCAACGCCGAGGATGAAACCGCGACCGGCGCGGCGCCAGAGCCCCCGCGCGGCGTCGAGGTGATCCGCGACCGGCTGGTGACCCTGCCCCACGGCCCCGGCGTCTACCGGATGCTGAACGCAGCCGGCGACGCGCTGTATGTGGGCAAAGCCCGCAGCCTGCGCCGGCGGGTGACCAACTACACCCAGCTGACGCGCCTGCCCTACCGGCTGCAGCGCATGGTAGCCGAGACGGTCGAGCTCGAGGTGGTGACGACCCACACCGAGGCCGAGGCGCTGCTGCTGGAGTCCAACCTGATCAAGCAGCTGGCGCCCCGCTACAACGTGCTCCTGCGCGATGACAAGAGCTTCCCCTACATCCTTATCCCCCGCCACGTCGACCGGCAGACCACCAAGACCGGTGCCGACCCGGACGCCCGCAAGGCCCGCGCCACACTCGAGACACGGCGTCAGAGCCGCACCGGGCCCGACCCGGCCGACTGGCCGGGGGTGACCAAGTATCGCGGTGCGCGCACCCTGCCCGGCGAATATTTCGGCCCCTTCGCCTCGGCCGGCGCCGTCAACCGCACTCTCAACGCGCTCGAGCGCGCCTTCCTGCTGCGCAGCTGTTCCGATGCAGTCTTCTCCGGCCGCTCACGGGCCTGCCTGAAGTACCAGCTCAAGCGCTGCGCGGCGCCCTGCGTCGGGGAGGTCAGCGCCGAAGACTACGCAATCCTCCTAGACCAGGCCCGCAGCTTCCTGACCGGGCGCTCGCGCGAGGTGCAGGACGAGCTGGCGGCAGAAATGCAGGACACCTCTGAGAAGATGGAGTTCGAGGCGGCGGCGCGCATTCGCGACCGGATCCGGGCGATGACCCAGATCCAGTCGAACCAGGACATCAACATCGAGAATCTAGACCTGCGCGACGCCGACATCGTGGCGGCCGAACAAGATGGCGGACGAACCTGCATCCAGGTCTTCTTCTTCCGGGCCGGTCGCAACTACGGCAACCGCGCCTATTACCCGCGCCACGACAAGGCGGTGCCGCTGCCCGACGTCCTCGGCGCCTTCCTCGGCCAGTTCTACGAGAACAAGCCGGCGCCCCCTGCGATCCTGTTGAGCCACAAGCCGTCGGAGATCGAGCTGATCGCCGAGGCGCTCGGCGTGCGCGCGGAGCGCAAGGTCGCGATCACGGTGCCCCAGCGCGGCGCCAAGCGGAAGCTTGTGGA
>PBPM01000065.1 GCA_002724635.1 Rhodospirillaceae bacterium
AGGGGCCGCCGGGCTGCTGTTTCTGGTAGCTCTCGATCCAGTTGACCTCGAGCCGTAGCATTAGGACCTGTCTGAAGACGTAAATCAGGCCGAAGGCCAGAACGACAATGATAATCCCGTTGATCGCCGGGTTGGCGAGGAAGGCATCTAGCAACTGCCGATGCAGCACCCCAGCTGCGCCGATTGCGAGGGCGAGGAAGATTCCCATGCGGGTGGGATAGGTGCGCAGGTTGGTCATGGAGTCTCTACCCGGTTGCGCCGACGATGATCGCGGCACGGCATGTCTTCATGCACAGCGACGAGGCGTACAATGGTGCATTGTCGCGAATTAGCATAACTTTGCTGCGCATATATGACGACTTTAGGGCGAAGACGTTGAGTCCTGCTATCGCCGAACGATGACGGCATCGACCCGGTCGGCCGGGCCGCGCTCTGCATTCACGCCGAGCGCGCGAACATCCATCCGGGTGCTGCGGACGCCCTGTTCTATCAGATGCGAGCGAACTTTGAGCGCGCGCGAGAGCGAAAGTCGGCGCGCGAGCGCACGAGAGAGCGCATCGGGTGCTGTTTCATTGGTGCCGGCCGCATAGGCCTGCAGCTGTAAACGAATACCCGTGTCGCTCTTCATTTGCTTGGCGAGGGAATCCAGCTCGGCCTTTGCGACGTCATTCAGGTTGGCCAAACCCGCCTCGAATAGAATGCGGGTTTCGTCGCCGTCTCGCGGGGTTGTGGGCGCGGGCGCCGCCGTCTGGGTTGGCGGCGGCGGCGGAGTATCCTCGGTGGGTGCTGTGGTCGGCGCAGCCGGTGCCGGTGGTAGTGTCACGGCAGGCGCCGGGGGCTCCGGTACGAGCGGTGTCGGCTGTGCTGCGGCTACAGCGGGTGCCGGTGCGGCCGAATGTTTCGGTGGCGGCGGCGATGCCTTGACCGGTGCCAGCGTCGATGCCTTGACCGGTGCCAGCGGCGATGCCTTGACCGGTGCCGGCGGCGATGCCTTGACCGGTGCCGGTGCGGCGGTATTGTTCCGGGTGTTCGACAATGCCGGTTGCTCGCTCGGTAACGTCAGTTCAATGCTGCGATTCGCGAGCGGGCCCTTGAGACGCGAAATGGGTTTCTGCGCTGGGGGGAGAGGGGTGAAGTCGTCGCCGACGGCGAGGGCAGGCTGACCGGCAATTACGTCAGGTAGGAGATGCCCGCCGCCGCCATCGAGTACACCCAGGTCAATGACCACGCTGTTGGTGCTGCCGAGAGCCGGCTGCTGGGCTGCGGTCGGTGCGGCAAGGAGGAGACCTACGGAGACGCCAACGACTGATGCGAACATCGCACCGCGGACGGCCTTTAGGGCCGTTTTTGGTAATTGCCGTGTCATGTCGCTCGACCCGTTAGTTCTCCATATTGGGCCGCGCGGGCCCGAATAACGGGTGCGAACATACCGTAACGTCGTTGAAATCGACAACCGTTCCAACGATTGAGATTATTCGGCGGAGATGAAGCTCTGGGTTTGGGCGGGCAGCCGTGAGTCGGAGAGTCGTAGTTCGTCGTTGGGCGAGCGTTCAAGGTAGAGCATCCGCACGAGCTCGCTAATCTGCCGCTTCAACTTCGACAGCGCAACGTAGGGTTCCTAAAGAACGTCCGACAGGAACGCCTCGGCCAGCGCGAGGATAACAACTATACGAAGCACGGTGAGCCGCTGTCGCAACGCGGGGAGTTGCTGGTTCATAAGCGGCCCTTGGCCTTAGGCGTGTCGCGAAATCTCGCGCTAATCGCTGGACGGCCTCTCGGCTCGCTCGGTGAGCTCGGCCAAACGCGACTCGCGTTCGGCGATTCCGACCTCCATGCCGCTCAGAACGCACCTCTGGGCGTCGATGGTCGTCCGGTCATTGTTTATCTGCGCGCGCAGAGTGTCGAGCTCGGCGGTGCTGGTATATCACCATGATTCGAGTTGCGCCTCGACGATCGATCGCCGATCGACTAGCAAATCACGTTCTTAGACGCTCGGGGTCGGACCGGGATCGGCCTCGCGCAGGCATTTGCGGAGCTTATCGTGGATGCGGTCGTTGCCGGCGACGACTTCCCCGGTCACGAGCATACTGTCGCTTCCTGCGATGTCGCTCACGAAGCCGCCTGCCTCGCGGACAATCAGGATTCCAGCCGCGATGTCCCAGATGTTAAGATCAAACTCCCAGAAACCGTCGAAACGCCCCGCCGCCAGATAGGACAGGTCGAGCGCCGCCGAACCAAAGCGGCGAACGCCGGCCACCTGACTCATGACGCCGCGTAGGGTCTGGATATAGCGTTCATAATCGCCATGACCAAGGAACGGGAATCCGGTCGCTATCAGGCTTTCGGAGATGTGCTGGCGCGCCGAGACCCGCAACCGTGTGTCATTTAGATAGGCGCCTGTGCCGCGTTCGGCCCAGAACAGTTCATCGGTAAGCGGGTTGTAGACCGTACCCGCCACGATCTGGCCGCGCTCCTCGAGTGCGATCGACACCGCGAATTGTGGCAGGCCGTGGAGAAAATTCGTTGTCCCGTCCAGCGGGTCGACAATCCAGCGATGCACGCCGTCGCCCTCCGAAAGGGTGCCGCCTTCCTCGCCAAGAAAGCCGAATTCGGGACGCGCTTTTGTCAGCTCGTAGCGCACCGTCTCCTCGGCGCGTCGATCCGCGGCTGTGACAAAGTCTGCCGCACCCTTGCGTGAGACCTGCAACTGCTCCACTTCGCCGAAGTCGCGCGATAGGCCACGACCGGCCCGACGAGCCGCCTTGTCCATAACATTGATGATAGCAGGTCGCATGTTTTAACCGCGCACGTTTGTTTGGATTCCCAGAATGGCGCGCGATTGCGGGCTAGCCGCGCGCACGCTCTACATAGGTGGCGTCAACCGTGTTCACCACGACGGCCGTGCCGGCCTCAATGTGCGGGGGGACCTGAATGCGGACGCCATTGTCTAGCATCGCTGGCTTGTAGGAGGAGGTTGCGGTTTGCCCTTTAACGACCGGGTCGGCCTCAATGACCTCGAGGGTGACGCGCTCGGGGAGCTCGACGCCGATCGGCTCGTCTTCATAGGACTCGATCTGGACCACCATTCCATCCTGCAGGAAGCGCGACTGGTCGGAATCTATGATGCCCTCGCTGAGGGTCACCTGCTCATAGTTTTCCTGATCCATGAAGGTGTGGGAGGTGCCGTCGCTGAATAGATACTGATACTCTTTTTGGTCTAGTCGGACGCGCTCGACGGTCTCGGCCGAGCGAAAACGCTCGTTGAGCTTGGTACCGTCGCGGATATCCTTGAGTTCGACTTGCAAGAAGGCGCCGCCCTTTCCTGGTTTGACATGCTGGGTCTTCACCGCGCGCCAGAGCCGGTTCTGGTGCTCGATTACGTTACCCGGTCGAATTTCGTTGCCGTCGATCTTCATGGTCTTCGCCTGAGGAGGTTTGAACTTCATTTTATGTGCATGCGCGCCTGTGCTCCACACTGCGGCGCGTCTCTAGCAGTTGCCGGCGCCCTTTTCCAGTCCGGCTGGGGCTCAGCTAAAGGCTGCGTTGAATGCGCAGACCGCTGCGGCGGGACCGTTGGGATGGGCCCATACGCCTGCGGAAACGGCAAGAAAGTCAGCGCCTGCCGCGATTAGGGGGCGGCAATTGTCGGCGCTTATACCGCCGATTGCCACGCAGGGCACCTCGGTGAAATCGGACCACCAAGTCAGGACATCCATCCCGGCACGACTCTTCGGGGACTTGGTGCCGGTCTCGAAGAAGGCACCAAAGGCAACATAGTCTGCGCCGGCCTCCGCGGCCTCGAGCGCGAGATGGCGCGAATCGTGGCACGTGACGCCGACGATCGCATCGTCGCCCAATATCGCGCGGGCCTGGGCATAGGAGGCGTCGTCTTGGCCCACATGCACCCCATCGCAGCCCAGTTCGGTCGAGAGGTCCGGGCGGTCGTTGAGAATGAAGGCCACGTCATGTTCGCGGGTCACCGGCATCAGAGCGCGCACAGCCCGCCTGATCTCATCGTCGTCCACCGGCGCCTCGTCGACGTCCTTCAGACGGAGCTGCAGGCAGGCGACATCGCCGGCCCCCAGCGCGCTCTCGAGTGCTGCTGCGAAATTAGTCAGCCTGTCGCCGCCGAGATTGGGCGGGCTGATCAGGTACAGCCGACAGCGGTAATCGTCGCCGGCGCTGTCTGTCCGGCGCGCGCTCAGAACTTGCCCTGATAGATCTTGATCACATTCGCGAGCAGTTTGAGCGCGTCCTCGCGGGAGCGCTGGAATGAGTTGCGGCCGATGATCGAGCCGTTCGCACCGCCGTCGCGGAGCTGGCGGATCTCGTCATAGACCGCATCGGTTCCCTTGGCCGCGCCGCCTGAGAACACCACCAGGCGGCGACCGCCGAACGAGCTCTCCATGATGTGGGCAATGCGGCCGCTGAGGCTCGAGATGTCGATCTTCTCGGCGTCGTAGACCTTCTTGGCATCCGGGTTTTCGATATGATCGGTCGGCGGCTTGACCTTGATGATGTGGGCGCCCAGCTGCGCGGCCATATGGGCGGCATAGGCCGTGACGTCGATCGCTGTCTCGCCTTCCTTAGACAGGTTGCCGCCGCGCGGATAGGACCAGATCACGGTCGCGATGCCGAAGGTCTTCGCCTCCTCGCTGATTTCGCGAATTTCTTCGATCATTTCGAAGGCATCGTCCGAGCCGGGATAGATGGTGAAGCCGACCGCGCCGCAGCCGAGGCGAAGCGCATCGCCGACGGAAGCCGTGACCGCCTGGTCCTTGGTGGTCGCGTGGGAGTTCGACGAGTTCATCTTCAGGATCAGCGGGACTGTGCCGGCGAAGCTGTCCGCCGCCGCCTCGAGCTGACCCAGTGGCGCGGCGTAGGCGTTCAGCCCGGCATCGATGGCCAGCTGGGGGAAGTAATGAGGATCATAGGCCGGTGGGTTCGGCGCGAAGCTGCGGGCCGGGCCGTGTTCCCAGCCTTGGTCGACCGGAAGGATGACCATCTTGCCGGTGCCGCCGAGCCTGCCGGTCATCAGAATGCGCGCGAGATTGGCTTTGGTGCCCGGGTTGTCACTTTCGTACCAGGAGAGGATTTTCCGGACGCGCTGCGTGACTTTCATGTCGCTGTTTCCCGTTGTCGGAGCCGGTCCATCGCGCCGCGCGGTCAAGTCACGGGCAGGACTTTGAACACAAGTGAATTAGCCGAGGGCGCCGGGTTTTGCAACGCCATGGGGTGGTTTGGAGAGGTGGAGTTCGCACGCGCGCTGTGGATTGTTTGCGCCGGCCAGATCAAGTATGCCGGCGCGGTCCACTTTTACCAGTGTCGCATTCAATCGCTTGGCGATTTGTTCCACCCGTGCGCGCGTGTCGTATTCGGCGTCAAGCGCGATTGCCCGCACACCCTCGCGCAGCGCTGCCAGCGCCATGCCGGGTTCGTCCGCACAGTCGAGAATCCATTCGGCGTCCAGGTGCGGGATGGCCGCCGTCGCCTGCGTCATCAACTCGCGCCACCAAGCCGCACCACCCGCGCGCGCGGCACCGGGCGCACTGAGGAGCGTGATGGGATGGTCCAGCGCATTTGCGGCGGCGAGGGCCGCTACTGCCTGGTCGAAGTCATGGACGATGATCCATGCGTTGGCGCGATCCCTTTTGACTTTAGTCATCAGCCGACGATCTCCAGTGGGCTGTGTTCAACCGAGTAGGTTATCGCTACTCGCCTATCGAAATTACGCATCTTTCGCGAGGTTTCTGTTTCCATGACGTATTGTCGTGGACGCCAAAGACGATTACAAGAATTGTGCCATAACGGAATATATTAGGTGATTTGAATGGATACGCTGACATCGATGGGGCTTTTCGTAAAAGCCGTCGAATCAGGCAGTTTCTCCGCGGCGGCGCGATCGATTAACCTCACGCCTTCTGCCGTGAGCAAGCAGATTTCGCGTCTCGAGGACCGGCTGGGCGCGCGGTTGTTCAACCGGACCACCCGTCAGCTTGCCCCGACCGAAGAGGGGCGCGCCTACTACGAGCGCTGCCGGCAGATTTTGGCTGACATCGATGAAGCAGAGGCGGCGGTGACCGAACTCAATGCCCAGCCTCGCGGCGCGTTGCGGGTGAACATGCCCGTGGTTTTCGGTCGGCGCCACATCGTTCCCATTCTCGGTCAGTTCCTCGAGCGCCACCCCTATGTGTCGATGGAACTGTCCATGTCCGACCAGTTCGTGGACCCAATTGCGGAGGGCGCAGACATGCTGATCCGCGTCGGCGAACTGAAGGATTCAAGCCTCATCGCCCGCAAGCTCGCGGAGGCCCGCCGCGTGGTAGCTGCGACGCCCGGTTATTGGAAGAAGAATGGCAAGCCTGAGGGACCTTTGGATCTCCGGGACCATAACTGTCTCGTCTACTCTTATCTCTCCAGTGGCAACACTTGGCTAATGACGGACACCAAGGGCAAGGAGCATGTGATTGAGGCCACCGGTAGTCTCACCTCGAACAACGGCGAGGTGCTGCTGGAGGCCGCGATCGAGGGGCTTGGTGTAGTCAACCTACCTACTTGGATGGTGGGGCCGGACCTTGAAGCGGGAAGGCTGGTCGAGGTGCTGGAGGAATATGCTCAGCCTGAGCCGTCGGTGCATGTCATCTATCCGCCGGGGCGGCACCTCTCGGCCAAGGTCCGGGCGTTCGTCGATTTTCTGGCCGAACACTTCAGGGAACGACCGCTCGGTAGTGCCGTTTAGTAGACGGTGACTGCATCGTCTTCCAAGTATGAGACCAGTCACGTTCAGAAATTCTTCCTGCAAGAAGAAACCCACACGTTCCCATGCTGAACATTCGGTTTTTGTTCTTTTTCCGCCGAAATTATGGGCAGGGTTTTGCGGGCACAGGGTTAGCCGAGGCGGCCCATCTGAACCGCGGTATCACTCATGCGGTTCGAGAAACCCCACTCATTGTCGTACCAGCTCAGCACTCGAACCATGCGGCCATCCGTGACTTGCGTCTGGGTCAGGTCGAACACCGAGCTCGCCGGATCATGATTGAAGTCCGAGGAGACGAGGGGCGCGTCGTTGACGGTGAGTATGTCCTTTAGCGGACCCTTCTCCGCGGCCTTGATCATGGCGGCGTTGATAGCTTCCGAGCTGGTCACCTTATTGGCCTCGATGACGAGGTCGACCATGGAGACGTTGGCCGTGGGGACGCGGACGGCCGTACCGTCGAGCTTGCCGGCGAGTTCGGGCAACACAAGGCCGACCGCGCGGGCCGCACCCGTCGAAGTCGGGATGATCGACATAGCTGCGCCGCGCGCGCGATGCAGATCCTTGTGCAGCGTATCCTGCACCGGTTGGTCACCAGTGTAGGCGTGCACCGTGGTCATGAAGCCATGCTTTATGCCGACCGTCTTGTTCAGCACGGCGGCCACGGGCGAGAGGCAGTTGGTCGTGCAGGATGCGTTCGAGACGACCGTGTGTGACTTACGCAATTTCTTATCGTTGACGCCTTGAACGACCGTAAGGTCGGCATTCGTCGCAGGGGCCGAGATCAGCACCTTCTTGGCGCCGGCGTCGATGTGGCGGCCTGCGGTTTCCTTCGACGTAAAGAAGCCCGTGCACTCCAGCACCACGTCGATCCCGAGATCGCCCCAGGGCAGGTCGGCCGGGTTGCGCTCGGCGAAGACCTTGACCGAGCGGCCGATAGTAGACTTGGCGCCCAGGTTGATCGAAGACTTGCCGGCTTTCACGGTGCCGGGGAACCGACCGTGGATAGAATCGTACTGCAACAGATGTGCGTTCACGTCGACCGAACCCAGATCGTTGATCGCCACAAACGTGACGTCCTTGCGGCCCGATTCATACGCCGCTCGCATCACTAGGCGTCCAATTCGCCCGAACCCGTTGATTGCTACCCGAACCGCCATTACTTTCTCCTCGTTTTGATCATCATGATCTACGTCTTTTTGTCGCCTGTCCGCTGCGCGGTCAGGACATTGCTTCCTTTACCCGTTCGGCAACGGCGTCCGGCGTGATGCCGAAATGCCTGTAGACTTCGGGCGCGGGCGCGGAGGCGCCGAAGGTACGCATGCCGACCACGTCGGCCTCATCCACGCCGTAGCGCGACCAACCGAATGGGACACCCGCCTCGACCGCGACGAGGACGCCGTCGCCCAGCGTCTCGGCCTTGTAGGCCGCGTCCTGAGCGTCGAAGAGTTCCCAGCAGGGCATGGAAACCAATGCTGTGGGGATGCCGTCGGCCTGCAGCGCGTCGCGCGCCGCGAGCGCGATTTCCACCTCCGAACCGCTGGCAAGAATCGTCGCAACCCGCGCGCCGTCGGCCGGGGCCAGTACATATGCGCCGCGCGCACAGAGATTCTCGTCGGTGTGTTCGTGGCGTACGGTCGGCAGGCCCTGGCGGGTTAGCGCCAGGACCGACGGAGTGGCGGTGGATTGCAGCGACAGGGCCCAGCACTCGGCCGTCTCGACCGCGTCCGCGGGCCGGAAGACATTCACATTCGGCATCGCGCGCAGGCTCGCCACATGTTCGACCGGCTGATGGGTTGGGCCGTCCTCGCCTAGACCGATGGAATCGTGGGTCATGACATAGATCACCCGCAGGCCCATCAGTGCCGACAGCCGGATCGAGGGGCGGCAGTAGTCTGTGAAGGTCAGGAAGGTGCCCGAATAGGGAATGAAGCCGCCATGCAAGGCCATGCCGTTCATGGCCGCGGCCATGCCGTGCTCGCGCACGCCGTAGTAAATGTAGCGCCCGCTGAAGGCGTCGGCCTGAACGGGATCCATACAGGCTGTCTTGGTGTTGTTCGAGCCCGTCAGGTCGGCGGAGCCGCCGATCATGGTCTCGACCAGCGGCGTGATCACCTCGAGCGCCTCCTGGCTCGACTTGCGGGTCGCCCATTTCGGCGCGTCCGCCGAGAGCTGCTTCTTAAAGGCGTTGACGGTGTCGTCGAACGCCGCAGGCAATGCGCCTGCGACGGTGTCGTCGAACGCCCGGCGCGTGTCGGCGGCGAGCGCAGCATGCCGTTCGGTCCACGTCGCGCGTTCGGCCGCGCCGCGTGCGCCGGCCGCCCGCCATGCCGCCAAGATGTCGTCGGGCACCTCGAAGGGCGCGTGGGTCCAGCCGAGTTCGGCGCGGGTGGCGGCGATCTCTTCATCGCCGAGCGGTGCCCCATGGGTCGCCGATGTTCCCTGCTTGCTGGGCGAGCCGTATCCGATGATCGTCCGGCAGGCGATGAGCGACGGCTTGCCGCTCGTCCTGGCGGCGGTCAGCGCCGAATCGATCGCTGCGGGGTCGTGGCCGTCGATCCGGGTCACGTCCCATCCGCTAGCCTGGAAACGCATCAGCTGGTCGTCCGACACGGACAGGTCGGTGCCGCCATCGATCGAGATATCATTGTCGTCGAACAGCACGATCAGGCGCGACAGGTTCAGATGACCGGCGAGCGAGATGGCCTCGTGGCTGATGCCCTCCATCAGGCAGCCGTCGCCGGCGAACACATAGGTGTGGTGATCGACCAGCGCGTCGCCGTATCGGGCGTTCATCATGCGTTCGGCAAGCGCCATGCCGACGGCGTTGGCGATGCCCTGACCGAGCGGCCCGGTGGTCGTCTCAACGCCGGCCGCGTGGCCGTATTCCGGGTGGCCTGGTGTGCGGCTGCCGAGCTGGCGGAAATTCCTGATCTCGTCGAGGCTCATGTCGGGTGAACCGGTCAGATACAGAAGCGAGTAGAGCAGCATCGAGGCGTGCCCGTTCGACAGGATGAACCGGTCACGGTCCGGCCAGTCTGGATTCGCGGCATCGAACTTGAGGTGGCGGGTGAACAGCACAGTCGCCATGTCCGCCATGCCCATCGGGGCGCCGGGGTGGCCGGAATTGGCGGCTTGCACCGCGTCCATGGATAGAACTCGAATGGCGTTCGCCATTTGCGCGTGGGCGCTGGAAACGGCTTCGGATGCAATGTCGTTCATATTTTTTACGCGCCTTCGGACACGGCGATGGGTCGAAATGGCGGCAAAAACCGCACAGGGTCAAGCGGCGGCAACATGCCGGTCCCCCCGCGAGGCGTCAACGCCTACTTCAGAGGTTTTTCCACTGCGGATTCATAGGGGATTCGCGGCCGTGCGATGGTTGACCGTGCGACTCGCGCCCGCGTACGATGGCGCCGTTGGAGAATTGGTGATGTCGAAACTTAACGATGCGAACAAACGTCTTGATTTGGCGCTCGCGCAGCTCGAGGGCGCCCTCTCGAAACGCGAGGCGCAGGCGGGTGATGCGGCCGGTGCGGGCGAGGAGAGTGCGCGCCTGCAGGGGGAATTGACCCAGCTGCATGCGGCGTTCGCGACGCTTCAGGAAACGTCGGGCTCGGTATCGGTCCGGCTAGACAGCGCAATCGATCGCCTGCGCACCGTGCTGGCGCAATAGCGAAGGCGGAGACGTGGCGCAGGTCGAGATCAAAATCAATGGACGCGACTATCGCATCGCCTGCGAGGACGGCCAAGAATCCCATCTGTCGAGCTTGGCTAATTATCTCGATGGCAAGGTGAGCGAACTCGTCGAGCAGGTCGGCCAGATCGGTGACACCAGCCTCATGGTGATGGCAGGGCTTTTGGTAACCGACGAACTGTCCGACACACGCGACGAGCTAGAAGAGGTGCGCAACGACGCCGCGCGCGAGACTCAGTCCGCGGTCGCCGCCACCGAGGAGCGGGTCGCGGCACAGATCGACGTGGTCGCCGAGCAGGTCGAGAAGCTGGCCGCGCTTCTCGCCGACGACTGAGGAATTCGGCGCCGCGCGGTTGCAGACCATGCGCCGCGCGCCTACGTTCGTCGACGGACGGTCTGCTGGGTGTCGCGTCAGGCGGCATTAGTCCCGGAGACCTTACTAATCCACTAGGGAGCTGTCCCTGTCGGGATCGAGGTCTCGGCACTACGGC
>PBPM01000066.1 GCA_002724635.1 Rhodospirillaceae bacterium
ACGCGCGAACGCGCGAGCCGGTCGGCGCGCGACGAAGATTACGACGATGATTATGACTATGACGGCCCGGAGGACGAGTTCGATGACGATTACGAGGACGACGATTACGAGGACGACGATCGGGCCACCGGAACCGGCGACTGAACGCCATGGATGCCCCCGCGCAGGACTGCCCGCTATGCCCGCGCTTGGTCGACTTTCGAGCCTACAATCAGACGAAGTTTCCCGACTTTCATAACGGGCCGGTTCCGAGCTTCGGCGGCACCGACGCCCGCCTGCTCGTGGTCGGTCTCGCGCCCGGCCTTAAGGGGGCGAACCGCACCGCCCGTCCCTTCACAGGCGATTATGCTGGCGATCTCCTCTACCCGACCCTGCGGAAGTTCGGCTTCGCCCATGGCACCTACGACGCAAGGCCAGATGACGGGGTCACGCTCGACGACTGCCGGATCACGAACGCGGTGCGCTGCGTACCGCCCCAGAACAAGCCGGTGGGCGCCGAGGTTAAGGCCTGCCAGCCGTTCCTAGTGTCCGAGCTGGATGCGATGACCGAGCTGCGGGTTGTGCTGGCCCTCGGCGGGCTCGCCCACAATGCGACCCTGACGACCCTCGGCTATAGGCAATCGGCATTCAAGTTCGGCCACGGCGCGCAACACGACATCGCCGTCGGCGGCAGGCCGGTGTTGCTTGTCAACAGCTATCACTGCTCGCGGTACAACACGAACACCGGTCGGCTGACGACCGGCATGTTCGAGGACGTGTTCACCGCGATCCAGACGCATCTTGGCAGCCGCTCCTGACCCGGCCCTCGATCCGAAACACCGATACGGCAGATACCGCGAATCTGCCGGCGCCGAGCGGGCCCTCCCCGAAGACCACATCTTCGCCCAGCGAGAGCAATTGTCCCAGCGCGCCGAATAATAAAAATTTTTTCATATAAAACGATTTCAAGGCTGCGTCATTTCCTATGCCGCTGAAAGTCCCGAAGGCCCGTACCTCATTCTTGTGGCGTTCCTTCTCTACCAGCTGTCGATACTTCCGAACGCGGTCAACAACGCCATTGCCCGGGACTATAACGAGCGGTTCGGCCTCCGAGTTCCCGAATGGCGGATGCTGGCAGCGCTCGGCCGGTTCGGCCCCAATAGCGCCAACGGCGTATGCGATCAAACCGCCATGGACAAGGTAACGGTGAGCCAAGCCATGAACCAGCTGTCCAAAAAGGTGCTGATCGAACGTAAGGCCTCTGAAATTCAAGCGAAATCCTCAGCGATCTCGCGGACACCCGAATTGCCCTGAATCGTGCCCTGTGTTAACCCGCATCACTGGGCCATGGTGATCGGATGAAGTGAGTGACAGAGCGCGGTTCCATATGGGTCTTGAACGGGCCGAACCTGAACCTTCTTGGCGAGCGCGAGCCCGGTATATATGGCGGGGACTCGCTGGCTGATATAGAGGTCCGTTGTGCTGAGGCGGCCCAGACGACAGGCTTCGCACTCGACTTTCGACAATCGAATCATGAGGGCGAGCTGGTGGCTTGGATCCAGGAGGCACGCTCCAGCGCGACCGGACTGGCCATCAACGCAGGTGCCTACACCCACACGTCGGTCGCAGTTCATGACGCTCTACGGCTGCTCGACATCCCCATCGTCGAAGTCCACCTATCAAACATCTTCGCGCGCGAGGAGTTTCGGCATAAGTCATATATCAGCGCGGCCGCGACGGGTGTCGTATGCGGCTTCGGCTCCCATAGCTATGTGCTGGCTATATACGCGCTCGCGGCGCGAATGGATCTGTAGCAAATGAGTGATTCCTTTGACATCGACCCAGCCCTCATCCGCAAGCTTGCCGGCCTGTTGAACGAAACAGGGCTGGCCGAGATTGAGTATGAGGACAACGGCAAGCGCATCCGCGTGGCCATACCCGATGCGGGCACCGTCGCGACGAGCCCGGTGCCGGCGGCGACCGCCGCACCCGCTGCCCCGGAGGCCCCGGCTGCATCGGGTGGCGGCGATATCGCGGCGCATCTGGACGCGGTCACGTCCCCAATGGTGGGGACGATCTACTTGGCTCAGGCGCCCGAGGACCCACCCTACGTGAAGGCCGGCGACACAGTCAGCGAGGGGCAAACCCTAATGCTGATAGAGGCAATGAAGACCTTTAACGAGGTCAAGGCGCCGCGTGCGGGGAAGGTAAAGAGCATCATGGTGGCGAGCGGCCAGCCGGTCGAATTTGGCGAAGTCCTCGCCGTTCTCGAATAATCCCGGCCGGCACCCAGATGTTCAACAAGGTCCTGATCGCGAACCGCGGCGAAATCGCGCTGCGCATCCACCGCGCCTGCAAGGAGATGGGCATCTCGACGGTGGCTGTGCATTCGACGGCGGATTCGGATGCCATGCATGTGCGCCTCGCCGATGAAAGCGTGTGCATTGGCCCTCCATCGGCTACCGACAGCTATCTGAACATCCCGGCCATCCTGTCGGCCGCAACGGTAACCGATGCGGATGCGATCCATCCGGGCTACGGCTTCTTGTCGGAGAATGCGAACTTCGCTCGGATCGTCGAGGAGCATGGCATCACCTTCATCGGGCCCAGCGCAGACCTGATAGCAACTATGGGCGACAAGGTCGCGGCGAAGGACGCCATGAAGAAGGCCGGCGTGCCGGTGGTCCCGGGATCCGGTGGCGCTGTACGCACGTCGGCGGACGCTCGCGCAATCGCCGACGATATCGGCTATCCGGTCATCGTCAAAGCCGCGTCGGGCGGCGGCGGACGCGGCATGAAGGTGGTCGAGTGCGCCGAGGATATCGAGGCCGCCTTCACCCTCGCGGGGACGGAGGCCAAGGCAAATTTCGGAGACGACACGGTCTATATCGAGAAATTCTTGGGTAGGCCCCGCCATGTCGAAGTTCAGGTGATCGCCGACGGCAAGGGAAACGCGGTCCACCTATTCGAGCGCGACTGCTCGCTGCAGCGCAAGCACCAGAAGGTCCTCGAGGAAGCCCCCTGCCCGATCCTCGACGAGGCGACGCGCGAGCGGATAGGCAAGGTCTGCGCCGACGCGGCCGCACGCATCGGCTACCGCAGCGCCGGGACCTTCGAGTTCCTTTACGAGGATGGCGAGTTCTATTTCATCGAGATGAACACGCGCGTCCAGGTCGAGCACCCGATCACCGAGATGATCTGCGACATCGATATTGTCTCGGAGATGATCCGGATCGCCGCGGACGAGGAAATGAGCCTGCGCCAAGAGGACATCGAGATTTCCGGCCACGCCTTCGAGTGTCGTATCAATGCCGAAGACTCGGGGACGTTTACCCCGTCCCCGGGCCGGGTCGAGGAATTCCACGCGCCGGGCGGCCTGGGCGTCCGGGTCGATTCAGCTTTATACGCGGGCTATAGCATCCCGCCCTATTACGACAGTCTGGTCGCCAAACTAATCGTGCACGGCCGCGACCGCGACGAAGCGTTGATGCGCCTGCGTCGGGCGCTGGGCGAGATAGTAGTGTCGGGCGTGTCCACAACGATCCCGCTTCACCAGAAACTCGCCGACGCGCCCGACTTCATCGCCAGCGAGTTCGACATCCACTGGCTCGAAAGTTTTGTCGCGACGGACTAGGCTTGCGCGATGTCCGGACTGACACCGCAGATTCTCCTAGACGCCTATGCCAGCGGAATATTCCCCATGGCCGAGACCCGACACGACAACGATCTCTACTGGATCGATCCCGACATTCGCGGCGTGCTGCCGCTGGAGGCGTTCCACATTCCGCGCCGCCTGCGCAAGACCATCCGCGCCTACCCCTTTGAGATACGGTGCAACAGCGATTTTCATGGCACGGTGCGCGGCTGTGCCGAGCCACAGGGGAACCGCCCCGAAACCTGGATCAACGACGAAATCGAACAGCTCTACGCAAGACTGTTCGATATGGGGTTCGCGCACTCGGTCGAATGCTGGGATAATGGTGAGTTGATGGGCGGGCTGTATGGCGTGAGCCTCGGCGGGGCGTTCTTCGGCGAAAGCATGTTCTCGCGCGCGCGCGATGCAAGCAAGGTCGCGCTTTGCCACCTAGCGGCCCGGCTGCGGAAAGGCGGCTTCGTCCTGCTGGACAGCCAGTTCGTCACCGACCATCTGCGCCAGTTCGGTGCTGCCGAGATCGGGCGAACAAACTACAGGAAGAAGCTTGCCGCTGCGCTCAAGGTCAATGCAGAGTTTCAGCCGGAACTGTCGGACTCGGAGTTCGAAGCCTTCATACAGTCGACGACCCAAACGTCGTAGACCGGGTGTTCAAGCGCCGAGACCGCGGGGCTCGATGCGAACATCCAGCCCGTGAAGACATCGCGCGGCCGCAAGGTCTCGAAGGTCTCGTTGATCTCCAAGAACGCCGTGCTCTCGGGTGCCTCGGTGGGCGGCGCCTTGTGGCAGGCCCGTGCCTGAATTACCAGCGACCCGAAGCGGACCGGCACATCGAAGGGTGCCTCGAAGGTCGAAATACGTGCCGTCACCTTGTCGAGACCCTGGAGAACGGCCCCGACAGAGCCCGACCCCTGCTGACCGCCGGGCGTTTCATCCCGAGCCTGCGCAGCCCCGGCCAGCAACAACCCGGCCGCAAGCATGATTGCCCGGAGGACCCGTCCCCGATACATTAGGCTACCACGCGCGGGAAATACGGGATCAATTCGACCCGGTCGCCAGAAAAATTATTTCAGACACGGCATCCTCGAGCGCCTGAAAGTCGCGGGTCTGGACGATCTCGCCGTCCATCGCGAGGGTCTCGCGCGCCTTGCCGGGAAACAGGCGCAGATACTTGCCGCCCAAAAGCCCCTCGGCGGTCACGCCCGCCTCGGTATCTAAGGGCAGCGCGATGTCGCCGCGTACCGTGAACGTGACCACAGCCTCGAATGTCTGGTCGTCGAGTTTACGGTCGATGACAGTGCCGACCTTGACGCCGGAGATCCGAACATCGCTACCGCGGTCAAGCCCGCCGACCTTGAGGAACCGCGCGGTCAGCTGGTAGCCGTCATCGTTGCGGAGGTCGATCGACTGCGCGCCATAGAAGACAAAGCCGAGCGCTATAACCAGCACGACGGCACCCATTATAGTCTCAACCGCACCCCGTTTCATTTCCTGACATCCTCTTCCTGTAAAGCCTTCGCCCGGCTGATTATCAACTCGAGCAGGTCATCCAGTACGATCGCGTCCTCAGTGAAGGCGATCCGACCACCATCACCGATCATCTGGTCACCACCGCCAATATCGAGCCGCACCAGCTTACTGCCGAAAATGCCATCGGTGACGATCGCCGCCGAGGCGTCGGTGTCGAGTTGAATAGTTGAGTCGATCCGCAGGACAGCGTGGACACGGAACCGATCGGTGAGATCAAGGGCGGCCACCTCCCCGACCTGAATACCCGCCGCATGCACGGGGCTGCCGACCCGCAGCCCGTCGGTCCGGCCGAAAACGGCACTCAGGTCGATGGTTCGGCTGCCGCTGACGCGGGCGGGACCGAAGACCAGCGCGAGGAGCACGAAAACGCCCGCGGTCACCGCGAGGCCGGTCAGCACGTTCCGAATTTCCCGCTGTGACGACTTTTTCATCCTAACGCGCTCACCAAAATAACCCGTTGACGAAAGAAAACTCCGCCGTCCGAAGTCTATTGCGGGCTCCAGGGTTGGTAGTCGCCGGTCCCGCGCCGGCGCTCGCCGTCACGTAACACGCTGCCAGGCGGGTGATACGCCGCGCGCGTTCCCGTCAGGTTTGGCACATGCTCCTGCTGCCAGTCGTAACGGTGATCCTCATCAAGGGGCGATTCCGTCATGTGATGCAACCAGCTGTGCCATTCGGGCGGCACCTTGCTGGCCTCCGGACGGCCCTTGTACACGACCCAGCGACGCTCCCGGTTGTGGCGATTGCGCCCCCGCCCGCGATAATAGCGGTTGCCATACTTGTCGGCCCCGACAAGTACGCCCGAGATCATGGTCTTGAGCAGCGTTCCCAACGTAGCCATCGTGTGTCCGAACCCCATTTTGCGGCGGTGTTTCGCGGGACTATGGCACCCACCTCCTAGTTTGGCCAGAGCCATGATGTCACGTCCTCATATCCATGCGGCTGTCCGCTGAGGCACAGTATATTGGTGATACTTGGCGTGCCGGTCCAAAATGTGGTTGCGGCGCAAATATCTTGTGGTTTACCGTCCAAAATTACCGAGATTTGGTGTTCTTTGTCATGAAAACGCCACGGACTCGGCGGGGACCGCCTTCGGCGAACGTTGCAATTGAGAGCGGCCACCTTGGCTTAGTTTTACTTAACGGCGCTTAAACTGCGCCGACCATGGGGGGTTTTATGCGGATCCAGCGCCGCTTCACGAATGAGGGTGAGAGTCCTTACGCCGCGATTGAGTTTCGCAGCACGTCCAGCGAGATCCGGAACCCGGACGGTTCCGTCGTGTTCGCTGCCGATGACATCCAAGTCCCCGCGGCTTGGACCCAGGTCGCGTGCGATATTCTGGCACAGAAATATTTCCGCAAAGCCGGCGTGCCGTTACGGCTGAAGCCCGTCAAGGAAGAAGACGTGCCGGAGTTCCTTTGGCGCCATACAGCCGATGAAGCCAAGCTGAAAAACCTAAGCAAAGACAGGCGCTATGGCGGAGAGACCAACGCGCGCCAAGTCTTCGACCGGCTGGCCGGCACTTGGGCCTACTGGGGCTGGAAGGGCGGATATTTCGATAGCGCCGAGGACGCCAGCGCATACTATGACGAGATGCGATACATGCTCGCGGCACAGATCGCGGCACCGAACAGCCCACAATGGTTCAACACCGGGCTGCACTGGGCCTATGGCATCGATGGCCCGGGCCAAGGCCACCACTATGTGGACTACCAGACCGGACGGCTAACCAAGTCCAAGAGCTCCTACCAGCACCCCCAGCCCCATGCCTGCTTCATCCAGTCCGTGTCGGACGACCTGGTCAACGACGGCGGCATCATGGACCTGTGGGTCCGCGAAGCGCGGCTATTCAAATACGGATCGGGCACGGGTTCGAACTTCTCCCGCATCCGCGGCGAGAACGAGGCCCTTTCGGGTGGCGGCAAGTCGTCCGGCCTGATGAGCTTCCTGAAGATCGGCGACCGGGCGGCGGGCGCGATCAAATCCGGCGGCACCACCCGGCGCGCAGCTAAGATGGTCGTGGTCGACGTCGATCACCCCGACATCGAGGCCTATATCGACTGGAAGGTCACCGAGGAACAGAAGGTGGCAGCACTAGTCACCGGCTCTATCACCTGCCAGCAGCATCTGACGGCCATCATGGACGCCTGCCATAACGGCAATGCGCCCGACGGCGACGAACGCTTCGTGCCGGCCGAGAATCCGGCGCTCAAGAAGGCTATCCGTGCGGCGCGCCGCGCCATGGTGCCCGAAAATTACGCCCAGCGGGTGATCCAGTTCGCCCGCCAAGGCTTCAAGGAAATCGAGTTCCAGACCTACGACACGGACTGGGACTCCGAGGCCTATCTGACCGTCTCAGGCCAGAATTCCAACAACTCGGTCCGGGTCAACGACGAATTCCTGAAGGCAGTCGAGGGCGGCGGGACCTGGGACCTGCGACGGCGCACCGACGGCGAGGTTGCGAAGTCGGTCGACGCGGGCGAGTTGTGGGACAAGATATCGCAAGCCGCCTGGTCGTGCGCAGACCCCGGCATCCAATATGACACCACCATAAACGACTGGCACACATGCCCGGAATCGGGGCGCATCAACGCGTCCAATCCCTGCTCTGAGTACATGTTCCTCGACGATACTGCCTGCAACCTCGCCTCACTGAACCTGATGACGTTCCGCGACACGGACGGCGCGTTCGACGTGGCCGGCTTCGAACATGCGGTCCGCCTGTGGACGATCACTCTCGAAATCTCCGTCCTGATGGCCCAGTTCCCGTCCAAGGAAATCGCTCAACTGAGCTACGAGTACCGCACGCTGGGCCTAGGCTTCGCCAATATCGGCGGACTGCTCATGGCCTCGTCTCTGCCCTATGACAGCGACGAAGGCCGGGCCCTGTGCGCGTCCATCAGCGCACTCATGACCGGCGTCTGCTATGCAACCTCGGCCGAGATGGCCGAGGAGTTGGGTGCCTTCCCCGGCTATAAGAAGAACGCGAAGCACATGCTGCGGGTGATCCGCAATCATCGCCGCGCGGCCCACGGCAAGACCTCCGGCTACGAGAACCTGTCGACCGATCCGGTCGCCCTCGACCACGCGAATTGCCCGGAGCCGGCTATCGCCGAGGCCGCAAAGTGCGCTTGGGACCTAGCCCTCAAGCTAGGTGAGACGCATGGTTATCGCAATGCCCAAACGACGGTGATCGCGCCCACGGGCACGATAGGCTTGGTCATGGACTGCGACACCACTGGCATCGAGCCGGACTTCGCGCTGGTGAAGTTCAAGAAGCTGGCGGGCGGCGGCTACTTCAAGATCATCAACCGGATGGTCCCCGAGGCGCTACATAATCTTGGCTACACTCCGAAGCAGATCGACGAGATGTCGAGCTACGCCGTGGGACACGGCTCGCTGGCCGACGCGCCGGGAATCAACCACGCAACACTGGCCGAAAAGGGCTTCGGCGACGAACAGATCGCCGCGGTCGAGGAAGGGCTCGGCACCGCGTTCGACATCCGCTTCGCGTTCAATAAGTGGACGCTCGGCGAGGCATTCTGCACCGAGACCCTCGGGATCGACGCGGGCCAGCTCGAAGACATGTCATTCGACATGCTCTCCGCGCTCGGCTTTGACGAGAAACAGATCGCTGCCGCGAACAACCATGCCTGCGGCACCATGACCCTCGAGGGCACGCCGCATCTGAAAGACGAGCATCTGCCAGTCTTCGACTGTGCCAATCCCTGCGGCAAGCTCGGCAAGCGCTTCCTGTCTGTAGAGAGCCACATCCGGATGATGGCCGCAGCGCAGCCCTTTATCACCGGGGCGATCTCTAAGACTGTCAATATGCCAAGTACGGCTAACATCGCCGACTGCTCAGATGCCTACATGC
>PBPM01000067.1 GCA_002724635.1 Rhodospirillaceae bacterium
ATCGGTCAGGCGACGGCGTGCGCGTTCGCCGATGCCGGTGCGGAGGTCGCCCTGCTCGATCTCGACGCCGGGGCGGTGGCCCCGCTCGCGGACAGCCTGGGTGGCTTCGCCGTCGCCTGCGACGTGACCCGGGACCGGGATGTCGCCCGTGCCTTCGCGGAGATAAGCGAGCGCTTTGGAGGCGTCGACATCCTTGTCTCCAACGCCGGCGCGGCATGGCAGGGCAGGATCGGGGATGTCGACGAACGGGTCCTACGGGAGAGTTTCGAACTGAACTTCTTCGCCCATCAGCGGGTCGCTCAGGCGGCGGTGCGGATCATGCGGGAACAGGGGACCGGCGGGGTCCTGCTGTTCAATACCTCGAAGCAGGCGGTCAATCCAGGCCGGGAATTCGGTCCGTATGGCTTGCCGAAGGCGGCGACGCTTTTCTTGACGCGTCAGTATGCCCTCGATCATGGCGCGGACGGGATCCGTGCGAACGCCGTCAACGCCGACCGGATTCGCAGCGGGCTGCTGACCCAGGAGATGGTACGGGACCGCTCCCGGGCACGCGGGTTCTCCGAGGAGGCCTACATGTCCGGGAATCTGCTGGGCCGCGAAGTGCTGGCAGAGGACGTAGCAAAGGCCTTTGTCGACCTGGCGTTGGCGGAGAAGACGACGGCGGCGGTCCTTACCGTGGACGGCGGCAACATCGAGGCCGCGCTGCGCTGACCACGTCTATTCGTCCTGTTTCTCGAGCGCCTCGCCGAGTGCGCTGCGCTGTGCGCTGGACGCATCGGCACCGAACATCGTCTCTATGATTGCGATCCGCCGCGCCGAGATTCGCACCGATCTGCAGATTCTCGATGCCGCACGGCCCTGCCTTCAGGGCCTTCAGCGCGATTCCGATTATTTCACGGAACGGTGCAGCGGCGGGCTGCTCGCGCACCACGTAGACAGTGGGACCATTCGGTGCTGTGGGAATCGTGACCATGAACGCGACGCGGCTTTTCTGGCGGCAGATCAAACACGAACCTACAATGATACTAACACGTCCGGTTTTCCCCTGCCGCGCAAGATGATAACCTTTCGGCTCCACGTGGCCGCGTGCGTTGCGTCGGAAAAATCAAGTAATATCAATTGATTAAACACGGGGGTGCGGCGTGCGGACAGGTGGACAGATTCTGGTCAATACGTTGGTCTTACATGGGGTCGACACTGTTTTCTGCGTGCCGGGGGAGAGCTATCTCGCTGCGCTGGACGCGCTCTATGACGTTCGCGATTCGGTGCGGGTCATCACCTGCCGCCATGAAAATGGCGCGGCATACGCCGCGGAGGCCTATGGCAAGCTGACCGGCAAGCCCGGCATCGCGTTCGTCACTCGTGGTCCGGGCGCCTGCAATGCTAGTATCGGCGTCCATACTGCGCTACAGGATTCCTCGCCGATGATCTTGTTCGTGGGCCAGGTCCCGCGTGAGTTTCGCCGCCGCGAGGCATTCCAGGAGATCGATTTCGAGGCCATGTTCGCCCCGGTCGCGAAATGGGCGGTTGAGGTTGACGATGCCGCGCGGATGCCCGAGCTCACGGCGCGTGCCTTCGCGGTGGCCGCGGGTGGCCGTCCTGGCCCGGTCGTGGTGTCCCTGCCGGAAGACATGCTGACGGATGAAGTCAATGTGCCGGACGCGCGGGTGACATCGCATGCGTCGCCTGAGCCGACTGACGTTGACATCGCGCGCCTGCGTGACTTGCTGATAACCGCCGAGCGCCCCCTCGCGATTTTCGGCGGCGGTGGATGGTCCTCCGAGATCTGCGCTGATCTCGAGGCCTTCTGCGAATCCAACGGGATTCCGGCGGTGTCGTCCTTCCGGGTCATGGACATCCTGAACAACGATCATCCCAATTTCGTCGGCGAGCTCGGCTATAACACCAATCCGAAGTTGGCGCAGCGGGTGCGCGATGCTGATCTGTTGCTGGTTATCGGCGCGCGGCTGGGCGAGACCACATCCCAAGCCTATAACATCATCAAGGCGCCGCGCCCGGACCAGACCATGATCCATGTCTATCCGGACCATTCGGAGCTCGGCCGGGTGTTCCAGTCCGATCTGCCGATCGCCGCGGGGATCGGCGCGTTCCTGACCAAGGCTAGGCGCCATATCCAGCTCGACCCCGGCCGTTGGGCCGCCTGGCTCAAGTCCGGACGCGACGACTTCGAAGCGTGGACCTTGCCGATCGACGTGCCGGGGCCGCTCAACCCGGCGGAGATGTTCGTGCAGCTACGTGACATCCTGCCGGACGAGGCGATCATCACCACGGATGCCGGCAACTTCGCCGGCTGGACTAGCCGTTTCTTTCGTTTCCGCACCTATCGCACCCAGCTTGGCCCGGCCAATGGTTCCATGGGCTATGGTATGCCGGCGGCGATTGCCGCCAAGACGGCACGACCGGACGCGCCGGTGATCGCCTATGCCGGTGACGGCGGCATCCTGATGACCGGCAACGAGCTGGCGACCGCGGTCCAGCATGACCTGCCGATCGTCCTGATCATCGCCAACAACAGCATGTTCGGGACCATCCGCATGCATGAGGAGCGTGAGTATCCCGGGCGCGAGATCGCGACCCATCTTCGCAATCCCGATTTCGTTGCCTGGGCCGAGGCCTTCGGCGCCCAGGGCGAGCGCGTGACGACGACCGAGGAGTTCAGGCCGGCCATGGAACGCGCACTCGCCGCGGGACGTCCGGCGGTGATTGAGGTGGTGATGGACCAGGAGCTGATCGCCAGCAACTTCACGCTGACGCAGTTGCGCGCGCGCGCGCGCAACGTCGCCGGGTGATACCGCCGCATGTCACAGGAACCGGTGAAGGCGCTTTTCCTCGACCGTGACGGCGTGATCAACGTCGACAACGGCTACATTTGGCGCATCGAGGATTTTATCTTCTACGACGGTGTCTTCGAGGCCTGCGTCGCCGCACGCGATATGGGCTATCTCCTCGTCGTCGTCACCAACCAGGCCGGGATCGGGCGTGGCCTCTATACCGAGCAGCAGTTCCACCTGCTCACGGCGTGGATGGAGGCGCAGTTTCGCGAATACGGCGTCGAGATCGCACGGACTTACTTCTCGCCGACCCATCCGGAAGAGGGGATCGGCGTGTACAGGCGTGAATCCCACGATCGCAAGCCCGGACCCGGTATGCTGTTCAAGGCCCGTGACGCCTTCGGCATCGACATGGCGGCCTCTGCCCTCGTCGGAGACCGGGAGACCGACATCGCGGCTGGCATCAATGGCGGGGTGGGCACGCGCATTCTCATAGAGGGCGTCGAGGACGACGATATGACGCGCGCCGATGCGGTCGTTGGCTCGCTCGCCGAGGCCGTCGCCTGGCTGGCGGAGCGGGACTAGGCGACGAGCAGTGCGACCATGATCCGGGCCGATGTCGCGAACAGGAACAGCCTGAACAACAGCTTTAGAGTCCACACATTCAGACTTGGGCGAGGCGGACCCCCAGCGGTGCGTTGAGAGATGTGAAGGGCGCGATCAGGACAGCGGCGCGGGGCACGAGTTTCAGAAAAAGGTCCACGTGCTAGTAAATCCCGCGGCGCTCGTGTCGCGCAAGGGAAGAACGGAGCTACGCAGCGCCGGACAGCCGCCAGTCGATCATCTCCAGCCGGTCCTGGCCGAAGAACAACTCGCCGTCGACGACGATGGAGGGCACGCTCCAAGCGCCGTCGGCGAGGGACTCGTCTGTGTTGGCCTCGAGTTCCGCCGTAACCGCATCGGAGTTGGCCGCTGCGATTAGGGCTGCGCCGTCGAGGCCGACGCCGCCGGCGATGGCGGCCACGACGCCCGGATCGTTGATGTTCAGCTCGTCTACCCAGCAACCACGCATCAGCGCACGAGTGATTGGGTACATGTCGGCGCCCGCCTGCCCGGCAGCGATGATCACGCCCGACGACAGCAGAAACGGCACGGGGAAGTGCTTTGGTTCAGCATTCAGCGGCACGTCGCGCCATGCGGCCCAGCGCGGCAGTTCGAGCAGCCGGTAGGCTTGGAGTACCTTGGGGCGATCCTCTAGAGGTCGGCCGGTACTCGTCACCTGCCACTGGCGCCCCACATGGGCCGGCTTGTAGGCGACCTCGTACCCATGTTTTTCTGCGATGGCCTTGAGCTTATCGAGGGCGAGATAGGACCAGGGTGAAACGCAGGCGAAGTAGAACTTGATTGGGTCACTCATCGTGCAGCCTCCACGTGATCGGCGATGTAGTTTGGCGACGCGAGCACGTCTCCGAGCGGCTTCGGATTGCAGCAGCGCCGCGTGTTATCGGCCCCGCGCTGCCGTTCGGCAAGCTGCCCAGCGTCACAATGTTTTTCTTCTTTGGAAGGGGCTGGGGCGGCATGCTTGCTGGGTAGGGGGCAATGAGGTCAGTCTATTCGATCCCCGCGTGCCGCGATGTAACGCCGGTCACAGGGGGTTAAAAATAACTAGAAAGCGTCTTCAGCCAGCGCTAGCACCGAATCCCCGCCCTCGGTAATCGCAGCGAGATGCATCGCGGCGCGGGGCAGGATGTGGTCGGCGTAGAACTTCGTGGTGATGCGCTTCGTGTTGAGGAATACTTCGGGGAAATCGGCGCCGCCGCGCGCTGCGATCGCCGCACGGGCCATTAGCCAGCCGCCGACTACGGTGCCGGTGAGGTGCAAATAGGGCACCGCGCCGGCGAACTTGCGGTCGGTGTCGTTGTTGGCCGGGTCGAGCATCCACTCGGTCGCCCGGCGGAGCGCGCGATTCGCATCGGCTTGGGCGTCGAGGATCGTAAGCAACTCCGCGTCGTCGGTGTCGGTGCCGGTGATCCCATCCATCTCGTGGAGCAGCTCTTCCATGGCCGCCCCGCCGTCGCGCAGCAGCTTGCGGCCCAGAAGGTCGATCGCTTGGATGCCGTTGGTGCCCTCGTAGATGGGCGCGATGCGCGAATCGCGGAAATACTGGGCAGCGCCCGTTTCCTCGATGAAACCCATGCCGCCATGCACCTGTATGCCCATGGAGGCGATGTCGACCCCCAGATCGGTGCACCAAGCCTTGACTACTGGGGTCAGCAGGTCCGTACGGCGTTGGTTGTAGCTGCGCGCATCGCCGTCGTGGTCGTGGCGCGAGCGGTCCAGAGCAGAATTGGTGTAGTAGGTGAGTGCCCGCATCGCCTCGGTCTGGGCTCGCATAGTCATAAGCATGCGGCGAACGTCCGGGTGCTGGATGATGGTGACGGACTCGCCGCCGCTCGACACGGGCGCCGACTGGACCCGTTCGCGGGCGTAGGCTACCGCATGCTGGTAGGACCGCTCGGCAATCGCGACGCCCTGCAGACCGACGTTCAGCCGGGCGTTGTTCATCATCGTGAACATGCATCGCAGCCCGTCATGCTCCTCGCCGATCAGGTAGCCGACCGCCCCCCCGTCGCGTTCGCCATATGCCATGACGCAGGTGGGGCTCGCATGGATCCCCAGCTTATGCTCTAGGCTAATGGCGTAGGTATCGTTGCGCGCGCCAAGTGATCCGTCGTCGTTGACTAGGAACTTCGGCACCAGAAACAGACTGATTCCTTTCACCCCCGACGGCGCGTCGGGCAGGCGGGCCAGCACCAAGTGAATGATGTTCTCGGTGAAGTCCTGTTCGCCATAGGTAATATATATCTTTTGGCCGGTAATGCGGTAGTGGTCGCCCTCGCGCTCGGCCCGCGACTTGAGTAGGCTTAGATCGGTGCCTGCTTGGGGCTCGGTGAGGTTCATCGTCCCGGCCCATTCGCCGGTGACGAGCTTCTCGAGGTATTTTTCCTGCAGCTCTGGTGCGCCGTGGGCGATCAAGGACTCGATCGCGCCGATGGTCAGCAGTGGGCACAGTGACCAGGCGAGATTTGAGGATTGCCACATCTCCTGCAGCGCCGTGGTGACCGTCCAGGGTAGGCCCATTCCGCCATGTTCGGGCTCGAAGGGGGTGCCGTTCCAGCCGCCCTCGACGAACCGGGCATAGGCCTCCCTGAAGCCCGCCGGGGTCGTGACGGCGTCGCCGGCGAGTGTCGACGTCTGCTGGTCGCCGGACTGGTTCAGCGGGGCGAGGATCTCGCCGGTGAATCGGGCGGATTCGTTCAGGATCTGCTCGACCAAGTCGCTGGAGGTCTCCTTGAAGGCCGGAAAAGCGCGCAGCCCGTCCATATTGCACAAGTTCTCGAGCACGAACGTCATGTCCTGCACGGGGGCATTGTAGTTGGACATTGTCTCTCCTATCGCCGCCGGCGTCCTAAAGAACCTTGCCGGGGTTCATCAGGCCGCTGGGATCGAGTGTCTTCTTAATCGCGCGCATCATGTTCAGTTCAACCGCCGACTTGCGTGTGGCCAAGTCGTGGACCTTTAGTTTGCCGATTCCGTGCTCAGCGGAAAAGCTGCCGCGCATCACGAGCGCAATATCCGCCACACGGCTGGTGATCTCGTCCCAGCGGTCAAGAAACTCCTGCGGGTCGCCGTCCACCGGCTGGGACAAATTATAATGTACGTTGCCGTCGCCCACATGGCCGAAGGCGAGCGGGCGGATTCCCGGATACATCTCGCCGACGGCTGCGTTGGCCTCGCTAATGAACTGCGGCACCTTCGAAATGGGGACCGAGACGTCGTTCTTGATGCTCGCGCCCTCGGGCTTCTGGGACAAGACCATCGCCTCGCGCAGGAACCAGAACTGGCCGCGCTGGCTATCTGACCGAGCGATGGTGGCGTCGACCACCAGCCCGTCCTCATAGGCTTCGGCCAGGAAATTTTCCATCGCCGCGCCGAGATCCAGGCACTCCTCGCTGCTCTCGAACTCGATCAGCGCGTACCATTCATGCCGGCCCTCGAGGAACTCGAAATTTCCCTCGGTGTGGCGGATCGATATGTCGATGCAGATGCGGGGGATGAGTTCGAAGCCCGAGACTGTATCGCCGCTCGCCTTGCGAGCCCGGCCAAGCACCTCGAGCACGTCTTCGAGATCGCGGAGCGCGATGAAGGCCGTGCTGCGCACCCGCGGGCGCGGGAACAGCTTCACCACCGCGCCCGTGATGATCCCCAGTGTGCCCTCGGCGCCGATGAACAGGTGCTTCAAGTCATAGCCCGTGTTGTTCTTGCGCAGGCCTGTCAACCCGTCCCAGATATCACCGTTGGGCAGCACCACCTCGAGGCCGAGGGTGAGTTCGCGCGTGTTACCGTAGCGGATCACGGTCGTGCCGCCGGCATTGGTTGAGAGGTTGCCGCCGATCTGACATGAGCCCTCGGCGCCGAGGCTGAGTGGGAATAGTCGGTCATGTTCCTCGGCAACCTCCTGCAGGCTCGACAGCACGCAGCCCGAATCCACAGTCATGGTGAAATTCACCGGGTCGACCTCGCGGACTCTGTTCATGCGCGTCAGGCTGACGATCACCTCTCCCGAGGCGACGGCCCCGCCGCAAAGGCCGGTATTCCCGCCTTGGGGCACAATCGCCACGCCGGCGTCATGGCAGGTCTTCACCACCCGCGAGACCTCCTCGGTCGAGGCGGGTCGCACGATGCAGGGGGTTTCGCCGCGATACAGGTCGCGCTGCTCGGCGATATAGGGCCCCATATCGGCGACGTCGGTTACTAGGCCGCCTGGGCCGACGATATTGGCCAGTCGGTCGAGGAGCCCGTCGGGCAGGGTCATACCGGAAGTGATCGTGTCCATACCCTTGATGTAGCCCCAAGGCCGGGCGGGGGCAACATGCCCGTCGCGTCAGTCTCAGTCCGCGTGCGCGGCGGTGGCCCGGCGTAGCCGGTCGTTGACGGCGCGTCCGATGCCGACATCGGGTATAGGCGCGACTGCGATCCCGGCGAATTCTGACCGGTCGAGGGCGCGCAGGGTGGCAAATAGCCGCGCGGCGGCCTCGATCACATCGCCCGACGGGCTGAGGCTAAGCGTGGCCGCCGCGTCGTTGGCACCGGGATCGCCGAAGGCGGCATAGGCCTCGTCGGCACGCGGGTCGGTCGCGTCGATCCGGATCGGGATTTTTGGCGCGTAGTGCCGGGCGATCTGGCCGGGCGACCGCGGGGCCGTCTCGGCTTCGGGGATGCTGGCATCCTCGATGTCGCCGAGCCGGCGTTCGAGCTGCTCGCGGGTGATTGCGCCGTGCCGCAGAATCGCCGGTCGCGCACCGCACAGGTCGAGCACGGTCGATTCCAGACCGACAATGCAGTCGCCGCCGTCAAGCACGAGGCCTACCGCGTCGCCGAGCGAGTCCGTCACATGGACGGCGCGGGTCGGACTTATCTCGCCGGCGCGATTGGCGCTCGGGGCGGCGACAGGGCCGGCGAACCGGGCGAGCAGTTCCTGAGCGAGGGGGTGGGCCGGGACCCGGAGTGCGACCGTGTCGAGCCCGGCGCTGACAAGCAGCGAGAGACCACAGTCCGGCCGGCACGGCAGGACCAGTGTCAGGGGACCCGGCCAGAAATGATCGGCGATCGCGCGTGAATTGTCTGTGAAGGCGCCGAAGACCTCGGCGGCGCTCCGGTCGGCCACATGTACGATCAATGGATTGAAGCGCGGGCGTTCCTTGGCCGCGAAAATGCGTGCCACCGCCTCGTCATTACGCGCATCCGCACCCAGCCCGTAGACGGTCTCGGTCGGGAACGCGACCAGGCCCCCATCGCCGAGCCGCGTGGCGGCTTCGGCGATCACCGTTTCGTCGACGGGGATGCTGGTCGACATGATCGCGAC
Source organism: Rhodospirillaceae bacterium (assembly GCA_002724635.1). Classification (GTDB taxonomy): domain Bacteria; phylum Pseudomonadota; class Alphaproteobacteria; order UBA6615; family UBA6615; genus UBA8079. Next base: position 8,719 of record PBPM01000067.1, read on the forward strand.
GCCTAGCGGCGGCCGAAGGCGACGAAGCCGGGATTTAGATAGTCCCGCTTGCGATAAGCCAGCGGCTTTCCGTCGAAGGTCTCCAGCGAACCGCCGGCGGCGAGGACGATGGCGTGCCCGGCGCCTGTATCCCATTCGCAGGTGGGACCGAAGCGAGGATAGATGTCGGCCTCGCCGGCTGCCAGCCGGCCGAACTTGAGCGCGCTGCCTTGAGGCATCCGGTTGCGGACATGCATGTCGGCCAGATACTCTTCGAGCTTATCGTTGCGTGCATGGGATCGGCTGACCAGCACGTTCATGCCTTCGGCGGGGACATCGCGGCACGCGATGGTGCGTTCCTCGCCGCGCGCCTCGATCAGGGTCGCGCCTTCACCCGAGGCGCCGGCATACATCAGGTCCAGCGCGGGGGCATACAGGATGCCGAGGCGCGGCACCCCGCCATCGACGAGGCCGATGTTCACCGTGAACTCATTGTTGCGCTTGAGGAACTCGCGGGTCCCGTCGAGGGGGTCGACCAGCCAGAATCTGTCCCCGACGTCCGTCGGGCTCTCGCCGTTCGAGAATTCCTCCTCCGAGATCACCGGAATTTCAGGCGTCAGCGCACGGAGGCCGGGCACGATGATCACCTCCGAGGCTGTGTCGGCGAGCGTCAACGGCGAGCCATCATCCTTGCGAGTGCTGTCGAAATCGGTGCTGTAGATCTCGAGAATTGCATTGCCCGCCGCGTAGGCTAGACGGCGCACCGCCGGAATCAGGCTCGCAGGGTCGAAGATCATGCGCCGGGTTCCGGATGCCGCGCGGCAGCTATTTGGCCGCGAGCGGGCGATTGGCCAGCGCCCAGACTACATCCGGTGTGGCCGGCATGTCGATTTCGACCATCCCGTCGTCGCCCGATAGCGCGTCGACCAGCGCGTTGATCACCGCCGGGCAGGCCGCGATCGCACCGGCTTCGCCGGTGCCCTTGATGCCCAGCGGGTTAGTCGTGCATCGCGTGTTGCGCATCGAGAACCCGAAGAAGGGAATGTCGTCGGCCCGCGGTAGCTGATAGTCCATGAAAGAGCCGGAGACGAGCTGGCCGGACCCCGGGTCATAGACCGTGTGCTCCTGCAGCGCCTGGCCGACGCCCTGAACCACGCCGCCATGCACTTGGCCCGCGATCAGCAGCGGGTTGATCGCGTCGCCGAAATCGTCGACCGCGGTGTAGCGCAGGATCTCCACTTTTCCGGTCTCGGGATCGACCTCGACCTCGCAGACATGGCAACCATTGGGATAGGTGGCAGCCTCGGGCGCCTGACTCGCCCTGGTGTCAAGCCCGGGCTCCTCGTTGGCCGGCAGGTTTGCCGAGTCGAGCGCGGCCTTCGCCACCTCGAACAGGCTCATCGTCCGGTCGGTGCCGGTGATCCGGAAGCTGCCGTCGGCATATTCGATGTCGGCGTCGGCAGCCTCCATCACCTGGCCGGCTACGCGCCGGCCCTTTTCGATGATCTCCTCCGACGCCTTGGCCAAAGCCACGCCGCCGACCGTCACCGAGCGCGAGCCGCCGGTCAGCCCCGCCGGCACGAGGTCGCTGTCGCCCTGGATCATGACCATCCGGTCGGAATCGATGCCGAGCCGGTCGGACATGATCTGTTTGTAGGAGGTGTCGTGGCCCTGACCGTTGGACATGGTGCCCATGTAGAAGGTGATGGTCCCGCTGTCCGGATCGATCCGTACGTCGGTCTCTTCTGGGTTGCCGCCGCCGCACTTTTCTACATAGGTCGACATGCCGATGCCCCGCCGCTTGCCGCGCGCCGCGCTCTCGGCCTTGCGGGACGCGAAACCGTCCCAGTCGGCCTTGGCCATCCCATCTTCCATGATAGCGGTGAATTCGCCGCTGTCATAAGCGTCGCCCAGCACCGTGGTAAAGGGCAGCTGATCTGGCGCGATGAAGTTTCGGCGGCGAATCTCATCGGGTGAGAGGCCCAACTCGCGGGCGCATTTGTCGACTAGCCGCTCGACGCAGTAGATCGCCTCGGGCCGTCCCGCGCCCCGGTAGGCGTCGGTCGGCACGGTGTTGGTCATCACGCCTCTAACATTCGCCCATGCGGCTGGAAACGCGTAGAGCCCGTTGAGCATGCCTGTGCCCGCCTCGGTCGGGATGTAGGTCCCGAAATGCGAGAGATACGCGCCAAGCGCGGCCCAAGTCGTGACGCGCAGCGCCAAGAACTTGCCGTCCTTGTCGGTCGCCACCTCGGCGCGGGTCACATGGTCGCGGCCCTGCACGTCCGAGACAAAGCCCTCGGACCGTTCGCTGGTCCAGCGCACGGGCCGTCCGACCTTCTTAGCCGCCCACACGACCATCGGCTGCTCGGGGTGGGGGAAGATCTTCATGCCGAAGCCGCCGCCGACATCGCCGGTGACGACGCGCAGCTTTTCGGCCTCGAGCCCGAGGATCCCGGAGACGGCACCGCGCAGGACGTGGGTCCCCTGGGTGGGCGTGAAGAGCGTGTAGCGATCCTCACTAGCGTCGTAAGCGCCGATGGCCGCGCGCGGCTCCATGGGGTTCACCACCACCCGGTTGTTTACTAGCTCGAGCACCGTCACATGGTCGGCCTCGGCGAAGGCGGCCTCGGTCGCCTCCTGGTCGCCCTTGCCCCAGTCGAAGCAGAGATTGCCCTCGATATGGTCGTGGACCAGCGGCGCACCCGGCTGGGCTGCTCCGTAGGTGTCCGTGACCGACGGGAGGATGTTGTAGTCCACCTCGATAAGCTCGGCCGCGTCGCGCCCCTGAGCGAGCGTATCGGCGACGACCAGCGCCACCGGGTCGCCCACATAGCGGACCCGCTTCTGGGCCAGCAGTGGGCGATCCGTCTCGGGCCGCTCGGTGCCGTCTAGGCTCTTCACCGGGAACATGTTGGGCATGGGTTTGACGCCTTCCGCCGCGATGTCTGCACCCGTAAGAACCGCTAGAACACCCGGAGCTGCCTTCGCGGCTTCCGTCTCGATGCCCTTGATCGCCGCATGGGCGTGGGGCGAGCGCAGGATGAAGGCGTGGCTCTCGCCCTCGAGCCGCACGTCGTCGGTGTAGTTCCCGTTGCCGGTGAGCAGGCGGAGGTCTTCGATGCGCGTGACGGACTGGCCGATGCCGAACTGGCCCATAATACCCTCGCAGATCTAGCTTTGGATTGAATGGCGTCGGCGCAGAGAATATCGCTACCGCACTCGCAGTCCAAGCCCTCAGGCGGTGCGCGTGCAACCTGTGTCTGAGCTTCTGCAGACTAAATATAATTCGTTATGCGCGGACTTGATCCGCGAATCTCTTAGCGCTCGGCGATCAGATGTCCGGGGCACGGGCTTGGCATCACGGATTGGTGGTTGCGCATCAGTCCGTTAGTTTGCACTCGGTTTCCTCGAGGGTCGGCATCGCTGAGAATTAGACTACGGCGCAGTTTATCAGTTGCTAGGCGGTCAGCAGATCGTTGCGCCACACAGCGATGACCTTGTGGCGGTTGGATGTGTCCGTCGCCTTGCTCATATGAGGGGCCCCAGCCTGAAGAGAGGCATAAACCCCAGCGGTGGGCTTTTCGTCACAGAGATGGTGATGGCGCCGCTTTCCCGCGCTGGCCGGATAGTAAATTGGAGAGAGGGATGATTTTCCGGGTCGCGGGCGCCGATCAACGACTTGTCCGAGACTCGGGGATGGATATATTCGCGGGGGCCGGCATGCTATGCCGCCGAATCGTGAGATCGCGATTGAGTCCAACCGAGAGGACGCCAAGATGCTGACCGTCTATGGCCTGAAGAGCTGTGATACGACTAAGAAGGCGCTGAAATGGCTGGAGCGTCGTGAGACGCCGCATCGTTTTCTCGACGTGCGCGCAGACGGGGTAGACAGCGACAAGCTGACTGAGTGGGCGATGGAAGTGGGCTGGGAAGTCCTACTCAACCGCGGCAGCACTACGTGGCGCAACCTCGACGAGGTCATCCGCGAGAATGTCACCGAGGATATCGGCCTGCAGCTAATGGTCGAGAACCCGACTCTGATCAAGCGCCCGGTGATTGAGACAGACGCGGGCGTGCTCGTCGGCTGGAAACCCGAGCAGCAGCGCACGCTGCAAGATTTAATCTAGATTTCTGCTCCTTCATCCTTGGAGACGGCGCTGTCGCGCCTCCTCAGGACCAAGTTTATTCTTCGAATGCACCCCCTCATGCTCATGAACTGCGGTAAGCGGCGTCTTAAAGCATCAAGAAACGCTACCCCTTCCGGAATGACACCCCGCGCTGTTCGTAGGCGTCGATCACCTCTTGGCCAAAACGTTCGCGGATGACTGCGGCCGACTTCGGCGGCATCGAGATGTCGTTGTAGTCATCGCGCGAGGCGCCGGTGATTACCACTAGCAGGCGCGCGTCTGCATCGGAGATGTTCTCGAACTGGCGGTCCACGCCCGGCGGCACCGCGACCATGTCGCAGGGTGATAGGTCAATATGGTCCTCGCCTTCCTCGCCCCAGCGGATACGAAAGCGGCCCGTCAGGCACATGAAAGTCTCAACCGTGTAGTGATGGGCGTGTAGTAGCGGGCTGTCACCAGGCGGGCATTCGGCAACGAGTACGCTGATGTTGTCCGGCCCCTGGATTGCTGCGTGGTGCGACATTGGCCCACCCTGATTTTTGGGAGCCATCAGCAGGTAGAGATTCTTCGCCGCCACCGTCTCGCGCGCCTCGCGCGGCACGCCTATGGAATCCTCAGAGGTAGCTGAGAGCGGCTGCATGTCGGGTAAGCGGGCGATACGCTTGGCCATCTCGTTATCCGACACTTCAATCGCGTCGGGGACGCTCGGACCCTCGACGCGGCCGTCGGCGTGGCGCCAAGCGGTACCGATCTTCTTGTAGGCGTCGAGCACGCTCTGGCCGAACCTCGCCCGCATGAATTCCGTTTCGCCCGGCGGCATGGAGAGGTCGGAGAAGTCTTCGTCGTTGGCGCCGCTGATGATGACCAGAAGCAGGGCTTCCCCGTCGGTAATGTTCTCGAACTGCCGGTCCACGCCCGGCGGCACGGCTATCATGTCGTGTGGGCCGAGGTCGATCTGCTGTTCGCCGGCGCTGCCCCAGCGGATACAGAACCGGCCGGTCAGGCACATGAAGGTCTCGACGGTGAAGTGGTGAGCATGCAGCAGGGGTTTGTCGCCGGGGGGGCAGCGCGCGATGATGATGCTGGTGCCGGGTTCGCCTACGACGGCGGGCTGCTGGGCCATGGGCCCGCCCTGAGTTTCCGGCGCCATCATCAGGTAGAGCGTCTCCGCGGCCATAATCTCGTAGGCCTCGCGTGGAATTCCCATCTCCTCGGCATAGTGCGCCGACTGGGATTCCTGCTCTTCGAAGCGCGCGATTTGTCGCGCCATCTCGTCCGGGCTGATCTCGATGGTGTCCATGGCATTGCCTCCCGCCTGCTTGCGAGAATTCTATGGCGTGGGCGAGCGATCTGTCACGGATACCATGCGGGCTGGTTTGCAACCCGCCCCCACGAAATCTAACGGATGGGTGTCCGGGGGGATTACAATCCGCCCGGGATTGGCGCGGTGCGCGCCTAAAGCGGCCAGAAGATCAGGATCAGCGGAACTGACGCGGCGACTACGATGATCTCTAGCGGCAGTCCCATGCGCCAGTAATCTCCGAAGTGATAGCCCCCCGGGCCCATTACCAGCACGTTGTTCTGATGCCCGATGGGGGTGAGGAAGGCGCAGGACGCGCCGATGGCGACAACCATCAGGAACGGGTCCGGGTTGACCCCGAGCTGCCCGGCGACGGCGACCGAGATCGGCGCCATGACGACGGCCGTGGCGGCATTATTCATCAGGTCCGACAGGGTCATAGTCACGACCAGCACGATGGTTAGGACGGCCCAGATGGGGATTGTGCCTGCGAGCGCGACGATGCTCTCGGCGATCAGCAGGGTGCCCCCGGTCGATTGCAGGGCGTTACCCAGCGGGATCATCGCACCCAGCAGCACGATTACAGGCCACTCAATGGTCTGGTAGGCCTCGTTGGCGCTGATCCGGTTGAGCAGGATCAGCGCGACTACCGCGGCTGCGAAGGATACATGCACCGGCGTCCAGCCAAGCACGGTCGAGAGCACCGAGACCGTGAAGATTAGCGTCGGGATCAGCACCGCGCGCGGACGGCCCACGGTCAGCCGTCGCTCGGCTAGCGGCAGGCAGCCCATCTCGGCGACCGTGTCGGCCAGTTCGTCCTCGTCGCCCTGAAGCAGTAGCACGTCGCCGGCGCGGAACTGGGTGCGCGCGAGGCGCTCTTGGATCGGTCTCCCTTCGCGCGCGACCGCCAGCAGCGCAACCCCGAACCGCCGGCGCATGCCCAATGTCTGGGGACTTCGGCCCTCGATCCGCGCGCCTGACTGGACGACGGCCTCGATGGTGCCGACCTGCTCGGAGCGGATGTTCGATTCCTCCAGGCGTTCTGGACCGGTTAGGGTTAACCCCGCTTTCTTGACCAGCTCGTCAACGCTTGCGGGGTCCACGCGCAGCAGCAGAAGATCGCCGGCCCGTAGCCGCTCACCCCGGATGTGGGTGAGCCGCCGGGACTCCTCGCGCAGGAGCCCGACGATGATCGAGCGGTCTTCGTCGAGGGTCTCGAGCTCACGTACGGTCTTGCCGACGTATTCGGAATCCTCGCGGACGCTGACCTCGACGACATAGGAATCGAGGTCGAACATTTCCTCGGCGGAACGCCGGCCGGTCCGCTCTGCCGGGATCAGGCGCCAGCCGATCAGTAGCACGAAGAAGATCCCGAGGAGCGCGATGGGCAGACCTACGAACGCGAAGTCGAACAGGGCGAAGGGCTCGCCCGTCACGTCCGTGCGAAAGGTCGCAACGATGATGTTGGGCGGCGTGCCAATGAGGGTAACGAGCCCTCCGAGTATGGTTGCGAAGGAGAGCGGCATCAGTACCGCCGACGGCTTCTTGGTCAGGCGCAGAGCGAGCGGCATGAGGAGTGCCAGAGCGCCGACATTGTTCATGAAGGCCGATAGCACGGCGCCGATGCCCGAGAGCGCCGTCATCTGGCTTCCTTGGCCCTTGGCGAGACGCAGCACGGCGCTCGCGATCAAATCAATTACTCCCGAGACCTGAAGGGTGCGGCTGATTACCAGCACCGCGGCGACCGTGATCACCGCCGGATGGCCGAAGCCGCGAAACGCTAAGTCGGCGGGCACCACGCCGCTGATGACGGCGAGGATGAGGGCCGTGAAGGCGACGATGTCGTAACGCCAGCGACCCCACATGAAGAGCAAGAGGGACAGGCCGAGGATGGCGAAGATTATGGCCTGGTCGGCGGTCATGGGCGAACTCCTACCCTATGACGAAAGGGGTTACGGACGCCGATGCTTCGAGATACTGCCCTTGGCGGCTCCTCTGCATGTGGGGCATCCTAAAGCCTCATCCTAAGAAGATCGCAAAGCAATCGTCACGAAGGATGGGGTAAGCGGGGATGTTCACCCTACTCGAATGCCTCTTCCCAGCTGCCTTGAGTGGCCGCCTTGGAATACTCTGTCGCCCGGTTCTCGAAGAAGTTGGTGTGCTCGACGCCGTTGAGCATCTCTTCCATCCATGGCAGCGGGTTCTTCTCGATCCGGTAGACAGGCTGCAGGCCAAGCTGCGATAGGCGGCGGTCGGCGATGTAGCGGATATACTTCTTCACCTCGCGGCCCTCGAGCCCCTCGATACCGCCCATCTCGAACGCCAGATCGATGAATGCGTCCTCGTGGTTGAGGACGGTCTCGCAGGCGACATAGAGTTCGCGCTGGAACTCGTCGTCCCAGATCTCCGGGTTCTCGTGGATGAAGGTGCGGAACAGTTTGATCACAGATTGGGTGTGTAGGCTCTCGTCGCGCACCGACCAAGTGACGATCTGGCCCATACCCTTCATCTTGTTGAAGCGTGGGAAGTTCATCAGGATTGCGAAGGACGCGAACAGCTGCAGCCCCTCGGTGAACGCACCGAACATCGCGAGCGTCAGCGCGATGTCGCGGTTCGTCTCGATTCCGAACTCCTGCATGTAGTCGTACTTGTCCTTCATCTGCTGATACTTCAGGAACGCCGAATACTCGGTCTCTGGCATGCCGATCGTGTCGAGCAGATGGGAGTAGGCGGAGATGTGGACGGTCTCGATATTGGAGAACGCCGCCAGCATCATCTGTATCTCGGTGGGCTTGAACACCTGCGAGTAGTGCTTCATGTAGCAGTTGTTCACTTCCACATCGGCCTGCGTGAAGAAGCGGAAGATATGGGTGAGCAGGTTGCGCTCGGCATTCGACAGCGTCCGGTGCCAGTCCTTAACGTCGTCGGCCAGCGGCACCTCTTCGGGCAGCCAGTGGACGCGCTGTTGCATCAGCCAAGCGTCATAGGCCCACGGATAGCTGAATGGCTTGTACTGAACGCGCTCTTCGAGAAGCGACATGGGGTTTCCCTCTTCCTCGGATGCGAGGCCCCGGCACCAACAGGCCCGGGGCGACACGCATCGGTATTTCGTTCCGCGCCTACTGGCAGGCGAGGCACTCTTCGTAGTCGTTGCGGCTCGCCGCGGCGCGGTCTGCCTCGTCGTCGCCCGTTACCGGCACCAGCGCCGCCACGCTCTCGGAGCGCTGCAACGACTTCGAGCGGCAGTAGTAGAGGCTCTTCACGCCCTTTTTCCAAGCTTGGAAGTGAATCTGGTGTAGGTCGCGCTTGTGCACGTCCGCCGGTAGGAAGACATTGAGCGACTGTGACTGGCAAACCTCTGGCGCCCGGTCGGCGGCCAAGTCGATGACCCAGCGCTGGTCGATCTCGAAGGCCGTTTTGAACACGTCCTTCTCGTCTTGAGTCAGGCAGTCTAGGTGTTGGACCGAGCCCTCGTTGGTGGTGATCGACGACCAAGTCTCGTCCGTGTTCTCTCCCTTCTCCTCGAGCAAGCGCAGCAGCGCCTTGGAGCGGACGTTGAACGAACCCGAGAGGGTTTTGTGGGTGAAGCTGTTGGCAGCTATCGGCTCGATGCCCGGCGACGCGCCGCCGCAGATGATTGAGATCGACGCGGTGGGTGCAATCGCCATCTTGTTCGAAAATCGCTCGTGGATGCCGTAATCCTCGGCATCGAGGCACGCCCCGCGCTCAGCCGCTAGCGTCTTCGACGCGGTATCCGCCTGTTCGCGGATATGCTTGAACATCTTCTTGTTCCACGCCTTTGCAACCGCCGATTCGAACGGCACCATCTGATCCTGCAGGAAGGAGTGCAGGCCCATGATGCCGAGGACAACCGAGCGTTCGCGCATGGCGGAATACTTCGCCTTGGCAAAGCTGTCTGGCGCGTTCTGAATGAAGTCGGAAAGCACGTTGTCGAGGAAGCGCATCACGTCCTCGATGAAGGTGGAGTGATCCTTCCATTCAAGAAATTTCTCGACGTTCAGTGACGACAGGCAGCACACGGCCGTGCGGTCATTACCGAGATGGTCCAGCCCGGTGGGAAGCGTGATCTCCGAGCACAGGTTCGACGTTTTGACCGTCAGGCCTGCGAGCTTCTGATGCTCCGGCACATTGCTGTTCACCGTGTCGGAATAGACGATGTAGGGCTCGCCGGTCTCGATCCGTGCCGTCAACAAGCGGATCCAGAGGCTCCGCGCCTTCACCGTCGCGATTGGCGCGCGGTCCTTGGGGCTGACCAGCGCCCAGTCTTCGTCGGCCTCGACGGCGCGCATGAACGCGTCCGAAACTAGCACGCCATGATGCAGGTTCTGGGCCTTGCGGTTCGGGTCGCCACCGGTTGGCCGGCGGATTTCGATGAACTCTTCAATCTCCGGATGGTCGATCGGCAGGTAAACCGCTGCTGAGCCACGCCGGAGCGAGCCCTGGCTGATTGCCAGCGTGAGTGAGTCCATTACGCGGATGAAGGGGACGACGCCCGAGGTCTTGCCGTTGTGGCCGACCTGCTCGCCGATCGAGCGGAGGTTCCCCCAGTAGCTGCCGATTCCGCCGCCGCGGGCCGCCAGCCAGACATTTTCGTTCCAAAGGTCGACGATGCCTTCGAGCGAGTCCGAGGCCTCGTTGAGGAAGCAGGAGATCGGCAGGCCGCGCTGGGTGCCGCCGTTCGACAAGACGGGGGTCGCCGGCATGAACCAAAGGTTGGAGATGTAGTCGTAAATGCGCTGAGCGTGCGCCGAATCGTCTGCATAGTGGCAGGCGACGCGGGCGAACAGCTTCTGCGGCGAGCCCTTCTCGTCGTTCAGGAGGTAACGGTCCTCTAGGGTCTCCTTGCCGAAGGCCGTCAGGTTCTCGTCGCGCGATGGATCGATCAGGATGCGGACGCGGCCGGTCTGGTAGACGTTCGCGGTCTCATCATCCTTGCCGACCAGATCGTTATCCACATCTTCGGGGGCGTTGGTCGCTCGCTCCAGCGCCTCCGAATCGACATCGGACGGCTCCGTATCGATCAAATCAAACAGGTCCATGTTGCTGTTTTCATCCACTTTGCGCGCCTTTTCCACAGCGCTGCTTTCAGTCGGAATGCCAGTCGTTCCGTCCATTTATAAAGGCCCCCTCCACGCGATAATCCAGATGCTCCACAGCTTGTGGGTAGTTTTCAACGGAAAAGGTGAAAAACCCACTACATCTAGAGCCGTAACCTTAAGTTAACACCAGATGTTGGCACTTTGTCACCGTGAACAAAACCGGAACATTTTAATCTTTATGGAAGCGGAGTCAATCCAAGTCTCACGGAAACTTAGTTTTTGCGGGAATGTGGCGACCCAGAGACATTCGCCGCCGCCATGTTTGTTTATGCTTTGTACCGCAGAACCCAAAATCTAGTGGTCGATCCAAAGGCGACTCGGGAATTTTGCGGTGAACGAAACGGGATCACGCCCTTGCGGCGGTCCAAACGGGAGTAGTATTCGCCCATGTGCGGACGATTCACCCTGTTCCATAACTGGGAGGAGATGCAGGCGGTCTATGGGCTTGTCTCCAGCCAGCCCTACATGCTGCCGCAACGCTACAACATTGCCCCGTCTCAGGACATCGTGGCGATAATCCGCGCCGGATCTCGCGAGGGGGGGGTCGCGGGCGGCAATCTGCGCGCGCGGGTGCTTGAGGTCTTCCGCTGGGGGCTGGTGCCGCCCTGGGCAAAGAGCCCGGGGCTAGGCGCTCGGATGATCAATGCCCGGGCCGAAACCATCGCCAAGAAGCCAGCCTTCCGCAACGCGTTCCGTCGCCGGCGCTGCATCATCCCGTCGAGCGGCTTCTTCGAATGGCAGGCTATGGAGGCCGGTCAAAAGCAGCCGGTTTGGATCGCCCGGCCCGACGGTGGGCTCATTAGCTTCGCGGGCTTGTGGGAAACGTGGCGCGGGCCGGACGGGTCCGAACTCGAGACCGCGACCATCGTTACCACCGAGGCAAATGGGACGCTCCGGCAATTCCATCATCGTATGCCGGTGATCCTTGATGCCGCCGGCCACGATATTTGGCTCGGTGCTGGCGCGGACGACCGGTTCGACCGCGAGGCCGCGAGCGCGCTCTTACGCCCCGCGCCAGAGGACGCGGTGTGGGTTGTGTCCGTGGGACGCGCGGTCAACGACATACGCAACGACGGCCCGCATCTGCTCGCGCCCCACCGCCTCGCAGACGAACCGCCAGACCAGGGGGAGCTGTTCTAGGCGGTTAAGCCGCGGCGCGCTTCGGGAGCTTCCATTCCGGGCGCACGAAGTGGCAGGTGTAGCCGTGCGGAATCCGCTCCAGATAATTCTGATGCTCCGGCTCCGCCTCCCAGAAGTCGCCGGCCTCTGCCACCTCGGTCACCACTTTGCCTGGCCAAAGGCCCGAGGCCTCGACGTCGGCGATGGTGTCTTCCGCGGTCTTTCGCTGGGCCTCGTCGTACCAGAAGATGGCCGAACGGTACTGGGTACCTCGGTCGTTGCCCTGACGGTTGGGCGTGGTCGGGTCGTGGATCTGGAAGAACAGTTCGAGCAGGTCTCGGTAGCTCACCTCCTCCGAGTCGAAGGCCACCTCGATGGCCTCGGTGTGCCCGGTCATCCCGGTCCGCACATGCTGATAGGTCGCGTTGGGCAGCTCGCCCCCGGTGTAGCCGACCCGGGTCGAGACGACGCCGGGTAAGCGCCGAATCAGGTCTTGCATGCCCCAGAAGCAGCCGCCGGCGAGATATGCGGTTTCGGTCATGTCATGTCTCACTGTTAAATCGTTTCAAACGAGATAGGTCCCCGGCGCGGCGGGTGCAAGCGCTACCTGTGCGGCCCGCGCTTCGCGGATCGCCTCCCACACCCTCAATGGTGTGCACGGCGTGTCGGTTTGCTCGATGCCGAGATGGGACACCGCATCGACTATGGCGTTGACCCCCGCAGACAGCGATTCCACCGCACCGGCCTCGCCTGCGCCCTTAACACCCAGCAAGTTGGTGGGCGTGGGCACCTCGTTTTCCTTGAACGCGACATGGCAGAAATCGTCCGCACGCGGCATGCAGTAGTCCATGAAGGAACCCGCTAGTAGCTGGCCCGTCTCCGGGCCGTAGGTCTTGTCCTCCATCAGCACTTGGCCCATTCCTTGAGCAATGCCTCCCATGATCTGGCCTTTCACGAGCGTCGGGTTGATGATGGTGCCCACATCGTCGACCACCCAGTGGCCGACCACCTTGGTGACGCCGGTGTCCGGGTCCACCTCGACCTCGCATATATGGCAGCCGTTGGGAAACGCCCCCGTCTTCAAATTGTAGGTCGCGGTCTCGTAGAAGCCCGGCTCGATATCGTCGGGAAGTTTATTCGAGCGGAAGGCGGCGGCAGAGACTCGAATGATAAATCGCCACGACCTTAGGGCTAGACATTCCTGCTAGAATTAAGTGATCCTTGCCGTTCTCCAGAGCATTGGGTATCAGCCTGTCTTGGGCACTCAAATATGTTCTGGTAGAACTGAGTAAGGGTCTTGCTCGGTAGAGTCAGGGGAAAATAATTATGCGAACACCATTTTTGCTAATTCCGAGCTTGGTCTTGGTCAGTCAACTTTTCTGGGTGAACGCTGCCGTAGCTGCGTCGGGGCCCTTGGCAGAAGGCTTTGGTAGGGATGCGTGGCTAGACAAGCTTCATGTCGTCGGCGGGGTCGTTCTGCTAGTTGCAGCTCTTACTGTTTTTTTGGTGCTAATGATTCTTAAGTCGAGATAAAGACATGAACTACACATTAAAACGATTTGAAAAATTTTTCAGCTTTGAGTCAATTAATATTAGAATCGTAATATTAACCGCTTTTATATCGTATTTGCTTCAAATAAATGCGATTATCTCTGGGGAGCCTTTATATTTAATAGCATTTTATACGCTACTCCCATGGATCCCTCTGTGTCTCTTTGAGGGCGTCTGGAAAGTTCAAAATTATGCTGCTGTAGCGTTGCTTGGTCTCTTTACAATCCTCCAAATTGGGCATTTTGCAGAACACCTAATTCAGGTCCTGCAAATTGAGTTGGGAAATGGAACCGTTGCATGCCCGCCTCCGATAGATAACGCGGTTAACGCTGCACGCGGCGTTGCTCTCGGTTTACGGGACGCGGCCCTTCCCCCGTCATTCTACAGTGTCGAATCAATCATTAAACCAGGGGCCGGTGGCCAACCAATCTTGGGGCCCGACGGCACCTTGGTCTCTGGCCCCGCGGCATGTGCGGTGTTCGGTCAGTTAGACCTCGAAATTGTACATCTTGTGTGGGAATTGTTCGGTCTTTTTGGTACCGCATTCGTTTTGTATTATTTTCGAAAGAATATCTTCTTATGGATTGCTTTCGCTGGGCTCTGTTGGCACGCACTAGAACACCTCACAATCACTTATTTTTATTATTTTGACCAAGAACGTTTGTGGGATGGTTTTCGTCAACTTTGGGCCACTTATCCAGCGCAGGGAAATTCGTACGTCGCTCATGCAGCTGGTCAAGAGGCAGCTAAGCTTAATTTTTATGAGGCCGGCGGAAAATTCGGACTTATGGCTAAACATGGTATGTTTGAGCAACTAACTGGCTTCTCTGGAATGCCAGGTCGAGCTCATCTACACATGGGTTACAATCTTTTTATTACCATTCCCACAGTCCTTGGATTTTTGTGGGAATTTAGAACAATATCTAATAAATACATTCAAATGGCATTTTCGGGACTCTCAAAAAATGATGTTGCTAAATTGACCCAAGAGGTCGTTCTTTCAAAGTTTAGCAAGGATGATATTGTTTTTAATCAGGGTGAAATAGCCGATAAATGCTATATTATTTCTCGCGGAAAGGTTGACGTTGTAATTAAAAATAATAATGGAGATGAAGATGTAATTGCTCAGCTAGGTGTTGGGCAGATTTTCGGCGAAATTGGAATTCTCGATCAAGAAGCGTCTAAACGAACAGCGACCATCCGCGCCGCAACTCGACTTGAATGTTTAGAGATAAGTGCTGCGACCCTGCAAGATTTAGCATCCGGGGCCAGCGGGCGATTCTCTTCGGAAGAAACAAGGTCGCAATTGATAGATCTCGTTTTGGAGCGAAAAGATGATCTTTTGTCTAAGGCGTAATAATTTGGAATTCGATAAAACGCCTTCGCCGCGGACAATATTTTTTTTGATATTGGTCACCGGCTTTCTTTTCGCGTCTTCGGTTCCTATGGTGTCAGTAATAATTTCGGGCCTGAGATTTTTTGGGGAGCTTAGTGGCATATGTAATAATTCAGGTATTGATGTTTTAGTTTACCCGAATTTTGCTGTGCTAGTCTTATTGGGTTTAGTCTTGGTTATGTCGCTAGTAATTTTTGCCCTAATAAAAGGTTTTGCAAAACTTTTGTCTGCCACACCATCGCCGTTCTCTAGATTTATATAAGCGCAAAAAAATGGTCTTCAAAAAACGAGATAAAAAATTCGAACATGAGATCACAAAGACTTTCCAAGATGGGTCTGTGATCTGCCGCGAAGGAGATCTATCCCGTGAGATGTTTGTCATACGAAGTGGAATTGTTGAGGTCTCGAAGTCTCTAGCGGACAAAGAAGTTGTCTTGGCGCGCTTATATCGGGGGGACTTTTTTGGGGAGATGGCCCTTTTGGAATCTGAGCCTCGAAGTGCAACCGTGAGGGCTGTCGGGGAAGTTACATTAAATGTCATCCATACGGGAGGATTTTTGCTCAAAATTCGTAGAGATCCAACATTTGCTTTTGAGATGCTTCAGAGGTTAAGCGGCCGGATACGAGCCTCAAATGAGCGACTAGTTGATCTAACAAATACTCTAGACAAAGGCGGTGTTGTTTCGTCGGCAGATCTAGAGAAAATTCTCGACGGGCAATCTTGATATGAGAACGTCTATTTCGGAAGAGAAACTGATTATTATTTCCGATCTCCATATTGGAAATCCGTTTTGTTTTCACAAAGATGATATTAGTGATTTTCTAGACTGGGTGGCAGAGTCCGATTACTCATTATGCATAAACGGCGATTGGTTGGAAATTGCGCAGACCTCGTTTCGTAAGCTCGCGCGCGAGGCGCCCGAGTTGTTTGCGAAGCTCGGGCGAATTCATTCGTCAGGGAAAAATCTTTATTATGTAGTTGGCAACCATGATGTTGTTTCAGAACACTTCGTTGAGGCTTGGGGCGGATTTCAGGTGGTTCCGTTCTTGAACCTAGATTCTGGTGGTAGGCGAATAAGAATAGAACATGGCCACTTATACGATCCGTTTTTTGTAAATCATCCGGTATTATATGAGTTTGCGACAGAATTCGCTGGCGTTCTTTTGAATTTCTGGCCTGCAGTTTATAAATTATGGATTAAGTTTGAAAAAATGAAATCGCGCTTGCGGGCTGGCGCGGGTGTAAATATTGAGAGTATCGAGGGGGAATCGCCAAGTTTTCGTCAGGCTGCGAGAGAATTATTAGATAGAGGCTTCGACGCGGTGTGCTTTGGACACACACACTATGGAGGCTTGGTGGATATGGGAGAAGGGAAACAATATGTTAACAGTGGGACATGGTTGTTTTCGCCCTCATACGTAACGATCACTGAGGGATCGATCAAGGTGCACTCTTGGGAGCGTGCGCAAATGAGTTCAATCTTGAATTAACTAAATTGTCACCCCGTTGTAACATTTGACCGGTAAGCCTTGAGTGCTGTCCGCGTAAACGACTTGCAGGGCTTGCGGGGAAAGAAGTCAGAACCGTCAAACTATGAGAGAGAAGCTGTGAACACTCAACCAATCCAGAGTTTCCTTGCAACGAGTTCTAAAGCGTTTGTGGTACTTGCAGCGTGTTTTTTGGCCATCCCAGTTGCTTCCGCGACGGACCTTAGTGGGCGAGCCATTATGGATCAGGTTGCAGAGCGGCACGATAAACCGTTTGAGTTTGAAGTTCAGAAAATGCGTCTTATTGATCGGTCTGGCAACGAGGAGCTCCGTGACGTTAAACGGTATGCGCGAGAGGTAACTGAGGAAGACACGCATTTTCTGATGGCATTCCATTCGCCCTCGGGAATTCGTGGAACCGCGCTTTTGACCTGGCAGCACGATAATAAAGATGATGACCAATGGCTTTATTTGCCTGCTCAAGGTAAAAAAGCAAAGCGCGTGGCAAAGGGTGGAAAGAAAAACTATTTCATGGGAACCGATTACACATTTGAGGATTTAATTTCAGAATCGAGAGATAAGTTTACCTATAATCGCCTGGAAGATGTTGTTGAAGAAAAGAGAAAATTATTCGTGGTGGAGGCCTTTCCAAAGGATGAATCCGTAAAGGAAGAAACAGGATATAAATTTCGACGTATGTTTATTGACCAAGATATCTTTTTCGTTATGAAGACAGAGTATTTTGATAAACGCGGACGTTTTATTAAGCGTCAAACGGCCCATGACGTCTCCCAGGTCGATGGAAAAACATACCGCGCTAAAAAGAACATTATGAAGAATAAAAAATTGAAGCATGAGACCCACGTTACGATTCTAGAGCGCACTTTTGATGAATCTGATGTTCCGGAAAAGTTATTCAACACCCGCTTTATTACGCGCAATAAGCACATGCGGTAACGGTCAGAGTGGCCTAGTATTCTGTCTTTATATTGAATTGAAGGGTTTATCGCATGATTGAAACAATTATGACTTTTGGGAGCAGAAATAAGCTCATTTCCTTGGTCGCGCTTGTTCTTATATCGGCAGTGTTGGGCTCAGGGCTCCCCAGCCTAAAAATTGATACAAGCTACGACAGCTTAATCAGCGAAAACGATCCAGGTTGGCCTGGATATAGAGAAACGATTAAAGAGTTTGGTTCTGACAACACAACGATCGTATATATTGAGGACAGTAATTTATGGCAGGAAAATAAACTACTTGCCATAGAAGACGCGGCTTATGCTTTAGAAGATCTTGACAATGTAGAGAAAGTAGAAAGCCTCTTTAGTGTTTTAAATATCCGCGACAAAGACGGATCCTTGGACATGGGAAAAATCATGTCCGAGACTCCAATGGATCAAAAGGGTATCGATCAGGCGCGTGCAAATGCCTTGTATAGCCCGCTAATTAGAAACAACTTCATATCAATCGATGGCAATAAGACGGCAATCAATATAACCGTTAGCCGTGACCGGAAAGATCCGCAATTTAATATCGATTTTTTTGAAAAGGTTGAGGAGATTTTGGTTCCGCTAAGGGGCGAAGTCGATGCAGTTTTTCAGGTAGGTCCACCGAGATTAAATGTTGAGATTGAGAAGGGCATGTTCTCTGACATGCAACTTTTGTCTCCTATCTCGACCTTGATTCTCGTTGGGACAATAATATTTTTTCTGCGGACATCTACAGCAGCAATTATCCCGATTGCAACCGCTACGATCAGTATTATGTGGACTTTTGGGTTTATGGGACATTTCGGTCTTCCGTTAACCCTGCTGACAGCAATAGTCCCGTCCCTAGTGATTGTAATTGGTTCGACCGAGGATACCCATCTTTTGTCAGCATACTTACACGGAGTTGCAAAAGACGGGGATCGTAAAAAAGCAATTCGCTACATGGCCAAACATGTTGGCCTTCCGATCTTTATTACTTCTTTTACGACCGCCATTGGTTTTGGCTCTAACGGAATCAATGATATTCCACTTATCCGTGATTTTGCCTATGCAACTGCGTTTGCAATGATTGCAAACCTCGTATGCACTGTATTGGTGGTTCCGTTGCTGTTGTCGCTTATCGGTCCGAAAAAGACTGTGATAGCAAATGAAGAAGGCGCTGAGGCTACTGGCATAATGGGGCTTATTACCCGTGGATTTTTAAATCTAGTTGAAAATCACCGGGTCCTAGTCATGTCGGTTACAGCTATAGTTGTGGCATTTTTTGCCTACCACGCTACAACGATCAAAGTAAGTAATGATCCGTTGTCTTATTTCAAATCATCCCATCCGATAGTTGCGAATGCGAACGTTCTTCATGAAAATTTAGCGGGAATGCAAATATTTTACCTCACCATAGAAAGGGATGAAGAGGAGGCATTTTTAAAACCTGAAAACCTAGTAATGGTTGACGATTTAGTGAAGTTCATGCGATCGCAACAGTCGTATGATAAGGTTATCTCGATTACTGACTATTTTTCTCTTGTTAATCAAGAGATGAATAGCAGCAACGCAGATTATTACCGTGTGCCCGAGACAAAGGAGCTCGCAGAACAATATTTGCTTATGTTTCAAAGGGCAGATGTTGAGCGTTATTTGAGTGCAGACAACAGGAAAGCCAATATTCTCGTTCGGCACAACATGTCAGAGTCGTCTGAATTAAACAGTTATCTTGATGGAGTCGAAAAGTATCTCGCCAGCAACCTGCTTCCGGGTACAAAATATCAATTTTCAGGGGAAAACTTAATGATAAATAGAGCCGCTGAATCACTGTTCAGTGGCCAAGTCGAGTCTCTCGCTATTTTACTTGCAATAATTTTTATCATTATTGCGTTCCTCTTTTCCTCACCCCTCGGTGGTTTGGTTTCGCTAGGGCCGAATGCATTTCCGGTTGTTTTAAATTTTGGGGTGATGGGGCTCCTAGATATACCGCTCAATCCAGGGACGGCAACTGTCGCTGCCATTGCGGTTGGTATCGCGATAGATGATACGACGCACCTCTTCACTCGTTACAAAGACGAATGTTTGGAAACACCGGATAACGACGTAGCTGTAAGAAAAACCGTGGTCGCAGAATCGGTGCCAGTTATATCGACATCGATTTCTCTGGCCTTAGGTTTCGGGGTACTATTTTTCTCAAATTTCGCGATAGTTATGCAGTTTGGCATACTCGCTGCGATGACAATGGTGTACGCAATGTTAGCGGACCTATTGCTTACGCCAATTATATTGCGAAGGCTCCGCTTAGTAAGCGTTTTTGATATGCTAAAAATATCAATTCAAGATCGCTTATTGACGGAGAGCTCTATATTTAGATTTATGTCAAAAAGTCAGATTAAAAGGGTGATTCTGTTGTCTCAAATAGAATCAGTCGAGCCCAATCAAAGGGTTATTGAACATAACACCGAAGGCCATTTCATGTATGTAGTGGTAGAAGGGTCATTTGAGGTTTATCAACCCCAAAAAGATAGTACTGATGTAGTAGCCAACCTAGGTCCAGGAGATGTCTTCGGAGAGGTTGGATATTTAGGCGCGAGCAAAAGAACCGCTGACGTTATCGCAAAAGAAAATGGAAAGATTTTAAAGATAACTGCAGATAATGTGTCAAAGTCTCTTCGGTTCTTCCCGCGGACATCTGCCTTATTTAACGAGAATATTGCGCGTGTTCTCGCGAGCAGAATGCGATAACGGTGGGGCCGATGAACAAGTTATTTGACAGAAAAGTGACGAGATTTTCGTATTTTTTTTCGGTAATGCTTTATTTCTCGATTGCCTCCTATTCCGCATATGCGGGATCAGGCATGGAGTTTGATTTTAACCCTCTTGAATACGAGTATACGGCTTCATCAACTTACTTCCAGGCGGGAATCGAGGGCCAAGATGAATACCGCGATGATGATAGGCTGAAGTTATGGAATAAGCTCGTGATTGAAAACGATGGGTCTTTCTCGGAAAACCTATTCTATGAGATTTCCGGCCAAATCATGTTTTCAACCAATGAGAGCGATTATAGGGGGGTCTTCACGGGGAGAAGAAATACTAAGAAAACAAATGCGTTTGTCGACCTAAGTAAGCTTTCGATAAGCTATGAGGCGGACAGCTATACCGTATTTTTTGGGAAGCTTAGAACAGATGTAGGTTTTGCCGAAATTTATTCGCCTGTAAATGTTTACTCATTTAGCAACGGAGCGGATCCCATCCATGCTCAAGAGTTTGGTTTGTGGCAAGCACGAGTGGAGGTCCCAGTAGGAGACGATACTGCGTCCTATGGGATTATGTTTTTCGAAGAGAACGGCCACCAGCCATCTGGTGCCTCGCGCTGGCAAGGATCATCGGGTGACAGCGCTTTTTTCGGTACCGGCGATCTCGGGGTGCCCAGCGGTACACAAACAAAATTCGTAACACGACCGCGAGATGATCGGCCATCAAATTGGAGCCATATCGTTCAATACGACGGTATTCGAGAAGGCCTCGATTTTTTCGGGATTTTATACGTAGGTCCCGCCCCGTATTCGGTCTTGAAGTCTACGGATACGGTTGGAACCTTCGATAAGGTAAAGCCTTGGATTACAGCTGGCTCATTTGGAGTAGCAAGCACAATCGGTGCTTGGAAAATCTATACAGACAATTATTTACAATTTTCACATTCTGATACTGATGACGATTTTCTCAAGACCGTTTGGGGTATTAGCTACCGTGAAACCGACCTTGCTAATGAGTTTGGGCTTAAAGAGGTTGAGCCAATTCTAGAGATTTCGAATGATGTAATCACGGAACGTCAACAACACCAAGAATTCGTTCAAAGCTCCAGGAGGGGCAGGCCGCATCGCCAAAGTGCATTATTTCAGATCAAAGTTGACATTAATGATGACTGGAGTGCCCGCGTCGGCGGCAGCTTTAATCTTAGAGATAAAGATTCTTCGAGCGGTTTTGTCATTCGCTACTCGCCTAATGACGATACGGATATATCGTTAAAAGGATCCTCTTATTCGGGTAAAGATGGAACACAGTTTGGGCGGTGGCGGAAAAATGATTTTGTCGAACTCGAGTATTCGTTGAACTTTTAAAAACGGCGAGAAGATTAACGAGTGGCGTAACTATAAAGCTTTTACTGGTCTAAAATGCTTAAAATTATTAATCTCTATTTGAAAATGTATAGATTAATTGGCCTTGTGAAAAAGCCATGTATAAGTATACCAAAAATATGTTTTATGTATTTTTCCGCTGCTGTTTTTGCCATCTTCGTTTTAAGTGGTAAATCGCAAGCGTTTGAATTGAACCTGAATAAGACATGCGAAGACCAGGAAAGTTGTTTAATCCATCTGTTGAGTATCGATCCTCGCATCAAATCGGCCCGAAAGGTCTTGGAAGCATCGCTATTTGATGTGGAGCAAGCGAAAGCAGCTTTTCTGCCGACCCTTAACATCACATCAGACTTGGGTAGAGAATATATCGACAACCCGTCTACGCGGACGGCTGGCAGCGATTACTCTATGCTTTTCAAAAGAAATATTGTTGGGCTTGCGAACATCAATATATATTCGGGTGGACGGGATACTGCTATTCTTGATAATTCGTACAATACCCATCAGATGTCGCAGTTGAATTATCAAGCGGTAGAGAGCGCCGTAATATTAGAGGGGCTGACAGTATTTTTAAACCTAATTAAGTCACGACATCTTTTAGGGCTATCAAAAAAAGGTGAGGAGATTGTTAAAGAGCAGCTTGAGCTCGAAGATTATAGGGTTGAGCAAGGCCAGTCGTTAGCTGTCGACGTCTTGCAGGCAAAGGCGCGACTTCAAATGGCTCGTCAAAGGACCGTTCAGTTGAAGGGCAAGGTGGTTGAGGCCTACGATAGGTTTGTCAATACATTCGGGCTTTTGCCGCCTGATAATAGCGCTAATGAAAATTATGCAATTGATCTACCGATAGTGGATTTCAATTTAAATGGTCTCATAGATATTGGTAATACAAATAATATAGGTATCCAATTAGCGAAGAAATCAATTCAAGCAGCAGATCAGCAAAGAGCGATATCAGAGTCGACCTTTTACCCGAACTTAAATTTTGAAGTACGCGGAAGTTATGAAAGAGATGCCGGAGCGACAGTAGGTTGGCGTACCGACTTTTCATTGATGCTAAAGGCATCTTGGCTGATATTCGATGGTTTTTCGACGTCGAATGCTGTTGCTAGTGCGAATAAACAACTCTCAGCAAGGCTTGATGATAACAGAGAGGCCCATAGGCGGCTAAAGATCGACCTAAATTCTATGATTTCTCAATACGTCACCACCGTTGAAACTCTTAAAATTCTAGAGAACGCCTATAATATCTCTCAGGAAATGGATCGAGCACGCATTAAGATGGAGGAAGCGGGTAAGGAGACGTTAATAAATGCGCTTGATGCAAAGAGTCAAGTTATCGATGCGCAAATAGCGTTAGATGGTATGCGATTTGACTTAAATTTAATAAAAATACAAATTTATCAAATGATCGGAATGTTAAGTAGGGAAGAATTGAATCTTGGTTGAGGTGCTCACAAATATCAAGGGCGAGGCACTCGATGCCGGTTTGGAGCGCTTTGTTGATATAGCGCGAAGTCCGGTTTCGGGTTCTGATGGCGGGCATAATTTTAGTTCTGTAGTGCAGACCGAGAGAGGGGGGGATGTAGTTGTCTCAAATGTGGAGGTTCTTCTATCAGGAATGTATATTCGTGAAGGGGGGGATTTAATATTAAGTCTGGATGGCGAAAAGATATTAATTAAAGATTTTTTTAGTGCAGAAAAAGTGCCCGATATATATTCGGAAAGTGGTGTAAGAATTGCGGGAGAATTAGCTGAGAGACTGGCGGGTTCAATTGCTCCTGGGCAGGTCGCGCAAATTGTTGAGGGGGCGGCATTAGAATCGATCGGTGTGGTTCAAAACCTTGGAGGTTCAGTTAGGGCGGTACGCGCTAATGGCATGAGCGTGGAGTTGAAAATAGGAGATCCGGTTTTTCAGGGTGATGTTATCGAAACCATAGGGTTGGGTTCTGTAGGGCTGATATTCAACGATAACTCGACGATCTCGTTATCAGAGAATGGCAGGATGGTTCTCGATGAGTTCGTTTATGATCCGGCAACAGAATCGGGTTCTTCTGCAACATCACTTGTTCAGGGTGTTTTCTCGTTTGTATCGGGAAAGATAGCAAAAAGCGGGGACGACGCGATGAGCGTAACCACTCCCGTTGCTACAATAGGTATTCGCGGAACGACAGTGGCCGGGCGCGCAGCACAAGAAGGGCAGGAAAACACGATAGCGCTATTGAATGATCCTGATGGCGGTGTAGGGCAGATTACGATTTCTAATGCGGCGGGTTCTCAAGTCCTAAGTCAAGCCGGTCAGGCGGTCACTCTGAGTAGCTTTACTGAGCCACCGCCGCTACCTGAAATTCTTCCTCCTCAGCTGATCCAACAACAATTTGGATCAGCAATTTCACAAAGGCCCACCCAACGATCAGTGGATGAGCAGCGGCGTGAAGAAACGCGCCAAGCTGAGCAGAGCCAACAACAAGAAAATCAAGGCGAAGAACCGCAAGAAGAAACTTCCCCAGAACAGGAGGAAGACCCTTCAGAGGAAGGTGAGATCTCGGCCGAGGAAGAGGATGCCGCGGAGGAAGACGACGCCGCTGAAGAAGGTGACGACGAAGAAGATGGCCCCGAAGAAGGTGATGAAGAAGATGGCCCCGAAGAAGGTGATGAAGAGAGCCCGTTAGAAGGCGAAGAGCCAGGGGAAGAAGGGGATTTGCCCCCTAGTAATGAAGAGAGTTCTCTCGAGGGAGAATCTGAGCCGGGGGCATCTGCAGAAGGCGCAGCCGAGGGAGATGAAGCTCTCGCAGAAGGCGAAGTACCACCTGAGCTGGCCGAGGGAGATGAGGCTCTCGCAGAAGGCGAAGTGCCACCTGAGCTGGCCGAGGGAGCTGATGCTCTCGCAGAAGGCGAAGTGCCACCTGATCTGGCCGAGGGAGCTGATGCTCTCGCAGAAGGCGAAGTGCCACCTGAGCTGGCCGAGGGAGCTGAGGCTCTCGCAGAAGGCGAAATGCCGCCTGAGGCCCTGACGGCAGCGGAGGCTTTTGCAGAAGGCGAAGTGCCACCTGAGCTGGCCGAGGGAGCTGAGGCTCTCGCAGAAGGCGAAGTGCCACCAGAGGTTGCAGCGGCAGCTGCGGCTTTTGCAGAAGGGGAGGTGCCCCCTGAGGTTGCAGCGGCAGCTGCGGCTTTTGCAGAAGGGGGGGTACCCCCTGAGGTTGCAGCGGCAGCTGCGGCTTTTGCAGAAGGGGAGGTGCCTCCTGAGGTTGCAGCGGCAGCTGCGGCTTTTGCAGATGGCGGCTCTCCCGGCGACTTTGCGGAAACGTTGGGGCCGTCTGACGCCTTCGCAGATGGCGGCTTTCCCGAACCGTTGGGGCCGTCTGACGCCTTCGCAGATGGCGGCTTTCCGGAACCGTTGGGGCCGTCTGACGCTTTCGCAGATGGCGGCTTTCCGGAACCGTTGGGGCCGTCTGACGCCTTCGCAGATGGCGGCTTTCCGGAAACGTTGGGCCCGTCTGACGCTTTCGCAGGTGGCGGCTTTTCGGAAACGTTGGGGCCGTCTGACGCTTTCGCAGGTGGCGGCTTTTCGGAAACGTTTGGGCCGTCTGATGCTTTCGTGGGGGGAGGTGCTTCAACAGACCCCTTCTCTTTCTCCGATGGGGGGGCTGGTGCTGGGCCTACATTTGAAACGGCTGCCGCTCTCACAAGCTTCGATAGTGCAAGTTATCTTGGTACTACAGATCTCTTTTATGATCCTTTAGTTGGCGACAGCTTTGGCGGCGACTACAGCCTATTGGACGCTGGACCAACTGGTGGTTACTCTACCTTTTCTGATGATTCTTATTCTTCATTCTCTCCTGATTATTCATTCGAATCCGAATATTTTTCTCCCGAAACAGAGGTCTACTCATCAACTGATTCATATGACTACCAATACTACGAAACCAGCGGGCCCAGCGCTGGCTCAAGCCTTGGCCTTGGAAGTGGGGCGAATGTTCCGCCCACTTCCAGTGACAAAACAATTTTAGTATCAAAAGATACAAATTATGTTTTCCAGGTGTCGGATTTTTATTTTTCTGATGATAACGCAAGTGACACTCTTGACTCGGTCAAAATAACTTCTTTAGTCGATAAAGGCGTTATCGAATCATATGATGGATCTTCATGGAGTTCTGTAAGTGTTGGTGACGAGATCTCCAAAAGTGGCCTCGAATCTGGGTATCTAAGATTTGTCCCTGCCAGCGGAGAAACCGGAGATAATTATACTTCGGGAGGATTCCAGGTCTCAGATGGGACTAATTATTCAGTAGATTCAAATATATTAACGATTGATATTGGCGTAGGATCCCGTTCCTATACTGAGGGTTCGGGTACGGGAAAAGAGATGTTTCTTGGTGGTAATTTCATCGAGCTGGGAATTGCTTTTGATGGAACCTTAGGAACACCAACAAGCGTTCCATCAAATTTTTACTCACAGTCCTCTGCGCTTTCAGCAATTGTCGATATTGACGGATTTGAATTAGGCAACTCTGACAATTCGACCGTCTCTGGTGACTTTACCCTTCCAGGTACCTCTGAAGATCGATTTACTGTAGGTGTCACTTTGAGTGGCACACAGTCAAATTACTCACAAGCGGCGCGCCGGAGTGTAAGTAGCCATGACACTTTTTCAACGAAAAACGACTCTAGTGGAGGAAACTTAGGGGCAACCACAACGATAACAAAATCTAGTCTTTATGAGGTTATTCAGGCTGTATCATTCAATCAAAATGATTCATACTATTCGACAAAAATTTCAATAAAAAATAATTCTTCAACATCGTTAGAGGATGTACGATACCTCCGTTCTTTTGACCCTGATCCCGATTATGAAAACTACTCAACTTATAGTACTTTGAATGACGTCATTAGCCAGCCGTCAAATTCGACTGGCCTAGCAATATCGCAAGCAGTCGGCCCATCCTCTGGCATCGGTGTAAATTTAATCTCTCTTGACTCGTCATCAAGGGCATCAAATGCCGGTTTTACAAACGCTAACGTATACGCGACGGATGTCTATGACGCTCCGGTAGATAGAGACGGTGCGAGTGCAGATGCCGCAATTACCCTTAATCTTAACTTTGGAACAATAGCGGCTGGAGAGACAGTATCAAAAACATATTATACTTCCTTCAATTTAGAAGGCGCCGGTAACGATTTTATTGTAAAAACGGCTGGCTCTGACACTATCCTTGCCGGGGATGGTGATGACCTGATTGTAGACCTCGCGGGTGATGACGACGTTTATGGTGAGGGTGGCAACGATACATTTTTTGCTGGTACCGGTGACGATTTATACGATGGAGGTGAGGGTAACGATACGATTGATTATCGATCATCTTCTTCATCTATATCAGTCAACCTCGACGCCGGTACCGCAAGCGGTCTTGGAACAGACTCGCTAGTAAGCATTGAAATTGTAAAAGGATCTTCGTTCAACGATAATATTGATGGTTCGAGTAAGGGTGATAAACTATATGGCTCTACTGGCCAAGATACGTTGTTTGGGGGCGCTGGTAGTGACACATTTGGGTATTTATTTGCTTCCGATGGACAAAGTTACTCAACAAATACTCAAGTAACAGGCTCTGGTACAGGTTCGCTCAGCCATCAAGGCGATATTATCCAAGATTTCATCATAACATTGGATAAAATAGAACTCGAATCCGATGAATTCGCACTTGGCCCAGGTATAAATGACGGTACAAACTTTGAGGTTATCAGCGGAAGTTACAATGGAACGAATGCCACTTCGTCCAATTATTCAAACGGGGCGGAAGCATTAATTTATTCATCAGCAGACGGACTCCTTTTTTATGATGATAACGGCAACGGTGCCGGATATACGCTTTTGGCCGAATTTTCAGGACTCGCAATAGCAGGAGTAGAGTTGTCCGACGGCGACATAATGCTAGCGTAGTATATTTATAATGAACATTTACAGGAAAATAATATCTCACAATAAAAAAAATTACATACGACTTTCGTTCTATTCATTTTTTATAGGCATCCTTGGCCTCGCAGCACCAATATTTATAATGCAGGTTTATGATCGGGTGATATTTTACTCCGGTACAGATACCCTAGTATCGCTGACCGTAGGAGTTATCATTGCGCTCGCGTTTGATTTTATTATTCGGCAAGCTAGAAGCGGTTTATTACAAAACGTATCAAGCCGTATAGACCGGAATCTGAATAACGTTATATTTGAATATTTTGAAAAAGCACCATTCGAGGAGATTGAAATAAAAAGCGAGCAGCATTGGAAAAGTTATTTTTCAGATGTTGAGTTTTTACGTAATATATTCGGCGGTCCCACCATTGGACTTATATTCGAGCTCCCTTTTTTATGCATCGCGATGCTATTAGTATACCTTATCGCAGAGGCCGTTTTTATATTTTTCCTTGCAGCCGTGATATTTTTTGCTTCAGCTGCATGGTTGTCGAATATGTTTTTAGGGAGATACCAAAAAAGAGAACAAGAAAGTTTGTTTCTGGCTCGCCAGGCCTTAAATCAATTGATCGCCCATCGATCTACAATTAAGGCGATTGGCGTTGAAGATGTATTTGTTAAAAAATGGTTATCTGAACATAGTGAGCTTAAACGGTTTTCAATCAACCGGGGTAAAGTGGGGGACTTTTTTCTTAATCTTAGTGCTGTATCGACTCCTTCCACAACTATTCTGATTACCGTTGCGGGTGCTGTTGCAGTAATCGATCAAAGCCTATCGATAGGAGCACTCGTCGCAGCGAATATGCTGGTTGGTCGGACCATTGGGCCGCTTCAGCAGTTAATTAATGTCACAAATTTAATATCTCGGGTTCGTTATTCGGCAGGGAGACTTCAGGACGTGGAGCCGAGCTCGCTAGAGAAAAAGGCGAACAGGTTGCTTGATGAAGCGGTCGTCCTCGAGAATATGCAATTTAACGATGTTGAATTTCACTTTAAGGGAGATGTTAACAAGGTTTTAGGAGGTGTAAATATTTCTCTCGGAGGTGTGGGGTACACTTGTGTGGTAGGGAAAAATGGATCTGGAAAATCCACGCTGTTGAAAATGTGTATGGGCCTCTATCAGCCTACATCGGGGGAGATATTTCTTGGCGATATTAATTTAAAAAATATATCAAGAGATTACATAGATGAGTATTTTAGTTTTGTGCCGCAGGATAATATAATATTTAACGGATCGATCCGTTTTAATCTGTCCTTAAGAGACCCAAATGTAGCTGAGAAAGATTTGGTTGGTGTTTGTAGGGAATTCGGCTTTCATGATGAGGTTCAAAAAATAGAACAAGGGTATGAATTTCAGGTGGGCGAGGGCGGATATCGGTTATCGCCAGGTCAGCGTCAGAAAATAGCAATTATTCGGTCTTTAATCGGTCCCTCTAAGGTAATTATAATGGATGAACCGACGTCGAACCTAGATCGTCAATCGGAGGTTTTGTTACGCGATTATTTTTTGAACAAATCTCATGATAAACATATGATTATAGCCACACATAGCCCATATATTCTTAGCGGAGCAAGTCGGTTAATTATCATCGATGATGGTCGGGTTGTTCTTGATGGGCCTGGTACGGAAATGTTACCCAAAATAGGTTTATCTCCGTTCAACGTGGACTGATATGCGTAAAGAGTTCGGACCAGAGGCGGAACCTTGGCGAAACGTAGCACTGTACGTGATTATTTTCGTGTTGGCGGCGATCGTGTGGGCATTTTGGGCGGAGCTTGATGAGGTAGCGGTTTCAGAGGCTGAGGTGGTGCCGGAAGGTCAGATACGAGCGGTTCAACATTTGGAAGGTGGAATAGTCATATCTTTACCACACAGAGAGGGAGATCGGGTTACTAAAGGCGATGTGCTGGGCAGGATCGAGCTTGGGCGTCGTGATAGTAATCTAGCGCAGATAGAGCTTCAGAAAGAATCGCTAAAAATAAAACGAGAGAGGCTATATGCAGAGGCAACGGGCGATACGTTTGAGCCGAATCGGGATAATAAAATACCGCTAAAGATACATCGTAGTGAGTTAGCGAACTTTATTAGCCGTAAATCTCAACTTGAGGGAATTATTTCTATCTCAAAATCACAAATAGAACAGAAAAAAACGGAGATAGTGGAGATTCGAACTCGCCTCTCAGGTCTTGAAGATAAACTTGCAAAGGCTAACGAGAAAAATAATATTTTGAAAAAATTAATTAATGAAAGACTTGTCACTAAGATAGAGCTTATCGACGCAGAAAACGAAGTAGTAAACCTCCAAAATAAAATAAAAGAGGAAGAGGTGGGTCTTATAGCGGCGCAACAAAGTCTATCTGAAACGCAAGAGCGTTCGAAGGGAGAGGTGTTGCGGTTTCGGCGGGAAGCATCGGAAGAATTAGCTAAGGTTGAATTGGCAATATCAGAGTTAGAAGAGAAACTAATTCCGGCGCTCGCGCAGGAAAAGCGCTCTACAGTCTATAGTCCAATTGATGGCATTATTAAAAAGCGTTATTTCAATACGATTGGAGGTGTCGTTCAGCCGGGGGATGTGCTATTTGAAATAGTCCCCGTGAATGATCAGTTAGTGATTGAGGTAAAGTTGGATCCTGTAAATGTTGGCTATGTTCGACGGGGCCAACTGGCGGTAGTAAAAATAGAAACGTATGATTTTATCCGTTACGGATCTATAGAGGGTTACGTGGATAAGATTGCGGCGGATACATCTTTAGATCGCGACGGGTCCCCATTTTACCCGGTAACCGTAAGAACTAAAAAAAATTATGTGGGGGACATTAAAAATAAGCTTTTGATAACGCCTGGAATGAGGGCAACTGTAGATATTCATACGGGGAAAAAAACAATAATGGAATACTTTGTTTCTCCGGTTTTAAAAAAGCAAACAAATTCATTTAGAGAACGATAGAAGTAATAAAATCTCCTTTCCAGAAACCCTATCTATGGGCGCTTGAATGCTACATCGGAGGAGATGACTGCGTTTATGTGACGCTTATCTACGGTGATCTATAAACCGCCTACCAAAAGATAACTTGGGAAAGAGGCGCTCTGACGAAATATAAAAAGACTGATAAATTTTGATTTTGGTTAGGTCTGATTACCGTTTTAACCCTTCACAGGCAACGCCATCTCCGTCGCTGTCTAGCCGATGAGGGTCACCCTGCTGTGCCGCCTCGTAGAATCTTTGGGCCTCTTCTTGTATTAGAAAGTCTTTGCAGTCTCGATCTTCAATGCTGCTTCGGCGGGTTCGTCCCTTTGATGGATATCGTTTACCCCTACGCCATTGCTCTGGCTCGATAAAACTTCCCGACCAAATACCTAGCCCTGATTTCTGAGCTTCCTCCTCTTCGATGTTGTATTCACTCGAGTAGCGCCGATACGCTATGGCCCAACCGGCAGCGACCATTTCGCGGTTAAGTTCAACTCCGAGCGGTCCCCCCGTCGAGCAGACAGCAATAATCCGGCCGTAACGGTCTTTGTCGAGCTCTGAACAATCGACCCAATGGTTTTCAACTAAGGCAGCCAAAGCAGCTGTCGCCTCAAAACCACAACGCCACTCCTGTCCACTCCGGGAACAAACTTGATTGGCCTCTGGTGCGTCAATTCCGTGAAGGCGAACAGCGACCGAACCAAATTTGAGAGAGTCTCCATCCACGACAAGAGGTTTTCCGCTAATAGCGTTAGCGTCTTGGGCCCTAATTACGCTGACACAGATTGCAGTTGTACAGAGAATTATAAGAGCGTGCCGCATAGCGTTTCGGTAATTGGAGTGTTCTTGTCGTCGTTACCAACTGGCCGCCCTGTCAGTCACTCTTTTCGCAGTGGTCTTGCCATAACGTCGATAGCTGAGCCATCTCGTTCAGCGCAGCCCTGTAACGCTGATCCATAACTTCGTAATGAGTTTGCAGATCCTCATTTGCAACATTGGGCTGACGCATATCTCGCATCAAAGAAATTAAGACGGTCATGTGAGAAGAGGTTTCCCCTATCTGGAAGGCCAACGTTGGGCACATCTGCGGGTCGATAAGCAGCGCTTCGTCATTTGCGGATGATCTCTCACCCATTAGCAGCAGTCCCGAAACGCAGAGAGCAGAAGTCAAGAGCCTCATAGCAATCTCCAATTTGAATCGCACAAACGACCTTTTATACGCTAACCATGCACTCGCCTCCCCTCAGACACCCTTGCAGAGGCTCTGACAAAAACGAGCAGGGGGCTGGCTAAAGGACACAGCCCCGCAGACGGTGTCCCGCTGGAACCTATGAGTTGAAGTTAGTTAGCTCGACTGTGCGTTCGTCGTCGGAGTGTTTTCGGCGTTTTTAGCTGCTTTCTGCTTTTCTACTGACCCCGAGATTTCTCCCCCGGATGTGACCAGTAGTTCTTTGTATAGGATTTCGCCGATAAGTTTTCCTGTTGCTTTGATCTCAAGGGTCTTACCGGAGGTAATTTTACCCTCGACGTCTCCCGCAATCGACAACTCATCACAGTCCAGAGTTCCGTTGACGCTGCCTCCCTGTGATATCTGGATCGAGCCCGCCTTTATGGTTCCTTCAAACTGACCGCTGACCTCGACGTTATCACAGTCTGAAATATCACCCTTCAGGACTACACTTTCACCGATAGTCACTATTCGTTTCTCTGACCGCGCTGGTTTAGAGTTTAGGCTTTTATCCGGCGAGACATTATAGGGACGAATGGGATCATTAAGGGCCGGTATAGGTTTGCTTTCTGGTTCAGCCAAAGTGACTTTGTCAAGTTCGGGGTCAGCCGCGTAGCGTTTGTTAAGGGCGTTCTTGAGGCTCATGGTCCGGTGTCCAATTCAGTGTTGAGAAAGGTTCACTTTTCACTAAACAACCGGGCAACACTGAGGTCGGAATTTGCCGATAACAAGGACAGTTAGTTGACTGAACACATCATTGCCTTGGTCTCCGCAAATTAAGGCCATAACGAACCGGTAATTAGGCTCCGGACATTCAACGGAGCCTTCTATGATCGTTCAACACATTAAAATTCTATCCCTTGGACTTGGTCTAATGGCATCGCTATCTGCCTGTGGCGCCCATGACGTCGCAGAGCTTAGGGGGCGAGATATTGATCCCTCTAACTTTAGAGGAGCCGTTGCCGAGGAATATCGGAAGTTCGTCACCTTTGAAGCTGATGAGATGATGGACTGGCCCGATGCGAACTACTTCGCGGCTAAGGCTCTCAAGGTTCTCAATGATCCCGCCGAAGTTAAGCCGGAAGACTATTCAAAATGGAATGTCGATGAGCAGTTCCTCAACGATCTAGAGGTTGGAGACAAGCGACTTCGCGTCGCGATGCGCCTGTTCGAGCCTGAAGAGAGTGCTCAGGATCTTGCGCGGGCAATTACTAGCTTCGACTGTTGGATTGAGCAGGTAGAGGAGGGGTGGCAGACCAACCATATTGCAGCCTGTCAGGCCGCCTTCAACGATGCATTGAGGGGTGTAGAAGCCAAGAAGGGGATTGAGATCACCGACGGTGGTGAAGCAAAAGTCCGCTTAGTGGTTCACCATGACTTAGACCAGTCAAACCGCGTGCTGATGATCTAGTTCTTATCCAATCCTTTGCCTCCAAAGGTTGGGAAGACCTTCATTTACATGTTCATATTATTGGACATACAGACCGCTCAGGATCGGAGGAGCATAATCAAAAGCTCTCTGTGTTCAGAGCCCTGGCAGTTTTTGAGGCTATCAAGGCTACATGGCCGGGCGAATACACCTTCAGCATTGAGGGTCTCGGAGAGACCAATCCGGCATTTGCGACAGCTGATGGCGTTAAAGATATTCGGAACCGCCGAACAGAAGCCGAAGTCACGCTCTCGTTAGACAAAAAGTTCCCCTCACTCGAAACAGCCACACGCTGAATGGCTTAAGAGGAGACAAGGAAATGTGTCGGCCATCAATCTTCTGCAATCCGAACTGACCAAAACAAAAAGCCCCCAGAGATGCTGTGTCTCGGGGGGCTTAGTTTGTGACCGAAGGTCGACCGTATAAAAAGTCTATAAAAGGCTAAATAATTTTTAGCGTTGGCTATTCATGGAGCCCAACTATGCAGGTCTTATACCAAGCGTTACCATCAAGTGTTCTTAACGGCCTTGATACCTTTTTCTCCGCGACCACGTGACTTGTAGATCGTATAGCCCTTTGCGCCCAAGTTCAGAGAATCAACGCCTTGAGCAGAGGATAGTATAGCTATAATTTTCTCTGCAACTGGATCGCGCTTTTCTACTTTAGAATTAATCTTCCGCCATTCGTCGAATGCTTTTTTCCCCAAGTCATCGCCTATAGATTTTTTAAGGGCATTCAGTTTCCGAATCTCACCTTTAGTTAATTCTGACATCAAAAACCTCTTTTGTATCTGGCTGGAAAATTATAGTTAGCATTATCAGGATAGAAATAAAACCATTATTATAAAAATTTGGCATAATAGATCGATTTTTTTTGAAACATCTATCGCTTAAAATCTCGATCATTCTTAGGTTTGCGTGTTCTGTACTTTTACCAGACCAATTGTCAGTAGATTCAGAACGTCTGACTGATAAGCTAGGTTGCTATTTTAGAGTCAGAAAATGGTGGGCGCGGCTGGGATTGAACCAGCGACCCCTGCCGTGTGAAGGCAGTGCTCTCCCGCTGAGCTACGCGCCCCTCCATGAGGTGAGCGAACCTAATAGGGTGAGCGGTTCACGGGTGTCAAGCGACGTGCCGATTTCCTTGAATTAGCTCAATTCGTGAGCCTAGATGGGCGAATGAGCCGCCGAGACCGCAATTCAAGACGGAGCTGCGTGTTCGCCGTGGCGGCGGCCTGTGTCATGGCCGGCGGGCCTGCCTCGGCCGATGTTGATGTGCCGGCGATAGCGCCCGCGGACACCAAAGCCGTGCCCGCTGCTGAGGCGTTAGGCTTCGCGCTCACATATGATGTCTATACAAGCGGCCTGCGTGCGATCCGCTTCGACTTCGCGCTCGACCTTTCCGACCCGGCCTACGAGACTCGGATCCGGCTCGAGACCTCTGGGATCGTTGGCGCCCTATTCAACTGGAGCCTCGAGGCGTCGAGCCGGGGTGCCTGGCGCGACGGCGAGATCGCGCCGCGCCGTTATAGGACGGCCACTGTATGGCGCAGCCGCGAACGCACGGTCGCGATCGACTATCATGACGACGGCAGCCGGTCGGTAGCTGCCAAGCCGCCCTACGGTGCGGACGATATCAAGAAGGTCGACCCGGCGCTGATCCCGGGCTCGGTCGATCCGACGACCGCGGTGACGGCGCTTTTGCTGACGAGTGCGATTGACGGCGCGTGCCGCGAGACCACGCCCGTGTATGACGGCCGGCGGCGCTACGATGCCAAAATGAAGGCGCTGCCGCCGCGCACATTTAAGCGCAGCAACACCGCGCAGTTCGAGGGACGCGCGGAGGGTTGCTACCTGACCTTCGAGCGGATCGCCGGCTTTAAGCCCGACCGAAAGCGCCTCCAAGACCTCGAGGTCGCGATCTGGCTTGCCGATGTGGGGGTCGAGACGGGCCGGTTGCCGGTACGTCTGGAACTCACCACGCCGTGGGGCGACGGCTTCGCACACCTGGTGCGCGTCCGCACCGGCGACGGCGCACTGGTGTTTGGCGAGGACGACAGGTAGCGCCCGCTCCGAAACAATTGGGAACAATTCGTGACTTGGTACGATTCAGGCGTTGTGGCAGTTTTTGGCTCTCCTACTTCCGCTGTTCGCTATGCCGATTGCCGCGCCCATGCGCCCGCCCCAGACCGCCCAGTGACCTTATGACCGATACTCCGCTCGCCATCGTCGTGCTCTGCGCTGGGAAGGGGACGCGCATGCGCTCCGATCTGCCGAAGGTGATGCATCCGCTGGCCGGGCGGCCGATGGTCTTGCACCTGCTGGATACAGCGGAGTTACTTGCGCCCGAGAAGATCGTCGTGGTCGTCGGGCCGGACATGGAACTCGTTACCGAGGCCGTGGCTCCCCATCCAACCTGCATCCAGGTCGAGCGAGATGGCACTGGCGGCGCGGTGAAGGCCGCGCGCGATGCGCTGGAGGGGTTCACCGGCACTGTCCTTGTGCTATACGGTGACACACCGCTTGTCGCTGCCGAGACCATGCGCCACGCGGCGGTGGCTTGTGCGGATGGTGCCGCGGTCTCGGTGCTCGGCTTCCGGCCCAGCCATTTTCACCAGTATGGCCGCTTGATCACCAACGCGGATGGCGGGCTCGATGCTATCATCGAGGCTAAGGACGCCTCTCCCGAGGAGCGCGAGGTCAATCTGTGCAACTCCGGTGTGATGGCCTTCGACGGCCGCCACCTGGTCGGCTTGCTCGACCGGCTCGACACTAACAATGCAAAGAACGAGTACTACCTGACCGAGACCGTCGCGCTCGCCCGCGCTGACGGGCACCGCGCGGTCATTGTCGAGGGCATGGAGGATGAGCTGCTCGGCGTGAATTCCCGCGCCGATCTTGCGGTCGCGGAGGCAGTCGTGCAGGACGCTCTCCGTACCCGGGCCATGGCGGGAGGGGGGACCCTGGTCGACCCGGGCACAGTCTGGTTCCATCACGACACCGAACTCGGCCGCGACGTTGTCGTCGAACCCAATGTGGTCTTCGGGGCCGGCGTGCGGATCGCCGGCGATGTGACGATCCGCGCCTTCAGCTATCTTGAGCAGGCGACCGTGGAGTCCGGTGCGGTGGTCGGCCCTTATGCGCGGCTGCGGCCGGGTGCGCGCATCGGTGCTGGTGCACGCGTCGGCAACTTCGTCGAGATCAAGAACGCGGACCTGGGCGCGGGCGCCAAGGCCAACCACCTGTCCTATGTGGGCGATGCGCACGTGGGCGCGGGCGCGAACATCGGCGCGGGCACCATCACCTGCAATTATGACGGCTTCGACAAGTACGAGACAAACATCGGCACGGGCGCCTTCATCGGCTCAAACTCTGCGCTGGTTGCGCCGGTTACGATCGGCGACGGTGCCATCGTGGCGGCCGGCAGCACCATCTCGGCCGATGTCGCGGACGACGTGCTCGCCATCGAGCGAGCCGAGCAGGTCACCAAGACCGGCTGGGCGGCCCGGTTCCGCAAGCTAAAGAAAAAGAGCTAGGGCAACATGTGCGGGATCATCGGCATATTGGGGTCGGACGACGCGGCGCCGCGTCTGCTCGAGGGGCTGAAGCGCCTCGAGTATCGCGGTTACGATTCCGCCGGTATAGCCACGCTCGTGAACGGCTCGATCCACCGCCGCAGGGCCGAGGGCAAGCTCGCCAACCTGTCGGCAATCCTCGAATACGACCCGCTCGATGGCGACGTGGGCATCGGCCACACGCGCTGGGCGACGCACGGCATCCCCAATGAGACCAACGCCCACCCCCATGCGACGTCGCGGGTCGCGGTCGTTCATAACGGCATCATCGAGAACTTTCAGGAACTGCGCGCCGAGTTGGCTAAGGCGGGTCACAACTTCGAGAGCGACACCGACACCGAGGCGATCGCTGCGCTGCTGACCCAGCGGATCGAGACGGGGGCATCGCCGCGCGAAGCGGTGGCCGAGACCCTGCCGCGCCTGCAGGGTGCCTTCGCGCTGGCCATCGTGTTTGCCGGCGAGCACGACCTGATGGTGGGCGCCCGCCGTGGCAGCCCGCTGGCGATCGGCTATGGCGACGGCGAGATGTTCATCGGGTCCGACGCGCTGGCGCTGGCGCCGTTGACCCGGCGAATTTGCTACCTCGAAGAGGGCGACTGGGCCGAGATCACCCGCGCGGGTGCGCAGGTTTATGACGAGGCCGGCGCGGCAGTGGACCGCCCGATCCGTGAGACCGCGCTTTCCGGCGCTCTTGTTGGCAAGGGCAACTACGACCATTTCATGCAGAAGGAGATTTTCGAGCAGCCGGCCGTGGTCGGCGACACGCTGCAATCCTTTATCAACGCGACCTCGCGCGCGATCAGCCTGCCCGACCTGCCCTTCGACCTGGCACTGGTGCCGCGCATTACCGTCGTTGCCTGCGGCACCGCCTGCTATGCGGGCTGGGTCGCCAAATACTGGCTCGAGAAGGTGGCGCGCATCCCGGTCGAGATCGATATTGCATCAGAGTTCCGCTACCGCGAGGTGCCCATGACTGAGGGCGGGGTCGCGCTGTTCGTAAGCCAGTCGGGCGAGACCGCCGACACGCTCGCGGCGTTGCGGCATTGCCGCGACCAGGGCCAGTTTATCGTCTCGGTGGTGAATGTGGGCGAAAGCTCGATCGCGCGCGAATCCGATGTGGTCCTGCCGACCCTGGCTGGCCCGGAGATTGGTGTCGCTTCCACAAAAGCTTTCACCACCCAGCTTGCTGTACTCGCCTGCTTCGCGATCGCCGCCGCGCGTGCGCGCGGCGTGGTGGGCGATGCGGACGCCGCGGCGCTGGCGGGTGCCCTCACCGAAGTGCCGTCGCGGATGACCGAGGTGCTCAACCATGATGAGGCGCTGCGCGCAATAGCCGGCGACTTGGCCAAAGCTCGCGACGTGCTCTATCTCGGGCGCGGCACGGCGTTCCCGATCGCCATGGAGGGCGCGCTCAAGCTCAAGGAGATCTCCTACATCCATGCCGAGGGCTATGCCGCCGGCGAGATGAAGCACGGTCCCATCGCGCTGATCGACCAGGCGGTGCCGGTCATTGTGCTTGCGCCCAACGACGAGTTGTTCGACAAGACGCTTTCAAATGTCGAAGAGGTGATCGCGCGCGGGGGCAAGGTGGTTTTCATGTCCGACCGGGCCGGCGTGGCGAAGCTCGCCGACAAGGCCTTCGCCACGGTTGAGATGCCCGCGATCAACTCGTTTGTCGCGCCGCTGCTCTATGCGATCCCGATCCAGCTGCTAGCTTATCACACGGCGGTGGTGAAGGGTACGGACGTGGACCAGCCACGCAACCTCGCCAAGAGCGTGACTGTAGAGTAGATTATTGATTTTATTGGATAAAAATACATTACAGAATGAACTGGTAAGCGTTTCTGTGGGGATGTGTTTTTAATATTATTAAATTTCTTTGCAGTGAATATTTGAAATGTCTGATTCAACGAAGAAATTAGTCGATGATCTCAAAATCTCTCGCATACGTGAAATGCGTTCAATCGGAGCATCTATAAGAGACATTGCATCTGAAGTTGGTGTGAGTAGAGGAGCAGTGTCCAGGATCCTCAATATAGATGATGTTGTTGGGGAAAAGGTTTGCGCAAAATGCAAGAAATTAAAGTCTCTGAACCTATTTCCAAGGCATGTAGGGCACTTGGACGGTCGCAATTCGTATTGTTTCGAATGCACCAGAAAGAGAAATAAAGCATATAAAGATCGGAAACGGAAGGAGCGGGTAGAAAAACTAAAATCGGAAAATCCGGGTGCGCAAATCAACTTATCAAAATATGCCAACGGCACGAAGAAGGCATGGTACTTCCCCGAATCGAACGAAAAAATTTGCGCAAAATGCGGCATCAGAAAATCCACGTTGATAGATTTTTTTCGTCATAATGCAACGCAGGACGGTTTTCACTCTTGGTGTAAATTGTGTTGCAAAGAGGGTAACGAAAGGTCCAGAGAAAAGAAGTACAGCACCTTTGAGGGAAGGATTACGACGTTTTTGCGAACGTGTGCAAAAAGCGCTGAGAGTCGTGGTCATAAATGCACAATCACAAGACAAGATTTGATTGATCTCTGGGCGAACCAAGACGGTCGATGCTATTATTCTGATCTTCCGATGGAGATAAAACCTGCACAAAGTACAAGTGTTTCAGTAGAGAGATTGGACTCGAATGTAGGTTATACGCGCGAAAATACGGTCTTATGCTGCAACGCTATCAACCGAATGAAATCAGACTTCACATTTGATGAATTTATTCATTTTTGTAGAAGCGTATCTGAGAAATTTAGATCTTAAGTTAAGAGCGATATGAATGTTTGTCCTCATACCGAGAGGCAATTCTCAGTGTCAATTATTTTTAACTGCGAAACCCAAAATCACTCATCAAAATAGTCTTATCCACCACCTCCATACTGAAGTTCGACCAAATTGGTGGATACTCTCGGTTAAGTAACTCTTCTTTTGCTATTCTCTTCTTCAAGATGGAATGGACGTGAGCACCTTTGAACCGTTTACCTCGCGCGGTCAGGTATCTTTTTTCATTCAACCACTCAGCAATGGCATCAAAGGTCATGCCTTTCTCTCGATGCTCAGAGATGGTTTGATATAGGAACAATTGATAGTCGGAGTAGTAATTTCCGGTGAGGGCGGGGGAACGACAGGTGAGTGTGAAGTTGAAAGTTAGGTCAACAACGGAAAACCCACCCCTACACCGTCCTTTTGCTACGGTGGAGTGAGCGCCTAGCGTCCCCAGATCAGCATGACAACCAAGATGAAGGCTACGTAACCGGTAAACATCCGGTGCACCAATAGGTCGGGAATCCAGTGCGAGGCGCGGATGCCGAAGGGCGAACCGATCAGCGCGCCGACCGCGAGTCCCGCCGCGGCCGGCAAGTAGAGATAGCCCAGCGCGAGCTCTGGCAGCCCGGCCTCGCCGAAGCCGCCATAGACATATCCGCCCGTGGCCGACAGGCCGAGTAGGCTCGCCAGCGCCGAGGCGCTCGCGGCGACCATCGCCATCGAATAGCGGCGCTTGCGCAGATAGGGGCCGATGATGATCGCCGGGCCGGGGCCGAGCAGCGACCCGGTGATCCCGGTCAGCACCCCGTGAGACCAAAGGCCGGGCCCGCGCACGTCATGCAGGTCGCCGCCGCCCGCGACTGTCTCGTGGCCCTTGTATAAGACGCCTCGGACGATGGTCAGGACCAGGAATCCCATGAAGATGGCCTTCAGGATATCGCCCGGCAGAAAGTCGCCGAACAGCGAGCCCGCTAAGGCACCGATGATGATGTATGGCACGAAGCGGAAGGTGAGCGGCAGCTGTAGATCGCCGATCCGGTAGCGCAGCACCACCACATAGGCCGAGGTGGTGAACATCACTGCCAGCGAGGTGCCCACCGACAGGTGCATCACGTGATGGTCGGGCACGCCCTGGAGCGGCAGCCCGATGATCAGGATTGGCGCCATGGTGAACGCGCCGCCAACGCCGAACATGCCCGAGACGAAGCCGGCCAGCGCTCCGGTCGCGCAGTAGATGAGGATGATTTCGTAGAGCATTTAGATGCCAAGCCGGGCAGTGGGCGAACGCCTGGGACGGGTCAGATAGTATGATAGACCATGATCACCAGCACCAGCGACAGGTAACCGAGGAACAGCCAGGCTTGGGAGCGGTCGCGCACGGCACGGGAAAAGCGTATCCCGAGCGGCGAGCCCGCGAGCGCGCCGAGGGTCAGCGCCGCGAAGCCGGGCAGGTAGAGATAGCCGAGGCTGTGGGCCGGTAGGCCGGCCTCGGCGAGGCCGCAAACGATGTAGCCGCCGACTGCCATCAACCCGACCAGTCCCGCGAGGAAGGCGTTGGCCGCCGCGACCACGGGCATGGCGAAGTCGAGGCGGCGCAGCTGCGGGGCGAGCAGGATCGCGGGGCCCGGACCGAGTACGCCACCCGACATGCCCGACAGGGTCGCGAAAAACCAGATGACGGGGCCGCGCGCGGCTGCTGGGTCGCGGTTGGTGCCCGCTGCGATGCGACGGTGCTGCAGGATTAGCACGC
Source organism: Rhodospirillaceae bacterium (assembly GCA_002724635.1). Lineage (GTDB taxonomy): Bacteria > Pseudomonadota > Alphaproteobacteria > UBA6615 > UBA6615 > UBA8079. The sequence continues at coordinate 49,603 of PBPM01000067.1, forward strand.
GGGCAATCGAGACGCCGACGAAGCCGATGAACATGAACTTCAGAACGAGGCCTGGCAGGGCGTCGCCGATGGCTGCCCCGGTCAGCGCGCCGACGGCGACGAAAGGGGCCATTCGCCAGACCAGCGGCAATAGAAGGTCACCTGCGCGGAACCGTAGATAGGTGGTCAGGATCGCCGTGATTACCTGAGTCGCTAGCGAGGTGGCGATCGTCAGATGCATGATATGCGCGTCGGCCACTCCCTGGATCGTCAGGGTGATGATGAGCGCCGGCGCCAGCGCGAATGCGCCGCCAACTCCGAATAGTCCAGACACGAAGCCGGAGAACACGCCCGCGGCGAGGTAGATCGCAATGATTTCGGTCAATGTCGGCTGCCCTGCGCGAGATCCGTAAGCCGAAACGGCTTCGCATGAGCCTAGCCGTTGCGAACCTGCACGCAAACTGCTGTGCTCGTTCGGGCGTTTGCTTTTGGCCTGCCCCGCGCTAAGTAACATGGCTAGACAAGCCAGAGAGAGACGTCCCGTGAGCGATTACGAATACGACCTGTTTGTCATCGGCGCTGGTTCCGGCGGTGTGCGCGCGGCCCGGTTTTCGGCCGGTTTCGGTGCGAAAGTCGCGGTAGCCGAGGATCGGTACATGGGGGGCACCTGTGTGAATGTGGGCTGCATCCCCAAGAAGCTGTTCGTCTACGCGGCGCATTACCACGAGGATTTCGAGGACGCAGCGGGCTTCGGCTGGACCGTCGGCCCGCGCGCCCACAACTGGCACACGCTGGTGGAGAACAAGGACAAGGAAATCTCCCGGCTTAACAGCATCTACCAGCGTCTGCTCGAGAGCTCCGGTTGCGATGTCATCGACGGCCGCGCGACCGTCGTCGATGCGCATACAGTCGCGGTCGGCGACAAGACCTATACCGTCGAGCGAATCCTGATTGCGGCCGGAAGCTGGCCGACTGACCTCTCCTACGAAGGTGGCGAGCATGTCATAACCTCGAACGAGGCATTCTATCTTGATGAATTTCCACAGAGCGTGGTGATCGAGGGCGGCGGCTACATCGCCGTGGAATTTGCCGGCATCTTTAACGGCCTCGGCGCCGAGGTGACTCTGGTCTATCGTGGTCCGCTGTTCATGCGCGGCTTCGACGACGAGATCCGTGCCCATCTCGCGGGCGAGATGGAGAAGCAGGGTATCAACCTGAAATTTGAGACTACCTTCGAAAGGGTCGAAAAGACCGGTGCCGGCTATCGGGTGTATCTGGCCGACGGCAGCGCTATTGACACCGACTGCGTGATGTCCGCCATTGGTCGACGGCCCAAGGTGACTGGGCTCGGGCTCGAGGAGGCCGGGGTCGAGCTCAAGGAGAACGGCGCGGTGGTCGTGGACGACCACTTCCAGACCTCCGTCCCCTCGATTTACGCGATCGGCGATATCATTGACCGCTTCCAGCTCACGCCTGTGGCGCTGGCCGAGGGCACGGCTTTAGCCAAGACTCTCTACAACGACACGCCCACCACGGTGGACTACGAGAACATCGCGACGGCGGTCTTCAGCCAGCCACCCATCGGTACGGTTGGCATGTCCGAGGCCGAGGCACGCGCGGAATTCGGCGAGGTCATGGTCTTCAAGAGCAGCTTCCGGGCGCTCAAGAACACGATCTCGGGGCGCGAGCAACAGACCCTAATGAAGATGATTGTAGACAAGAAGTCCGACCGGGTCGTCGGCGTGCATATGATCGGGCCCGATGCAGGCGAGATCATCCAGGGTATTGCCGTCGCGCTTAAGGCGGGCGCCACTAAGGCGGTGTTCGACTCCACCATCGGTATCCACCCGACGGCGGCCGAGGAGTTCGTGACCATGCGCGAGCCGGTCCCCGAGCCCGTGCCGGAAGCGGCAGAGTAAGTTGGGGGGTTCCGTAGCGCGTTGAATTAGTGCGATTTTTACTGGCGTTCGCGGGCTTGAGGGCCTATACGCATGGCCCCGCGCGCGAGCGCGAACTAGAATAACGAAAATTGGGCGGACCTGCGCGTTTTCGGGCGCCGGGCCGGATAGCGAAAATGGCGAAAAACTGGCAGCCTGACAGCTGGCGCAGCCGCAAAATCCTTCAGGTTCCCGAATACGGGGACGCGGAGGCCCTGGCTCGCGTCGAGAACAATCTCCGTAAGCAGCCCCCGTTGGTCTTCGCCGGCGAGGCGCGCGCGCTGCGCGCCCAGCTGGCCAAGGTGGCCGAGGGACAGGCATTTCTGCTCCAGGGCGGCGATTGTGCGGAAAGCTTCGCCGAATTTCATGCCGACAATATCCGTGACACCTTCAAAGTGCTCTTGCAGATGGCGGTGGTACTAACCTACGGCGCGGCCTGCCCCGTCGTGAAGGTCGGACGCTTGGCCGGCCAGTTTGCCAAGCCGCGCTCGTCGGCGACGGAAGAGGTCGACGGCGTCACCCTACCGAGCTATCGCGGCGACATCATCAACGACATGACCTTCAGCCCGGAAACGCGCGAGCCTGATCCCGAGCGCATGCTCCGCGCCTACAACCAGGCCGCCGCGAGCCTGAACCTGCTGCGCGCCTTCGCCCAGGGCGGCTTCGCGGACCTGAACCAGGTGCATCGCTGGAACCTGGACTTCGTAAAATCGAGCCCTCAGGGCGCGAAGTTCGAGGAACTCGGCGCGCGCATCGACGAGACGCTAGCCTTCATGGCTGCCTGCGGGCTGACCAGCGAGAATGTCCCTCAGATGGCGGAGACTGACTTCTACACCAGCCACGAGGCACTACTGCTCGTCTATGAGCAGGCGCTGACGCGTCAGGACAGCCTGACCGGTAAGTGGTACGACACCTCGGCCCACATGCTGTGGATCGGCGACCGGACGCGCCAGCCCGAGGGCGCTCATGTGGAATATCTGAGAGGTGTCGAGAACCCGCTGGGGCTCAAATGTGGCCCATCGATCGATATCGACGACCTGCTTCGCCTCACCGATATCCTGAACCCGGACAACGAGTTGGGTCGGCTGACCCTGATCTGCCGCATGGGCGCGGAAAAGGCTCAGGAGCATCTGCCTGGTCTGGTGCGTGCCGTGGCCAGAGAGGGGAAGAACGTCGTCTGGTCCTGCGACCCCATGCACGGTAACACGGTCTCATCGTCGACCGGTTACAAGACCCGGGCCTTCGACGCCATCCTGTCGGAGGTGGATACCTTCTTCGACGTGCACCGCGGGGAGGGGACCCATGCCGGCGGCGTGCATTTCGAGATGACCGGCCAGGACGTGACCGAGTGCATCGGTGGCGCTCAGGCGATCACCGAGGAAGGCCTCAGCGACCGATATCACACTCATTGCGACCCGCGTCTCAACGCTAGCCAGTCGATCGAGCTGGCCTTCCAGATTGCCGAGCGGCTGAAACGCCAGCGCGATCTGGTCACGGCCGAGAATGCAGAGCGCCTGGCGGCCGCCGGCTGAGCAAAGATCCGGTCTTGATACCGGACTTTCCCATTAGCGTGACACGCGCCAAACTGCATCTCTGATAGGTGGGGACGATATGGGCACCGTGAAATCGAGCGACCCGAAGGCCGCGAACGCCGAGGTGGCGAAGTCGCCGGAAGCCGAATCGCATCCGCGCGTCGACGAGATATCGGCGCTGACCGATACCTATTTCAACAAGACCCGAGCGATCGTCGGCAAGTTTGGCGACACGAAGGTCACCTATGCGGTCTTCATGCGCCGCCCGGTTATCTCCGCGCCGCGCCTCGCGCTCGACTGGCTCAAGGCCGTCGCGGCTGCGCGGGGCGCCAGCTTCGACATCGACCTGCGCTTCGACGAGGGGCGCTGGGTTGGCGCGGGTGAGCCGATGATGTACATCTCAGGCCCGTTCCACGACTTGGTTGACCTCGAGACCCTCTACCTGCAGAAGATCGGCGCGGCCTGCGTCGCTGCCTATAATGCGGCGGCCATGTGTGTCGACCTGCCCAACGTCGCCTTCATGGCCTTCGATGCGCGCCACTGCACCGGCCCAGACATGGCGGAGATGATGGCCTATGCCGCCTCGGTTGGGTCGGCGCGCGCGCGGCGTAAGGTGGGCGCGATCGGCTTTGTTGGCAACGCCACCGATGCGACCGCGCATTTCTTCGATCAGCAATGCGGGCTCGGCACTATGCCCCACGCGCTGATCGGGTATGCCGGTTCGACCGTGCGCGCCGCCGAGATGTTCCAGGAGACTCACCCGGAGGAGCCGCTGACCGTGCTGGTCGACTATTTCGGCCGCGAGGTCTCCGACAGCCTCGAGGTCTGCCGCCGTTTCCCGGACCTCGTTAAGGAGGGCAAGCTGTCGGTCCGCCTCGACACGCCGGGTGGCCGATATATCGAGGGGATCGATCCGTCGGAGAGCTACGCGGTTCTCGAGCGCCACGCACCCGACGCGATCCGCGGCTACCGCACCGAGGGCGAGCTACGCCACCTGATTGGCGGCGGCGTGTCGGCGGCGGCCATCTGGCATCTGCGCGAACGCCTCGACGCGGGCGGGTTCGAGGGCGCGAAGATCGTCGCCTCGTCCGGCTTCGGCCCGGAGAAGTGCAAAGTGATGGCTGCGGCTGACGTGCCGATCGACGCCATCGGCACCGGCTCCTTCCTGCCCAACGACTGGCAGGAGACCTACGCCACGTCTGACATCGTCGAGTATGGCGGTACCAAGCGCGTGAAGGTCGGCCGCGAGTTTCTGCTGCGTCGCTAGTTATGGACGCGTCTGCGAACTGGCTCGGCTTCATCGCGAACGTTGCCGCGATCTGGACGGCGGTCGTCGCCTTCGTCGGATCGGTTTTTTACATTCTTGAGCGGTGCGGCAAGCAGCGGCGGCTCGAGGCCTATCTGAAGACGGAATGCGACGCCGGCACGGACAAGGGCCAGCGCGCGATCCTGCATTGCGTCGCCGAGGTCGGCGCGGCCCAGGACGAGATTCTCCAGGTGATTTTCCGACGCCGGCATATCGGCCGCGTGCTGACCTCTGGCAAGCGCGATGACATGGCCAACGACATCCCCCCGGAATATGGCGACTGATCCCGTTTCATGCGCGTTGACACCCTGCGGCGTGGTGCCTACCGTCCGCCGCGTTCCACCCCGGCCCGGTTTCCGACTATGACCGACAGTCTGAAAATCACCCTCGCACAGCTGAACCCTGTTGTCGGCGACATCGACGGCAACATCGCGAAGATCAAGGCCGCACGCCTGGCGGGTGCCGTTGCCGGCGCCCATCTGGTTATTGGCACCGAGCTGTGCGTCACCGGTTATCCGCCCGAAGATCTGATCCTCAAGAGCGCCTTTGTGCGCGCGTCGATGGACTCAGTCGGGGCGCTGGCAACTGAAACCGCCGACGGAGGGCCGGGCTTGGTCGTCGGGTCACCTTGGTTCGACGAAGATGGCAACCGCTACAACGCGGCCGTCGTACTCGACGAAGGCAAGGTCCAGACGGTCCGCTACAAGTGGGATCTGCCGAACTATGGCGTTTTCGACGAGAAGCGCATCTTCAAGGCTGGCGAGCTACCGGGCCCGGTGAATTTCCGTGGCGTGCGCCTAGGCCTCGCAATCTGCGAGGACATGTGGACGCCCGATGTTTGTGAGACCCTCATGGAGTCCGGTGCAGAAATTCTTATCATCATCAACGGCAGCCCCTATGAGCGCGATAAGGTCGACGTGCGCATGAACTATGCCGTCGCGCGAGCCACCGAGACCGAGCTACCGCTGATATATGTGAACCAGGTGGGTGGCCAAGACGAGCTGGTCTTCGACGGCGGCTCCTTCGTGCTCGGGGCCGACCGGCGAATGGTTGCAGCGGCGAAGCAGTTCGGGGAAGACTTGGTGCTCACGGAATGGGTGCGCGGAACCGACGGCTGGGCCTGTGCATCCGATGATGTGGCCGAATGGATCGAGGGCAGCGAGCGTCTCTATCAGGCGATGGTGCTGGGCCTGCGTGACTATGTAAACAAGAACGGTTTCCCCGGTGTCGTGCTCGGGCTGTCGGGCGGCATCGATTCCGGCATCACCGCGGTCGTCGCTGTGGATGCACTGGGGCGCGATCGGGTGCATTGCGTCATGATGCCGTCGCCTTACACCAGCGAGGACAGCCTCGCGGATGCACGCGAACTCGCCGACCGGCTCGATGTGCGCTACGACACGGTCGGTATCGGCCCGGCCATGTCCGCCTTCGACGAGATGCTGACGGAAGGGTTCGGCCAACCCGCCGCGGGGATCACGGCCGAAAACATCCAGAGCCGGGCGCGTGGCCTGACCCTCATGGCAATCTCGAATACCACCGGTGCGATGCTGGTTACCACGGGAAATAAGTCTGAGATGTCGGTAGGTTACGCCACGATCTATGGCGACATGGCGGGCGGCTACTCGGTGATCAAAGACGTCTACAAGACCGATGTGTTCAAGCTTTGCCACTGGCGAAACGCGAATTATCCCGAGGGCGTGCTGGGCCCGGCCGGGGACGTTATTCCCGAGCGGATGATCACCAAGCCGCCCTCCGCGGAGCTGCGTCCTGACCAGAAGGACGAGGATTCGCTACCGCCCTACGAGGTGCTCGACGCCATTCTGCACGGCCTGATCGAAGAGGATCTCGGCGGCTCAGATTTGGAGGCCCGGGGTTTCGAGCCGGCTACCGTGCAGCGCATCTGGCGGCTGCTCGAGAGCTCGGAGTACAAGCGTCGCCAGGCGCCGCCGGGGGTGAAGCTCACCAGCCGCTCCTTCGGTCGCGATCGCCGCTATCCCATCACCAATGCGTTCCGGGGCAAGGCGTAGGGCGGCGCGCGGCGTAGTACTCGCATCCCGCCATACGCGAACTCGATCCGCGTATCTCTTGCCAGTTCGTCGTGTGATGCCCGGGTCAAGCCCGGGCATGACGTAATTTAGAATTATGAGTTCAATCGCCAAGTCTCTGAATTGCTTTGCTTTCTAAGGCGGGCTATACAGCCCCCGTAATGATCATTCGTTCCCATAGATGTTGCTGCCCCGCCCCTCGCGGGATTAGGCGAATTACCGCCTGATAGGTTCTGTCCGCGCCCGGATATCCCGCGCGCAAACCACATCCATTTCTGGGAACACAAGATGACCCTCTATATCCACAATTCATACATGCGCCAGAAAGAGGCCTTTTCGCCGATCGACCGGACGAATGTGCGTATGTATGTGTGCGGGCCTACCGTCTATGACAATATTCATATCGGTAACGCACGCCCGCTGGTGGTCTTCGACGTGCTCACGCGGCTGCTCCGAAACAGCTACGGCGATGCAAGCGTCACCTATGTGCGCAACATCACCGACGTGGATGACAAGATCATCGAGCGGGCGGCCGAGAATGGCGAGGACATCGGCGCGCTGACCGCGCGTACGACTGCGAATTTCCATGCCGCAGCGGCGGCGCTCGGTTGCCTGCCGCCCGACGTGGAGCCCCGCGCGACCGACCACATTGGCCAGATGATAGATCTGATCGAGGGCCTGATCGAAAAGGAGCATGCCTACGCGGCGAAAGGCCATGTGCTCTTCCACGTGCCCACGATGCCCGACTATGGCAAGCTCTCCGGACGCAACCGCGATCAGATGGTCGCCGGAGCCCGGGTCGAGGTCGCACCCTACAAGCGCGACCCGGCGGACTTCGTCCTATGGAAGCCGTCACGTGACGACCAGCCGGGCTGGGATAGCCCTTGGGGCCGTGGCAGGCCGGGCTGGCACCTCGAATGCTCCGCCATGAGCGCAGAGCATCTCGGCCGTTCCTTTGATATTCATGGCGGCGGAGTCGACCTCGTTTTCCCTCATCATGAGAACGAGATCGCCCAGTCCCGCTGCGCCCATCCGGACGAGAGCTTCGCGCGCTACTGGGTGCATAACGGTTACCTAATGAGCGAGGGCGAGAAGATGTCCAAGTCGCTGGGCAACTTTTACACTGTCACCGATTTGCTGGACGAGTTCCCCGGCGAGGCGCTGCGGCTCGCGCTGCTCAAATCTCATTACCGCCAGCCACTGGACTTCACGAAGGACGGCGTACGCGAGGCGCGTCAGGAACTGAACCGCTTCTATCGGGCGCTCGCCATGCGTAAGCCCGCGCTGGTCGAGGCAGATGTCCTCGATACCGATGTCTATGCCCTGCCCCACGATGTCACTGATGCGGTGTATGACGATCTCAACACGCCGCTCGCCCTGTCGTGCCTGCACGCTGCTGCCGATGCGGTGTTCGCCGCCGAGACGCCCGAGGAGGTGCTGAATGCGACCGGCGCACTGAAAGCCGGGGGCATCCTATTGGGCCTGCTCCAAGCGGATCCCGAAGCCTGGTTTCAGGGCGATGGCGACGCGGCCATCGATGCGCTGATCGCCGAGCGGATCGCCGCGCGAGCCGAGAAGAACTTTGCTCTAGCCGACGAGATCCGCGATGAACTGGCAGCCCAGGGGATCGTGCTCGAGGATGGCGCGGGCGGGACCACGTGGCGGCGCGAGGGTTAGGTTATGGCCGAACGCATCCATATCTTCGACACGACCCTGCGCGACGGCGCCCAGACCCGCGGCGTCGACTTCTCCCTCGACGACAAGCGTGCGATCGCCCGAGTACTAGACGAGATCGGCATCGACTATGTGGAGGGCGGCTGGCCCGGCGCTAACCCGGTAGACGACGCCTTTTTTGCCACATCACCGGGCCTGAAGAACGCGCGCTTCACCGCCTTCGGCATGACGCGGCGGCCCGAGCACAGCGCGGCCAACGATCCCGGGATCAACGGTCTGATCTCCACGGCGGCCGACAGCGTCTGCATGGTCGGCAAAACTTGGGACTTCCATGTCGACCTCGCGCTCGGCATCCCGCGTGACGATAATGTCGCTATGATTCGCGAGAGCGTTGCTTATGCCGCTACGCGCAAGGACGAGGTGCTGTTTGACGCCGAACATTTCTTTGATGGCTTCAAGGCGAACCCCAACTATGCCCTGTCGTGCATCATGGCTGCCCACGACGCCGGTGCGCGCTGGGTCGTCCTATGTGACACCAACGGTGGAACTCTGCCACACGAGGTCCCCCGAATCGTCTCGCAGGTGCTCGAACACATCCCCGGTACCCATGTGGGCATCCATACCCATAACGATACTGGCAACGCGGTCGCCAATACGCTCGCAGCGGTCGAGGCCGGGGTGCGCCACGTTCAGGGCACCCTCAACGGCCTTGGCGAGCGCTGCGGGAACGCCAATCTGATCACGGTGCTGCCGAACCTACTGCTCAAGTATGACGGCACCTACGAGACCGGGCTCGACGATGACGGACTGAAACGGTTGACCCATGTCTCGCGGCTACTCGACGAATTGCTGAACCGGGCGCCCGACCGCACCGCGCCCTATGTCGGCGAGGCGGCCTTTACCCATAAGGGTGGCCTGCATGTCTCGGCGGTTCAGAAGGACCCGACGACCTATGAGCATTTGGATCCAGAAAGCGTCGGCAATGCCCGTCACATCGTCGTATCGGATCAGGCCGGGCGCTCCAACATCCTGTCGCGCCTGACCGACGCGGGCATCGAGGTCGACAGCAAAGATGCGCGAATTTCCCGTCTGGTCGAGGATGTGAAGGCACGCGAGTTCGCGGGCTACGCCTATGACGGGGCCGAGGCGAGCTTCGAGCTGCTGGCGCGGCGTGCGCTGGGCGAGGTGCCGGAATTTTACCGTGTCGAGAGCTTCCGCTCTGAGGTCGAGCGACGCTTTAATGCAAAAGGTGACGTGACCACTATCAGCCAGGCGGTCGTAAAGATGCAGGTGGGCGAGAACCATTCGATGCAGGTGGCCGAGGGTAACGGCCCGGTAAATGCGCTCGATGATGCGATGCGCAAGGCACTACTGCCGGCCTATCCCGAGCTTGAGGCGATGCGGCTTGTGGACTTCAAGGTCCGCATTTTGACCCCGCAACAGGCGACGGCTGCTGTGACCCGTGTGATGATAGAGTCCAGCGACAAGACCGGCTTGCGCTGGGGCACGGTCGGTATCTCGCCGAACATCATCGATGCCGCCTACGAGGCCCTCGATGACGCGATCGTCTATAAGCTCCTTCATGGCTGGCACTGACCGTACCCGGACGCCGGTCCTCGGCGGACCGCGGGTAATTCTCGTCGAGCCGCAGCTGAGCGAGAATGTGGGCGCTGTGGCGCGCGCGATGCTTAACTGCGGCCTCGACCGCATGTCTCTAGTCAATCCGCGCGACGGCTGGCCCAACGACAAGGCGCTGGCGATGGCCTCGGGCGCGACCGCGGTCCTCGATACGATCGAGGTTTTCGCTACGCCAGAGGAGGCGGTCGCCGACATCACAAATCTCTACGCCACTACCGCGCGGCCACGCGAGTTGACCGTGCGGGTGATGACCCCGCGCGAGGCGGCAGCCGATATGCGGGCCGCGGTGGCGCGAGGCGAGGAGATCGGGGTTCTATTCGGACCTGAGCGCTCTGGCTTAACCAACGATCATGTCGCGTTGGCCGACACGGTGATCTCGGTGCCGCTGAACCCGGCCTACACCTCGCTCAACCTAGCCCAAGCGGTACTGCTGGTAGCCTATGAGTGGTTCACGTCCGGCGACACGACGCCGCCCGATACGCTTTCGATGTCGGGGACCCGCATGGCCGAAAAACAAGAGCTGATGGACCTGTTCGATCGGCTCGAGACCGAGCTCGACGGCGGCGGATTCTTCCGGGCCCCCGACTTGCGTCCTTCGGTCATGCGGAACCTGATGTCGATGCTGCAGCGCGCCCGCCTCACCGACCAAGAGGTGAGGACGTTCCATGGTATGATTAGCGCGCTGTCCCGCAGCTGGCAAAATACGCAAAACGCAAAGCGTCGCCGGGGCGAGCTGGACGACTGACGCATCAGGCCCTCGCCATGCGTAGCGCGATTGCAAAGTGGATCGCCAGCGTCCCGATGATTACTGTGCCGCCGATAAGCGAGAGCGGCGACGGCGTCTGGGAGATGAACCACCAGGCCCAGATCGGTCCCAGGACTGCCTCCAGCAGCATGATCAGGCTAACTTCCGGTGCCGGCAGGTGGCGGGGCCCGAGCATAATCATGAAGAAGGAAATCGGCAGCACCACGAACCCGAGAAGGGCCAGCCAGAGCGCGTCGAGTGCCGCGATCGCGATCGTCGGTGCGACGATTAGCGCCAGCGCTGCGACCAAATAGCCGCTGAGTGCCATCGCTGGGCCCGGGTCCTCGATCTGAGCATGACTGAGAATGACGACCATGCCGGCCCAGATGAGCGCTGTTGCAATGGCCGCGAGGTTACCCGCAAGGTCGCCCCGGCCGAGCCCTTCGGCGAAGATCATTCCCATCGCGGCGATTGAGATTAGGATCGTCAAGACTGTGCGGGCTGGTACCAGTTCGCCCAGAAAAATCCGTGCGAAGATCGCCGCGAACAGCGGTGCGCAGGCGACGATGAACAGCGTGTTCGCCACGCTGGTCAGGGTGATGGCGGTGACCCAGCCGACGGATGAGGCCGCAAACAGGACCGCCACGGCCAACTGCGGTCCCTGGCGCAGCAATCCGGTAATCTGCCGCAGGTCGCCGCGATAACGCACCAGCAGGAACGCGGTCATCGCGATGCCCAGCAGGAGCCCACGCCAGAACAGCGACGTGCGAATGTCCGCGTCGACGAGGGAGGTGATCAGTCCGTCGGGCGAGAGAATCACTACGCCGCCGGCGGTAATGCCTATACCCTTGAGATGATTGCCGGAACGGGAGCTGGACGCCATGGGTCTGGACTCCTCGAAAACGAAAAAAAGCGGGTGTTCGAACGCGCTATACGAGTTTGACAAGCCGCCGCCGGGGCCTATAGTGCGCGCCATTCCCGTGTATGTGGACCGGTAATGACCGAATCCCGTACAGCGTGACTTATAGCGCGGTGCTGATCGGGACAACAAAGACAAGAATGGATATTGCAACATGACTAAGCGGCATTCCGCGAAGTACAAGATTGACCGCCGTCTCGGCGAGAATCTCTGGGGCCGTCCCAAGAGCCCCGTCAACCGGCGTGAGCATGGCCCGGGCGAGCATGGCCGCCGACGCAAGAAGCCGTCGGATTACGGCCTCCACCTGATCGCAAAGCAGAAGCTCCGCAAGTATTATGGCGACGTTGGCGAGCGTCAGTTCCGACGCTACTACGACGAGGCCGTGCGCCGGCGCGGCGATACGGGAGAGAACCTGATCGAGCTTCTGGAGCGCCGCCTCGATGCGGTGGTTTACCGGATGAAGTTCGTCCCAACGATTTTCGCCGCCCGCCAGTTCGTCAACCACGGCCATATCCGTGTGAACGGCAAGAGGGTCAACATCCCGTCCTACCAGGTCCAGGACGGCGACGTGATCGAGGTAAAGGAGAAGTCCCGCGAGCTACCTCTTGTGCTCGAGGCGATCGCGTCAACCGAGCGTGACTTGGCAGAGTATATGGACGTTGACCTGAACGCCCTCAAGGGTACCTTTGTTCGAGGTCCGAAGTTGGCCGACGTGCCCTACCCGGTGCAGATGGAGCCGAATTTGGTTGTCGAGTATTACTCGCTCTGATCTGTTCGCCCGCAGTCGAATACGGAAAGGCCGCCCTCGGGGCGGCCTTTTTTGTACGGGCTATTGTTTGCGCTTACTACACGATAACCTTGAGTTTGTACTGCTTGTTATGCGCCCTCAAACACCCCACTGATTCGAACATATTTAGCGAACAAAAAAATAAGCGAAAAATAATTCTAACAAATGTTCTTATATTCACGTAATCGTTAGCGGGAATTCAGACGTGTTGTGTGCGCCGCTTCGGCGCGTGGATCGGGCTGGGGTGCCCAAGCTTCTTGTTGGTCTTCGCCGTCTTCGCCTTGGACCTCTTGAGAGGCATGGGCGGGGTTGTGTTGATCTCCGCCCCCTTCTTGAAACGGCGTTTCGAGGCACTGCTGTCGCCAGAGAATGGTTCCATGTCGTCCTTGCCGGTGGCCACGAACTGGACCTCGATTTTGTTGCCGTCAGGATCGAAGACATTCACCTGAACCATATTGATCTCGAGTAGTGGTACCACCTCATAGGGTGCGTCATGCTTGCGCATCTTGCGTTGGAATGCCTTGAGGCTGCCGCCGGCCCGCAGTGCGAAATGCTCGAGTTGGGCCTCACCGGGTTTGATCTTCTTGACGGATTCAACGAGATGCACGATTGCGTTCGCTCCGCAATAGTGCCACGCGCCGCCGAACTGGAAGTTCGGGCGCTTGCCCCGTTTCAGCCCGAGAACGTCTTCGTAGAAAGCCGACATTGCGTCCAGTTGAGCAGTACGAATGTTCACATGGTCGAGCCAGAACATAGCCATCGTGTTTGTCTCCAGTGTTTTTCAGAAGTCGGGCGCATATTGAGACCTGTGTCGAGCGGATTCAACGCGTCAGGTGTTTGCAGCGGTGATCAAACGATCCGGGTTCGCCATATTTCGGCTGTGTAGATGATCAGCGCTAGCCAGATGAAGGCGAAGGTCAGTGCCTCGACGCCAGTGAATGGTTCTTCGAAGATCCAGATCGCGATCAGCAGGTTGCCTGACGGAGCGATGTACTGCAGCAGACCCATGGTCGCGAGCTTGATGCGTTTTGCACCCGCCGCGTAAAGTAGTAACGGCAGGCCCGTGGCGATTCCTGCGAAGGTAAGTAGCGCGGCAAAGGCGAGCCCCCGGGAACCGAAGGCCCCGGAGCCTTCGAGCTCGAACCAGACGAGAATTCCGAATGCCACTGGGAACAGGAGCGCGGTCTCGATCAGCAGTCCCGACGATGCGTTCACGGGGGCCGTCTTGCGGATCAGCCCGTAGGTCGCGAATGTGAAGGCGAGAACGAGCGTGATCCACGGTACCGTTCCGTACGCCACAACCTGGGTCAGTACGCCGGACGTCGCTAGCGCGACGGCGACCCACTGCAACGCCGAAAGCCGCTCCCGCAGGATGATGAAGCCGAGCAGCACGCTGACAACAGGATTCATAAAGTAGCCGATACTGGCCGCGACAATGCGGTCGACGACCACGGCGTAGATGAAGACCCACCAGTTGACGCCGATCAGCAGTGCTGTCACGAGCAGGATCGCGATCACGCGCCGGTCGGCGATGGCGCGCGCGACCGCCGGCCACTGGCGTCCGGCGGTCATCACGATCGTCATGAACACCAGCGACCAGACGAAGCGATGCGCGGTAATTTCCACGGCGGGCAGGGGCCCCAGCGCCTTGAAGTAGAGCGGCGTCAGACCCCAGATCAGGA
>PBPM01000068.1 GCA_002724635.1 Rhodospirillaceae bacterium
ACCAAAGGCTACATTATCGTGCACGGGGAAATAGCATTCGCCAGCAAGGATGCGGCCGATCTGCGCGAAAATGATATGGTAAAAAGCTACTATCTCGGCGCATAGACGGAATTGCCCCGACCGGCTGCGGATTGATTCAGGCGGCCTTACGACCCCGAATTATTTCCCAGATACGTTCCGGCGTCGCCGGCATATCGATATGCGAAACCCCGTATTCGTGAAGAGCGTTTGCAATAGCGGAGATCACTACAGGCGGAGCCACCAACGCCCCGGCTTCACCGGCCCCCTTGACCCCGAGGATATTGGTTGTGCATGGCACTTCGTTGGTGTCGAGTTCAATCATTGGCAGATCGGCAGCGCGCGGCATGGTATAGTCCATGAAAGAGCTGGTGATCATCTGGCCGTTAACCGCGTCATAAACTGTATTCTCCATAATTGCTTGGCCGACTCCTTGGGCTACGCCGCCATGCACTTGACCGGCGACGAGCATCGGGTTGATTACAGTGCCAACATCGTCAATAGCGCAATAACGTAAGATTTCGATCGCGCCTGTGTCTGCGTCAACTTCTAGCTCGCATATGTGGCAGCCATTGGGATAGCTCCAATTCTCGATTGTGTGAGTATCCGAGCCGCTTAAAGGACCCTGCAGGTCTTCGGGCAAGTCCGTCGCCGTACGGGCATACGCCGATACATCGAAAAGGTTGACCCCACGGTCCGTACCCGTAACCCGGAACTCACCGTCGGCGAACTCGATGTCCGCAGATGCAGTCTCAAGCATCTCCGAAGCGATCAATGTGCCCTTGGCGATGACCTCGTCGCTGGAATTCAGAGTCGCGACGCTGCCGATATGACTGGTCCTCGACCCATGGCTGCCGCCGCCATTCGGCAGGTTGTCGCTGTCGTTGGTGTCGATTAGGACCCGTTCGAAATCGACGCCGAGTTTCTCGGATATAAGCTGCATGAATGAGGTGTCGTGACCCTGGCCCATCGGCTGGGTACCGACCCGGACGATCACCTGATCGTCCGTCACCTCGACCTCGGCGGTCTCGGTAGGGTTGCCCGCGGTCGTCTCGAGATACTGGCTCACGGCTATGCCACTCAGCTTGCCGCGTTTGCGTGCCTCGGCCCGGCGTTTCTCATGGCCATCCCAATCGGCCAGTTTCGCGACAAGGTCCATATTCTCCTCGAACGCACCGCTATCATAGGTGGTGCCGACGGCATTCGTGTAAGGGAAGCCGTCACCCGGAATGAGATTACGGCGGCGAATCTCTATCGGATCGATCGCAAGTTCGTGAGCCGCTACATCGACCAGCCGTTCCATTACATATATCGCCTCTGGCCGCCCGGCGCCGCGATAGGGGCCGACGGGCGCAGTATTGGTAACGACGCATTTCACCTCTACGTCTGCGATGGGCACGTCGTAGACGCTGGTAAGAATTTTGGGGCCGATCTGAGTCGGGACCGACACGCCGGCGGAACAGGAATAGGCGCCGATATTTGCGACCGTCTTCACGCGCACGCCTAGGAACTTTCCGTCCTTATTAAGGGCTAGCTCGCAGTCGGAGATGTGGTCGCGGCCATGTAAATCGCTAAGGAAAGCTTCGGTCCGGTCGCTGATCCACCGAACGGTGCGCCCGAGCCGCTTTGCGGCGACTAGTACGAGAACCTGTTCGGGATAGGGGTGCGTCTTCATACCGAACCCGCCGCCGACATCATCGACCATGACCCGAATCTTTTCAGGTTCGCACTTGAAGAAGGCACCTGCGAGCCAGCTGCGTAGAAGGTGGCGGTTCTGGTTTGAGGTGTAGATTGTATAGCGATCTTCGTCGGGATCGTAGCTGCCGATGGCGCCGCGCACCTCCATCGAGTTTTGTACGATGCGCTGATTAACCAAGCGGACTGAAGATACGGGGTCGGCTTCCGCGAAGGCCGCGTCGGTTGCTGCCGTATCTCCGATCTGGGCCTGGAACAGAAAGTTCTTCGGCACGTCGTTCCAAAGCTGCACGGCATCGTCGTCCATCGCGCGATCAGTTTCGACTACGGATTCCAACGGCTCGTAGTCAATCTCGATCGCTTCGGCGGCATCTCGCGCCTGCTCAAGCGTTTCGGCGACGACGAATGCGACCGGGTCACCTACATAACGCGCCCGATCCGGCGTGAGCGCGTGCTGCGGGGGGTAGATGAGGGGGGAGCCGTCGGGTTTGGTTAGTTCGGCGAAGAAGGGCGGCGGCCCAGGGAAGACGCCGATGCCATCATCTTCTAGGTCCTGCGCCGTGAAAACGTCGAGAATACCGGGCATGGCCTTCGCCGCCGTGGTGTCGATGAACTTGATATCCGCATGGGCATGCGGTGAGCGCAGCACGAAGCTCATGGCCTCGCCGTTGCGTGGCAGATCATCGTTGAACTTGCCGCGGCCCGTTAGGAGCCGCGGGTCCTCTATTCGTCGGACCGGTTGTCCAACACCATACTTCGCCATTTCATCCCCCTGCCTGAAACTTGTTATTCAAGATATTATGGGACGAATGGTGTTCGCGTGCGAGACTGAATCCGACGCGTTACGCTCAAACTTTGGCTTTTTTCAGGGGGAATTCCAGTGTCGATACCGAACCAGCGCACCGTCTATCTGAACGGCGAATATATTCCTGAGAATGAGGCGCGGCTGCCGTTTCGCGACAGGGGTGTGAAATACGGCGACGCGGTGTTCGACACGACCCGGACCTTCGGGCATGAAATTTTTAAGCTTCGCGAGCATTTGGAGCGGCTCTACCGGTCGCTGAAATATGTCGGGATAGACCCGGGACTGTCGCTCGGTGAGATGGCGTCGGTGACAGAGGAGGTGGTGCGTCGAAACCTGCCAACCATCGCCGGCGACGAGGACCTCTGGGTATCACAGCGAATTACCCGCGGCATCGTGGATCCTAACGAGCGCTCCGCCTGGCCCGACTATGTCGGCCCGACGGTAATCGTCGAATGTCTGCCGCTGCCGCTTGCCACCCGTGCCAAGGTCTATCGCGACGGCATCGACATGATCGTATCTTCGGTTCGGCGGACCGCACCGGACATGCTGAGCCCGCGGGCGAAGACACATAATTATCTGAACCTGATCATGGCTGACGAGGAGGTCTCGGCGCAGAACCCGGAGGCCTATGCGCTGATGCTCGACCATAACGGCAACGTGGCCGAGGGTAGGGGCAGCAACGTCTTCTTTGTTTCTGAAGGTGCGCTGTACACGCCGCAGGAACGATATGTGCTGCCTGGCATTAGCCGACAGACGGTCATGGAGTTGGCGGAAAAGCTCGCTATCCCCTGCGAGGAGAGGGACTATGATCTCTACGATGCCTACAACGCGGACGAAGCCTTCATCGCATCCACAAGCTTCTGCATCTGTCCGTGCCGCAGCATCAGCGGGCGTCTGTTCGGGGACGGCAGCGTGCCGGGTTCAGTCACGAAGCGCCTCATGGATGCCTATGTAGATTACGTTGGTTTCGACTGGGTCGGCCAGTATACGCGCTATCCGGTGCAGGATACGCCACGCCTTTAGTGACTTACGGCGTGTGGTTCGCGAACCAGTCGGCCAGCGTTTGCATCGACTTCTCAAACTCTTCCATTAGGAAGAAGTGGCTGGATTGCTCAAACACCACGGTTTCCGAATTCGGTATTCCGGCTGAGAGTTCTTCCGTGCCCTGCATTGAGCATATCGGATCCTGACGTCCCGCCATGATCAGCGTGGGGCAGGAGATCTCCCCGAGCCGGTCGCTAGTGTCATGAGTCAAGGCCGTGTGGTTCAGGTTCACATAAGAAATCTTGCTACGTTCCTCGTTGCCCACGAGTAACTCGATCTTGGCGATCGCCTCCGGGTTATCGTTATAGAATGCGGGTGACACAAACACATGGGCCGAGTGGCGCGCCCAGTCTGCCCAGTTATCTCGCCATTCGAGGACCTCGCGCATATTTTCGAGGATACGCCTGCCGATCCGATCGACCTTCGGGGTGGATGCTGCGACGATCAGCGATTGGAGACGGTCTGGCGCCTTCAGCGCCATATGCTGGCCGATCAGGCCGCCAAGCGAACGGCCGACGACATGTGCCTTGTCGACCTCGAGATTATCCATCAGCGCGAGCATGGTGTCGGCCAGCTCTTCCGTGGTGCAGGGGGTGTCGACGGGTGAACTTTCGCCGGAGCCCGGATTGTCCATGGCGATGACGCGGTAGTCCTTGCCGAAGGCCGCGAGTTGCGGCACCCAGGCGGTGTGGTCGCCGGCTAGGCCGTGGATCAGAACAATCGGGAAGCCGCTACCTTCCTCGACATAGTTCACATCAAAACGGCCGCAATGGGCGAAGGGCATATCTGGGTTCCTTGTATTAGTTAGGCGTTGTTCTTTGCTAGCCAGTGTTCGATCGTGTTGAGTGCCTTCGCCGCTTCTTCCATCAGGAAGAAGTGACTCGATCCCTCGAACACCGCGAGCTCCGCGTTCGGCAGGCGTTCCATCATCCAGTTCTGCGTGGTCATCGAGCAGATCGGGTCGTAGCGCCCACCCATCACCAGGGTTGGGGTGCGAATTTCGCCAAGGCGATCGAGTACATCATGCTCGATACAGGCCGTCGCGAGATGGTCGTAGGAGACCATGTCCCGACTTTCGTCACTCACCAGCGCTGTGATCTTCTCGATTAGCTCGGGATTGGCATTGAAAAAGCCCGAGGAGACGAACAGGAAAACTGCGTGGGGTGCCCACTCTGCCCAACTGGCCCGCCACTTCAGTAGCTGCTGAAGATTGCTGATGACCTGCGAGCCGAGAGGGTCGAGGCGGGCGAAGGATGCCGCGAGCGCCATGGAGCGCACCCGCTCTGGCGCTTTCAGGGCCATGTGCTGTGCAATAGCACCTCCCATCGAACGTCCGATAACCTGAGCGCTGTCAATACCTAGCTCGTCCATTAGGCTAAGGGTGGCCTCAGCTAGATCCGCCGTACTGGCTGGTTTGGCAACCGTGGTGCTGTTACCGGAGCCAGGATTATCAAAGGCAATGACCCGATATCGGTCTTTGAGAGCTGCTACCTGCGGAAGCCAGGCCGTGTGGTCGCCGGCCAGCCCGTGGATGAGGAGGACCGGTTCGCCGTCGCCTTCCTGGATATAGTTTATGTCAAAGCGTCCGGTGTTAACGACGGGCATTAGCTTTGCTCCTTGATGAAAACGCCGCGAACCTCAGGGCGCGCGGCGTTTTTATTTTAGATAATTGATTAATGGATACGGTCAGCGGATGCGGTCGCCATTAGCGTCGAACAGGAAGATCGCGCCATCAGGGAACCCGACGTCAACTTCCACGTGTCGCTGGACGGCCTGTGTGCCCTCTACCACCGCCACGAATGGGCGGTCGGCATCGGTGCTGAAGTAGAGCAGGGTATCCTTGCCTAGTGGTTCGACAAGCTCAATCTCGCGTCGGATGGAGGCTCCGGTGTCGGTTGCACCAATCGTTACATTTTCTGGCCGAATCCCCAGTGTGCCTTTACCTGCTGTAATATTATTGAAGTTTGCAGGGAGGGGAATGTTGAACTGTGGGCTTTGAAACTCGAAGCCGCTGCCAGCAGCAACGAAACTACCCTCGACCAAGTTCATTGCAGGATTACCAAAGAAATCAGCGACGAAATAAGAGACTGGGTCGCCATAAATTTCCAGCGGAGAGCCCATCTGCACAATGCGGCCCTTATTCATCACCACAATCCGGTCGGCTAACGTCATAGCCTCTTCCTGATCATGCGTAACGTAGATAAACGTTTTCTGCAGCTCGTCGTGCAGGCGGTCGCACTCAGCCCTTAATTCCCTTCTCAACTTCGCATCTAGGCTTGAAAGTGGTTCATCAAGGAGGAAGTTAGATGGCTCCGTAACAAGTGTACGAGCCAATGCAATTCTCTGGGATTCGCCTCCAGAACACTGCCCTGGCATTTTATTCAGGAGGTCAGTAATTCTAACTAGCTCCGAAACCTCTTTTACTTTCTCTACCTGTTCGTCTTTCGGAATCTTCTTCATCCGAAGTCCAAACGCGATGTTGTCGGCGACATTCTTATGTGGGAACAAAGCATGGCTCTGAAAGACCATGCCGAGATCGCGATCTCTTGGTTCCAATTCGTTCACGACTTTTCCATCGATCGTTATATCGCCTGAAGTCGGGTCTTCGAACCCGGCAATCATCCGTAGTGTTGTTGTTTTGCCGCAACCAGAGGGCCCTACGAATACGATGAATTCCCCGTCTTCAATCGTAAGGTTCAAGTCGTTAACAGCTACTAGGCTGCCAAATTCTTTTCGCAGATTTTTTAGTTCT
>PBPM01000069.1 GCA_002724635.1 Rhodospirillaceae bacterium
CGCATCGGGCTGTCAATCCACTACGTTTCCCCGGATGTTAGGGAAACCCGGATCGAGGGCGCGACTGCCATGCTGGTGCGCGGCGAGGATCACCATGGCCACTGGGGGTGGGACCCGGAACCAGTGGAAGATCACGACACGACCTGCCTCGCCGCGCTTGCGGAAATCCATGCGCGGTACCGCTCGGCCGCGGATCAGAAGGTGGTAGCCGGAGTAAAGCAGTAGCCTTGCGCCCGGGCTCCCACTTCCCGCAACGCCGCGGCACTTGGTAAAAATCCGTTATGGCGCCCAGAGAGGTACCTTCCGTCCCCGATGAGAGCCGCTACCAGAGCGTGTCAACCCTGCTACGCGCCCATGCCGCGGATACGCCCGATAAGCCGTTTCTCGTTGCCATTGATCAGGACGGGCGTTCGTTGACCTTCGCACAATTGTGGCGGTTGTCCAACCGGCTGGCGCGGTTCTTGCACCAGCTCGGTATAGGGCCTGGCGGTCGGATCGCGGTGCTTACGGACAACCGGCTAGAAATGCCGGCACTGTATTTTGCGATCCAGCGCTACGGCGCAGCGTTCTGTACCATCAACGTGGAGGTCAACGCCACCCATGTGCGCGAAATGCTGGCGCGGATAGAACCGGAGCTGGTGCTGTGTCATGAAGACTTGGATTCCGCCTCGTTTGGCCGGGGCGACGACGCCATCCGCTTCGGCGACCTAGATCCCGACGGCAAATCCACTGATGGTGGGCTATTCGAGAGGCTGAACGGTTATGACGACGGGGATCACGCACCGGAGGCGGGAGCCGGCCCAGAGGATCTCTGCGTGCTCAGCTTTACGTCCGGCACGTCGGCGGCGCCGAAAGGCGTGATGCACCGCTTCGGCAACTACTACTGGATCACCGATCAGACCATCGACATGTGGAAGCTGACCGGTGCCGACCAGATGCTGGAATTCCGCTCGCTGAGCTGGGCGTCGTCGCACATGCTTTGCCTGAACCCAGCGCTTCGCGTCGGCGCGACCATCCTTCTGGCGGAACGGTTTTCCCGCTCACGCTTTTTCGCCTGGTTGTGTGATTATGAGGCAACGATGGTGATCGGTGTGCCCACGGTGATCAACATGCTGCTGGAACACGATGCCTCGCCGGACGACATCTCCGCCACCCGGCGCCTGCGCTTCATGTCGTCCTCGACCGCGCCGCTGATGGTCGACCAGCACCGTCGGTTTGAAGATACCTATGGCATCGAACTGGTGCAGCTCTACGGGATGAGCGAAGGCGGCATCGTCGCCAGCAATCACGTCGGCGAACGTCGGGTCGGGAGCGTCGGGCCGCCCGGCTTGTATCAGAATTTGCGCATCGTCGGCGCGCACGGTGGAAACCTGCCTGCGGGCAATGTTGGGGAGATTGAGTTGGGCGGCGCGCAGCCTGCCGGCGGTTATTTGCACGCTGACGGAACAGTGGAACCCATCGGGCGCCTGCGCACTGGCGATCTAGGGTATCTGGACGACGACGGGTTTCTGATGATCACAGGCCGTGCCAAGGACCTGATCATCCGCGGCGGGGTCAACATCGCGCCTTTGGAGATCGACAACGCGCTGGCGGCGCATCCGGGTATCCGTGAAGCCGCAACCATCGGTGTGCCCGATCCGGTTTATGGCGAACAGCCGGTTTGTTTTGCCGCGATGCGGCCGGGATCCCGAGCCTCCGAAGCCGATATTTTAGCTCATTGCGCCGATGTTCTTGCTGACTTCAAGTGCCCGGCGCAGGTGATCCTCCTTGACGAGATTCCCAAGAACGACCGGGGAAAGATTGACCGTAACGCGGTAAAGTCGCTCTGGACGGAAACTTATTCCAGCTCTTAGATAACCGAAAGTTTGGCGTACAGCATCTGTTCGTTCGCCGCCACCGGCACGCTTTCCGCCTTGTCGCCATATAAGCTCATGCCGTTGATGCGGTTCGTCCCGGCGCCCGCCATGGCGTCGATCTGCCTTCTGAGGTCTGCGAGACCGCGCACCCAAACTGCCACCTGGTTACAGACGGGGTAACAGATAATCCTGTAGGGGCTTTCCAGATTCTGGCGGTTATAGGGAGCGTGGCGCGGCGAGATCGAGAAAATGCTGGTCTGCATGTCGCGGTCGGCAATGCCTACCCGTTTGGGGGTACGGAAAAGGGAAATCAATTGCAGAGATACTGGGCGATGCACCAAAGATCGTTTCACATTTAGTTCCTGATGGTCGGGGGGTATTCCAACCTTTGCAAGCGGGTCCGTTCGGCAGCCGTTCCCTCGCGGTGGCGGCTTGTGCCCGGGTAAAGGAGGCAATTCCCGCGCAAACCTGCGCGCCTATCCGAGTTTTTTGGATTGATGCGGATCATCGGCGGCATCTTTACACCATCGCAACACCGGGGCTATTAACGTGGCCGGGTTCTGCCCCTTTTACAGCGTATTGCAGACCATGATCGTCATTCGAATCTTTCTCTGGCTGATAATACTCGTCGTCATCGCGTCGCCCTTTGTTGCGTGGTACGGGCTGGATGACAAACCGCTTGTCACCAGTAACGCAAAGGGCAGCGTTCGCGATGTTCAATCCGCCAAGAAATTTCTGAAACAGTACGACCCCAGAACTCTTCCCGGCGGTCGCATCACCATCATCACCGCCAATCAGGGCCAAATTAATACCGCCCTCACGGATGCTCTGGCGGCGGTTACCACGTTCAAGGCGCGGATCGTCCCAAGCAGGTTTGGACTGCTGGCGGCAATCACCGGCGAAGCGCCGGTGCCCGACAATCCGTTCGGCAAATATGTCAATATCAGCATGCTGTTTGAAGCATCGTCCGACGGACTGAAGATCGGTAGGCTGAGCGTCGGCGAAATCGAGATACCCACGGCCATTGTCCGGCCGGTCTTCATTCTGGTGATGGACAAGGTTGCCGGACTGGGACGCGGCATGGCGTTTCTGGAAACCATTCGCAGCGTTCAGGTTACCGGCTCGCAGGTGCGTATCGTCTACCAGCCGAAGGAAGCCCTGACCGATTCGGAATTCAAACCCCGGTATGGCGAGCGTAACAGTGCCGCTTATCGCAAAGTTATCACAGAAATAGACGGCCGCATTGCCAGAATTCCCCTGTACCGATGAATTTCCGACGCGTTGGGGAATTACCGCATGACGCGCGCACCAGTGAATCGTACCCGCCGGGTTCCGCGGACCGTGTTCGAACACGGGTTGATCCGGCCCCTGTTCCAGGTTGCCTTTAGTGTGCTGGAAATCGGGCTGAAAATTAGCGGCCTACACGCTCGCGGAATGCGCAATGCGGCCGACACCCAGCTAAATCGGTTCGATGTCTCTCTCGACGGATTACCGCCCGCGTTTGACGGCTACACCGTACTTCATATGAGCGATCTTCACGCCGATGGGCCTGTTGATCTGGAAGCATCGATCGCCAGGGTGCTCGACGTCGTGGAGGTCGATTTGTGCGTGCTGACCGGCGATTATCGGTACCGGCTGACGGGAATTTGGGAAGAAGCCGCCCGGCCCATGGAACGTATTCTAAAACACGTCCGTGCACGGGACGGAATCTTCGGGATTATGGGGAATCATGATCTTGGCACCATGGTCGAACCCCTAGAAAACGCGGGCATGCGTATGCTGTTGAACGATCACACCGTTCTGCGCCGGGGAGACGACGAAATCGTGCTGATCGGGCTGGACGATGTGCATGCCTACCAATCCGTGGCGGTAGCGGCGGCCGCGTTATCCGCCATGCCGCAGGGGTTTCGCATTCTGCTGCAGCATTCGCCCGAACTTCTGGACGAAGCCGAGGCCGAGAACGTATCACTTTTTCTGACCGGTCATACCCATGGTGGCCAGATCTGCCTTCCCGGCGGGCGGCCGGTAATGACGAACATCAGAAGCCCTCGCAAATACGCCAGCGGTCTTTGGAGCCACGGCCGCATGACTGGCTACACGACCACCGGTGTCGGCGTTTCCGTCATGCCGCTGCGTTTCAACAGCAAGGGCGAGGTCGCGGTTATTACGTTACGGCAGGGAAGAAAACCGTGACACTCCAAACGATCCAGATTCCGAGATAGTCCTCTCTCGAAGGTATGGAAGCCAACCGCGTTGAGTAATCGCAGCGATGACAGACAGGCGGATCAATTCGTCAATTCCCGGCGTCGGGCTATTTCGCCGCGTCCGTTAACTGTTTGGGCTGCTGAGGCTGTATCTGCGTCGAGTGCGGGACGGGAACGATTGCACATCGCGTTTTCCGATTAACGAAATCTGACCGATCACTTTGGCGGTAGTGTCTTCGATAAGGCGTGCATCCCTGAAATCGGTTGCGGGGCACGCCCGCCGCGGCTGATGGCGATGAATGCGTCAGGGGTCGATTTGCTGGGGGGCGATCTGGATGCAATGGCAGTACTTGAATACGCCGAAATGGGCATCAACGGGCTGTTCCGGGATCAGAGTGGGATATTCGATGACCTTGGCCTAGACGCTATCGAGCCGGAACCCTGATTGGCGACTTCTTTTCCAGGAGGCCCTAATGAAGGTTCGTCATCGGGATCAACAAGATACGGCCGGCCGGGCTGTTGCCCTGCCTCGCATCTGACCCGGCATCCGGGCTGGTGAAAGTCTGATCGAACGGGATTATTCCGCGGCGATCTTTTCGCCGATTACGTCGTCCAGCGAATACCGGTCCAGAATAGAGTCCACCAGATTGGCAGACCGGTCCCAGTCGTAGGTGCGGAAGGCGTGGGCCCGGGTGACGAACTGGGCGCCGGCGTAAAACATTTCGTACTGGGTGTGACGGCTGGCGAATTCCGACCCGATGGCATCCCAGGCGAGTTTCATGAACTTTACCTTTTCTTCGGAAGAGCCAATGGCGGATTTCTGGGTCGCGTTAATATAGCCGTTCAGTTCGGGATTCGCGAAATCCTCGGCCGACGACGGCAGCATGATCAGTCCGCCGCCCGCCAGCTCGCGCATAGCGGTCACGAACTCGGGATATAGCTGCTGGGTCAGCACCTGGGCGGTGTACATCAGGTTGCGGTCGGGCACGTAATAGCCGTTGAATTCGCCGCCCCTAGATTCCATGCCGTAGACCAGCCCTTCGACCATCGCGGCCTGGGCCGCCATATGACCCAGTTTTTCGGCGACCGGCGGCATGCTCGCCGTGCCGATGGTTTCGCAGATGCGCCTAGCCACGCCGATTTGGAACTGCATCTTCACCATAAGACGAATTTGCGCCTGATAGTTCTGCATGTAATGGGCGTAGGTGTCTTGGAACTGGGCGCGCGCGGTGTCGGTGTCCTTGTAGATAAACACACGTTCCCACGGCACTTTCACGTCGTCGCAATAGACCAACGCGTCGTTTTCGTCGAACCGGGAGGACAGCGGATAGTCGTAGGAGCTATTCGCCGATTCCTCGTAGGACCGCCGCGACATGATCTTCAGGCCCTTGGAGTTCATCGGGATTGCAAAGGAAATCGCGTATTTTTCCTCGCCGGGTTTCAGGGGCTGGATGTTCGCGAACAGAACTTCGTTCGCCATGATCGAACCGGTGCCCAGCATCTTGGCACCGCGAACGGTGATGCCTTCGGAATCCTCGTCGACTACACCGGTCGCCAGAAATTCATCCTGTTGATCGCCGGTGGTTTTGTTGCGGTCGGCCTGCGGGTTGATAATGACATAGGTCATGTAGGCGTCGGTATCGCGGGCCCACTGGAAGTATTCCCATAACGCCTTGGCGCGGTCGGGGGAATGCTTCTCGAAGACCGGCAAGCCCATGACCTGACCCACCATGGAGGAGGCGATGTGATCCGGCGAGCGGCCAAGCCAGCCGCCGGAAAGCTGCGACCAGCCGGCAATCGCTTTGCGGCGGGTGACCAGCTCTTCGTAGCTCTTTGTAAGCTGCCAGCAGCGGTTGACCCGTTCGCCCGATGTCGGGCTTTCGAAGGTCATGTAATCGATATGCTCGGGGTCGGCTTGGAAATCATAGAGCGCTGCGGCCGCGGCGACCGTATTCTTGTAGGCCGGATGGGTAGTGACGTCGTCGATTTTTTCGCCGTTCAGATAGACTTCCCGTCCGTCACGGAGTGATTCCAGATGCTGTGCGCCTGTTTTTGCCATGATTATTTTTCCGAGTCCTAAATTAATATACAAACTATACTAATTTAGGATACAATCAGGAGTCAACGGGTTTTGGCAGACCGAATATCGGCGAGACATGGCTGAAGAGATCGATACTAAGCGAGAGGCACCAGGGGAGGACGAGGCGTCCCATGGCGGCCAAGACGTTCCGCAGACGCCGCTGACGGTTTCGCGCCAGGAACTTCTGGTTGACGGTCACGATGCGATGTTTCGCAAGCTGGTGCACGATTTCTTCGCTTTCAACGCCCGACATGATGCGGTGCGGGCAGGACACGCGCGGCAGATAGGCCTTGCCGGGATCGAATACACGATCCTGATTTCGGTCGCGCGGCTCAGCCGGGGCGGCACGGTGAATGTCAAAACCCTCGCCGATCACCTGCACGTCACGACCGGCTTCATCGCCAACACCACTAATAAGCTGCAGGCCATGGGCCTGATCGAGAAGACGCCCGATCCCGAAGATCGTCGCCGGATTTTGCTGACCATAACCGACAAGGGAAAGGCCGACCTAGAAAACTTGGCGCCCCGGCAGCGGCAGGTGAACGACGTCGAGTTCGGATCGTTGAGCACGGAAGATTTCCAACGGCTTTGCTGCATTATCGAGGCGCTAGTCGAGGGCAGCGAACAGGCGGTAAATCTGCAGCGTTATCTGGAAAGCGGGGACCAGGGACCGAAATAATACTGGCCGAGAGGTTTTCCGTTATGCTGTCTGAATGCTCCGGGACCTTTCCTCCGATACTGAACGATCAAGATTAACGCGTTTCGGCGCCATGCCGCCGGTCGTGCAGGCCGTCGTCATTGCGGTGATAGCCATGCTGCTGTTTAGCGTTGTGCCACCGTCCGTGCGTCTGCTGTCGGATACCATGACATCGTGGCAGATCGTTTTCATCCGCGCCGCCTTCGGGGCGGTTGCGATGGGGACCTATTTTGCATGGTCCGGCTTTTATGAATTGAAGACCCGGCGGACGGGCAACCATTTTCTGCGATCTACCCTGAACTTCATCGGTATGGTAATGTGGTTCTGGGCGCTGGGCCATATCGAGCTGGCCAAGGGGATCGCCATTCATTTCACGATGCCGCTGTTCATCACGCTGTTCGCCGTGATGTTCCTGGCCGAGCGAGTGGGACCGTATCGCCTGATCGCTATGTTGGTCGGATTCGCCGGTGTTCTGATCATCCTGCGGCCAGGAATGATCGGGATCGGTCTTCCCGAATTGGCGATCCTAG
>PBPM01000070.1 GCA_002724635.1 Rhodospirillaceae bacterium
CTTTCCAGCGACGCGTCGGATCGCCGACACCCACCACGCACGAGGGCCTCAATCGCTTCACCTGGGACTTCACGGTGCCCGGGCCGAATGGTGCTGCCCGGGGGGGACCGATGGTCGTGCCCGGTAACTTCACTGCCCGCCTCACCGTGAACGGGACGGCCGGACAGTTCACCGTGGTCGAGCGTGACTTCGAAGTGATGATGGATCCACGGGTCGCAGTGGATGGCGTGACCATCGCTGATCTTCAGGCTCAGTTCGATCTGGGGATCCAGATCCGAACCGCTATTGAAGACGCGGATGCCACCATCGAGCGACTCGAAGGAGCGCAGGCTCGGGTGGCCGAAGGCAGTGATGTCGAAAGGGAACTCAAGGAGATCGAGCGGGCACTGCTCACGGATCGGACGATCACGAGCTACCCTCAGCCGATGCTCCGCGACCAGTTGAACTACCTCAACGGCAACTCGCAGCGTGCCGATCAGAAGCCGGCGGCGGACATGTATGAGCGGCTCGACGTGCTCGTGACCGAGTTGGAGCAGCACAAGGAGCGGCTGCAGCGTTTGATCCGCATGGTGACGGACGACTAGATCACAGAAGGCTCAACACGAAAGAGGAACCCGCCGTGGGCACGACGCTCGCGGCGGGTTTCTCGATGGAGCGAGCCTTCAACATGTCGATTCTCCGTGGGAAGCTGGCTCTACGCCGACAATGAGCACGCTCAATCAGTACACGACCCGCAGACCGACACCGACCCGCAGGCCCGAGTCGACGATGGGGTTGAGGTCTGGGGGCACAGAGCTCTCCTTCTCCCGCATCCAGAGCAGGTCGAGGTAGGGGGCGAGCTTCCGTCGGATCTCATAGCGGGTGCGCATGCCGAATTCCAGCTCGGCGAGACCTGCATCCAGGCCCAGCCGGTCATCGTGGGTCAGGAGCCAATCCAGTTCACCTCCCAGCGTCATGATCAGGCGCTGCGTGAGGAAGAGATCGGTGTCGGCTTCGAGGCGAATGGATGGTTCTCCTTCCTGGCTGATGAAGCCGAGCGCACCGAATTCGAACCAGTAGGGGGCGAGCCCGGACACGCCGAAGGCGAGGTATCCCTGGGCTGTGGGTTCCAGACCCTGTCGGTACCCGACCACGACGTCCCAGAACCGACGGAAGTAGTGCCCGTAGAGGGCCATGGCCTCGACGCTGTCGAGCGCGCCCCCGGCGTACTCGCCTTCCGTGCTCCACCACAGCCGGTCGAAGTCCGTACCGATCCATCCGGAGCCGTCCCAGCGGTTCAGGGTTGAACCTTCCGTTCGCGAGGCGTCCACCTCGAGCTGAGAGAAGTGGAAGACCATGTTGTCCATTTCCTGGCCTTCGGCACTTCCAGCGAACAGTGCCGATGCGAGAACCACGGCGACTGTCTTACGAATCGATCTCATGGCCGCACCGACTCGTCCGCAGTCGCGGCGGGAGCAACCTCGAACCGCGCGAACATCCCGGTCATCATGTGGAAGAGCAGGTGGCAGTGGAACGCCCACGGACCAGGGTCTTCGTACGTGAGATGAACTTCGACCGTCTGGTTGGGGGGTACGATCACCGTGTGCTTCCGCGGTGCGAAGGCCGGATGAGCTCCATTTTGGAGCTCCATGAAGACTCCGTGCAGGTGCATCGGGTGCTCCATCATCGTTTCGTTGGTCATCAGGAGGCGCACACGCTCCCCGACCGTCAGCGAGATGGGGTCGGACTCAGAGAGCTTCTTGCCGTTCAGAGTCCAGAAGTAGCGCTCCATGTCACCCGTGAGACGGAACTCCACATCTCGAGTCGGTTCGCGAACATCCCGGTTCGGCTCAAGGGCTTGAAGATCTTCGTACTGTAGCCGACGGAGGTTCATGGTATCCACGCTGTGCCCCATCGCGGCGTGATCCATCTGCATCTCCATGCCGGCCATGTCATGGTCGCTGGGCATATCGCTCATGTCGTGACCGGAGTGGTCCTCCATACCGGGCATGTCGGCCATCGTCCGGACGGGCCGCGGGTCCATTTCGGGGATGCTTCCCTCGGCTCCGTCGGTCTCGGCGAGCGTGCCTCGCGCGAAACCCGATCGGTCCATCGACTGGGCGAAGATCGTATAGACCTCACCTGCGGCCGGCTCGACGATGACGTCGTACGTTTCGGCCACACCGATCCGGAATTCGTCCACCCGGACCGGCTCGACGTCCTGTCCATCGGCTTGCACCACGGTCATGCGGAGACCGGGGATCTTCACGTCGAAAAAGGACATGGCCGCGGCATTCACGAAGCGAAGTCGAACCCGCTCTCCCGGCACGAACAGCCCTGTCCAGTTCGCGGCTGGTGACGTTCCGTTGAGCAGATACGTGTACGTCGCCCCGGTTACATCGGCGATGTCCGTCGGGTCCATCCGCATCTCGCCCCACATCGTGCGATCGCGGATCGTCTCGCCGGCGTTGTCGAAGAGGCCCTCAATGAACTGCGGCAAGGTGCGCTTCGCGTAGTTGTAGTAGGCCCCGTTCCCCTTGAGGTTGCGCAGCATCCCCATGGCATCCTCATCGGTCCAGTCCGACAGCACGATCGAGTAGTCGCGGTCGTAGTGCACCGGGTCCTCACCGGCGGGATCGATGATCAGCGGGGCATACATCCCCTCCTGCTCCTGGGTGCCGGAGTGGCTGTGATACCAGTACGAGCCGGCCTGCCGGACCGGGAACCGATATGTGTACGTCTCGCCGGGCGGGATGCCTTCGAAGCTGAAACCGGGTACACCGTCCTGGTCGAACGGGAGCAGAAGTCCGTGCCAGTGAATCGAGCTGACCTCATCGAGGTTGTTGGTCACATGGATGACCGCGTCCTGACCTTCGCGAAGCCTGAGCAATGGTCCCGGGATCGAGCCTCCGATCGTGGGAGCGTCGCTATGTCGGTCGTCGACGGTGAATCCGCGCCGATCGATGGACAAGCTGACTTCGGTGACCGGTTGGCTTTCCGCGTCCGGTCCAGCGATCGATGCGAAGAGCTCAGCCGGGTCGAGCCCGAAGCCGGCACCGAGGGATACCCCGGACGCGATCCGAACGAAATCGCGACGAGGGAGGGACTGTTTGTTCGCCATGGATGATGTGGAGCCTAAGTGCTGGGTTGGATGACGGAGAACCCGGGCCGCGCGCATCACGTTTCGTGATGGCAGCCGCGAAGGACTCGAACGCGTCGAGGTCTCCTGATGATGTGAGTCGTGTACCCGGCCCGACGGGGCCGTATCAGCGGCTCAAGCCACTGAGACTCAGATCTTCGGAGGCGGCGTCGTCAGTCCGAGAACGAAGGCCGCGGGCTCCTCTGACGCGCTTCGAAGTGCATGCGCACCGTGGTTGGTGTCGACGACCTGATCGGTCGCCATTCGTGCACCCATCGCAGGAGCTCCGCACGCGGCCAGAGCAAGACAATCTGCGGGTGTCGAATCCGGTGCGTGATGCGATTCGTCAGCAGCGCCGGGCGTCATGCCGTGCGTCCCATCGCCCCCATGGGTGTGGTCCATCGCCGCCGCCTCGTGGGCCACACCTTCGTGGTGCTCCTGCTCCGCAGCGCACGCCCCGAGAGGCGCCGCAACCGATTGCACGGCGAGGAGGGTCAGCAGAGTCAGGCCGGAACGGCGCCGAGTACGACGGGTCATGCGTTAACTAGGCAGCGAATGGGGGCACATGGCAAGGTGCTCGCACGTGCGTCCACTGTCGTGTACCAGCTGATCAGGTGAAGTGTTTCACGGAGACTCGTTGCGGTGAGAGCACGCTAACGTTCCAGGACGAGGGGGCGGCCGACCAACTTGTCCGGATCGGCATTCGGCCGGGGGACGAACTTGTCCATCCATCCACCGTCCCAGCTGGCGATGTAGAGATTGCCGTCCTGATCGACGTCCATCTGGTGCGGTCGCGAGAGCCCTCCGGCAAAACCACCGCGGGTACCACCGAACGCGCCGAGATAGTATTGCAACTCGCCCTGCGTATTGTACTTCAGGAGTCGGTTCAGTCGGGCCGAGATCACCCAGACCGACTCGTCTTCGTCGATGAAGACGCCGACCGGGTCCGTTACATCGGGCCACTCTTCGATGAACTCACCTTCTTCCGTGAAGACCTGGATGCGGTTGTTCGAGCGGTCACCCACGTAGATGCGGTGGTCGCGATCGATCGCCACACCGTGCACGAGATCGAACTGACCGGGTCCATCTCCCAACTCACCGAACTCCATGAGGAATTCGCCGTCGGGGTTGTAGCGGACGATTCGTGAATTCCAGTAGCCGTCGCCGAGCAGGAAGTCGCCATTGGGGAAAAAGGCGAGCACAGCCGGGTCGCCGTACGTGTAGGGGCCGGGGTTCGGATTCGCGCGTGCATCCGCTCGCGTCCTCGGATGGTCAGGATCCACGAGCTGCATGACGAGCTCGCTTCCGTCATTCGTGAACTTGAGGATCTGCATGTTCACGTCGCGCATGCCAAGGCCGCGCTCCACGACCCAGACATGACGCTCCGGATCGTACGGACTGATGTAGACCTGGTGGGGTTTGTTGAAGAGAGAGTCCCACTGACTCCAGTTCTCCGTGATGTTGCCGTCCCCGTCGACGACAACGAGGTAATTCGAACTCCCGACTCTCTCGCGGTTCTCGACATCCCGGTCACCCCAGATCCCGACGATGATGCGGTCCGGGTTGTCGACGGCCACGGCGGAGACCTGGCCCCACCCCCAGACGTCGTCATGGTCGGGGGCAGGCTTCCACCAGTTCTCGACCGCGATGTATTCGCCGGTGCGGTCGTCGCCACCCTTCACGACCGGTCCCTCGGAGGCCGGAGTCGCGTCGGAGCCGCCACTGCACGCAGCGGCGAGGGCGAGGGCGATGGGCGCGCTCAGTTGGTAGACGCGGCGGCGAATGCGCATGGTACCTCACTTCCCGAGTGGTCGTTCGACAGGGTGGTGAGTATACGACGCGAATCAGTGAGGCCGATAGCGTGGCGGGACGGCCCTAGGTGTTGGGTCGTGCCCCGTCCTCCGTCAGGATGCGATCCAGGGTTGCGACCACCCGCTCGGCATCCCGCTGATCGAAGGTCATCGGTGGCTTGATCTTGATGACATTGTGATCCGGGCCATCCGTGCTTAGGAGGACGCCCAGTTCTGCGGCTCGATTCGCGACATACTCCGCGATCCGCGCACTCGGGGTCTTCGCCATTCGGTCTTCGACGAACTCGATTCCGAGGAAGAGCCCCCGTCCACGCACATCGCCCACGCTTTCGTGGCGCATGGCCAGGGACGCCAGGTTCGCCTTCAAGGTGCCCCCCACCACGGCTGCGTGCTCCTGGAGTTTGTCCCCTTCGATCACGTCGAGGACCGCCAGGCCGATGGCCGCAGATACAGGGTTTCCACCGAACGTGCTGAAGAACTCCATCCCGTTGGCGAAGGATTCGGCGATCTCGAGGGTCGTCACGACAGCGCCGATCGGATGTCCGTTTCCGATCGGCTTCCCGAGCGTGACGATGTCGGGTACGACGTTGGCCGTTTCGAAGCCCCACATGTGGCTCCCTAAACGACCAAATCCGATCTGGACTTCGTCTGCAATACAGATGGCACCTCGCGAACGTGCGATCCGATATGCCTCTTCCAGATAGCCGGCTGGAGGCTCGATCTGTCCACCGCAGGATAGAATGCTCTCTGCGATGAATGCAGCAGGTTCGTGCCCGTTCGAACTGAGTGAGCCGAACGCTTCGCCTACGTGCATGGCGTACCGCGTTCCCCGATCCATGACCTCTCGACCGTACACGCCTCGATAGTCGTCGGGTATCGGGGCCGTACGAACCCATTCGGGTGCGCCTGCCCCACCACTGCCGGCATGCTTGTAGTGACTGACGTCGATCAGGTTCTGCGAGTGCCCGTGATACCCACCCTCAAGGGAGACGACGCCATACCCGCCGGTGTGTGCACGTGCCATGCGGAGGGCCAGTTCGTTCGCCTCCGAGCCCGAGTTGACGAAGAAGCACACCGATAGTGGGTCCGGGAACAGCGCAGCGAGTCGATGCGCGTAGTCGAGGATGTTCCGGTGCAGGTAGCGCGTATTCGTGTTGAGCACACCCATCTGAAGCTGACCGGCTTCGACGACTTCGCGCCGCTCGTGCCCCACGTGTGCGACGTTGTTCACACAGTCCAGGTACGTGCGCCCCATGACGTCGTACAGATATGTGCCAACTCCTCGCACGATGTGTAGCGGTCTGTCGTACGAGAGGCTCAGGTTCGAGCCGAATAGCTCAGCCCGGCGTGCGGAGAGCTCTTCGGGTTCCTCGAACGTCGTCTCGCAGGGAAGTCGCAGGAGCAGATTCGGGTCGGGAGAAAAGGATGCCCATACGCTGCGTTCCCGAGGGAGTGCGACTCCGGGAAATTCACCCTCGAAGTCGAGCAGGTCGGTGAGAATCTGGAAGTGGAGGTGCGGCGGCCACTCGCCGTTCTCCGGGTGCGAACCGATCCGTGCGATGACATCACCGGCAGGGACGTCGCCCCCGACCTTCAGGCCCGCCACGCTCTCAGCCTCCAGGTGACCGTAAAGCGTCCAGAACGGACCCGCCGGGCCAATATGCTCGAGGATCACGGTCGGCCCGTAATCGAGGCTCCCACCGTTATCGGCGACGGAGTGAACGCGACCCGACAGCGGAGCCCTGACCTCAGCGCCTGCCTGATCGAAAATGTCGATCCCGGTGTGAACGGTGCGGCGCTCGCGCGGATCGCCCTCTCGACCCTTGAAGATCTCAGTGAGGTAGAACGCGCGCGGCTCGAGGTAGCGTCCGATGCCAATCCTGGCACCTTGATCTTCCATGTGTCGGAAGATGCTGCGAGTGAATGTCTCGGTGTCCTCGCTGTCCCGCCCATTCAGGAGCGGGCTCGATAGGCTGAGATCAAGGACGGTGATCTCGTCGGTCGACTCCGGTATGTCCATGACTGGTTCGACCTTTTGATCGCCAAGCCAGCTCACCAGCACCGGCGTCTTCGGGGAGGCCGAGAGCCCTGCTGCGTCACGGATGACCCCTTCCGCCACTCGGACCGGGATCTGGTCGAGCTTGCGAATCATGTCCCAGGCCGGTCGTTCCGAGATCAACGCGTAGTCGTCGACCTCACCCGACTGGTGGCGCTTCCATCCCGAAATGCTGACGCTCGCACCCAGGC
Source organism: Rhodospirillaceae bacterium (assembly GCA_002724635.1). GTDB lineage: Bacteria > Pseudomonadota > Alphaproteobacteria > UBA6615 > UBA6615 > UBA8079. The sequence goes on from PBPM01000070.1 coordinate 7,177, forward strand.
GAGCCCGCGCGAGCGAGTAAATGACGTCCGCTTCGTCCTCACTCAGCGGAGTTCGGTCGTGGAATCCTCGAACGATCGCTGCCATCGACCTGAGGGGGTCGTCGGTGTCCAGAATC
>PBPM01000071.1 GCA_002724635.1 Rhodospirillaceae bacterium
ATCTTTTGCGTATCGAGAGCGGTTTGCTATAACCGCGCGCCTCTGATCCGGTGTAGCTCAGTTGGTAGAGCAAGCGGCTGTTAACCGCTAGGTCGTAGGTTCGAGTCCTACCGCCGGAGCCAATTCCAAGGACCGACCTCCCGGGTCGGTCCTTTTTCCATCTATGAACAGGGTCTGGAACAGATAATTCCAGTCTCCGAGATGTTATGTCTTCGCATTCATAGAGTTGTTCGGTCAGAATATTCAAATATACCCAATTGAGTAAATTTCATCTGCGGAGAGGCCGTGATCTAATCCTTCCGAAAACGGCGATCAACACGCGTAAGTGCGAGCATTACTCTTCATCTAAGGCCCGCCGAGATTCGGAAAATAATTTTTAAACAAATGTGACGTCGTCGATCAAAAATCGCGTCATTGATCTCCGAACGAACTGCTGGCCCTCAGGATCCCACGGCGACCGGCTGTCTCAGAGTCAGGATATCGCCTGATTGTATATTTCGTTGCTTCGACCTCAGGTTAGGCTGCTTGACGTCGTCAGAGGGCCGTCGAACTTACCTTCCGTTTGATCGGCCCGAGCGTTTTCCGCTATCTGGCGAATGAGTTGCCAGGCACACGGGTCTCGCAAATAGGATAGTTGGCGCCACGCAGCGGCATCTTTTCGGTCTGTGTTGAAGCCACATCTTCCGCGCGCCTGCCCAACGAGGAAAGCCCAATGTTGCGCTGCACCGAAAGCATGTAGCCACCAAAGACATAATCCTATTTTTGGACGGGATCGGCGAACCGTCGGATACGCTGCTGATCTTCGTCAAGGACCATATGAAGTAGACGGTGCTCCCCAGAGTAATTTCACAAAGTCGAATGTCCTTTGTCACGCTGCATAATGTATATGCCGCTGATCGCGATGACACCGGCACCAACAAGGGTCCAGACATCCGGGTAGTTACCGAACAGCGCGATCCCCATCAGGCCGGCCCAGATCAGTTCGGTATAGGCGAACGGCGCCACTAGCGGCGCCTCGGCGCGTTGGTAAGCCAAGATGATTGCCCAGTGTCCGAGACCACCGAGCAGGCCGACCACGATCAACAGCCCCCATTGCGCTATGGTAGGCGCCTGCCAGAAGAAGGGCACGACCAAGCTCATCACGATGGCCCCCACGATCGCCGTATAGAAGACCGTGTTGACCGGGTCTGTACGATGGCTAATGACCCGCGTAATGATCTGATAAAGCGCATAGAGAATTGTCACGCCGATGGGAAGCATCGCGGCCGGCTGAAAGAGCCCCCCCCCGGGACGTACAATGATCAGCATCCCCACGAAGCCCACCAACACGGCAAGCCAGCGTCGGAGGCCTACACGTTCCTTTAGCAGCGGCACCGAAAGCGCTGTAATCAGCAACGGTGCAATAAATGTGATTGCCACGACATCCGCCAGCGGCATTAAGCCCACGGCGGTGAACATGCACGCAGTCGCGAGCAGCACAAGGATCGAACGGGCCAGCTGCAGCCCCTTGTCCGATCCCGACAGCAGCATCGGGATGCGCCGCGGGAACAACGCTAGAACAATTACCATGTGGAAAAAATACCGCCCCCATATGATTTCAATCAGGGGCAACTCCTGAACACGCAGCTCCTTAACGAAGCCGTTCATGATCGCGAAGCAGGCAACCGCGAAACACATCATCAGGACACCGCGCAACGGCGCGTCAGCAGGACGTTCATTCGGGGCGGACATAATTTATTGGTTCTTGGCGGGTCAGATCATGGACGTTTTGAGGCAAACTAGACCAAGGTGAAAAAATCTCAAGCCGGCTCGCGGCAACGGCAACTCAGGGAGAACTAAATGAGCAAGGACTATCAAGCCATTTCCGACGAACACGACGCCCGCGCGGCCAACCTCTTCCGAGCCGCCCCAGACATTATGCGCAGCCATCGTAAAATTACCCAAGCAGCCCAATCGCCGAACGCGCTCGACGTTAAAACAACTGAGATGATGGCTCTAGCTATAGCGATCACTCAGCGTTGCGAGGGGTGCGTCATCTATCACGCCAAGCAGGCTGCCGCGCATGGCGCGGTCCGCGAGGAAGTCTGTGACACCATAGCCGTTGCCATCGAGATGGGTGGCGGTCCGGCTACGGTCTACGGCGCCGACGCGCTAGGCGCTTTCGATGCTTTCAGCTCATGATTCGTATCTGAACGCACTCTCTGCTTGGATTGCTCCGACTCAACGCCCTTTGATAAAGTTAAAAAATGATAAATGCGCTGCAATCATTACGATCGCATCTCCTGTTCCTCGCGGCAGCAATCGCGCTGACGGCTTGCACCCAGAGCGCAAAACTCCAGCCAACATCAACGGGTAAGTCAGGGGACAATACCGGGATCGAGAAGAACTTCTCGCTCCTGACCGACATTCCGATACCGCAGGATTCCACGCTTGATGTAGACCGCTCACTGATTCTAGGCGATCTAGACCGCTGGACCGGCCGTATTGTCCTCAATGTCGGCCAGGGTACGACCCAGACCTTCGCTCTTTACCAGACGCAGATGTCTAACTTCGGCTGGAAACCGATAATGAGCGTCCAAGCAGACACCAGCGTGCTATCCTTCACCCGGGGCGAACGCGCGGCAACGGTACAGATCGACAAACGGACGCTGGGCGGTAGCACAACAACCATCACAGTCGCCCCGCGCCATTCTGGGCTTTTGCCGAGTACCGGCGCAAACGCACCGGTTAAGGTTGCACCTGCGCGCTAGCCTTTGTTTTCGGCGAGCCTGCTTAGGCGCCGCGTCGCCCAAGTCGAGACCAGCACCGCAATCGAAAAGACGATCGCGCCAATCTGGATGTCCGCGCTCGTGAGCAACCGTCCATCGGCCACCAAGACGATCAACGCGATTATGAAGATATCGAGCATCGACCATTTCGAGAAGGTCGTAAGCCAGCTCAGGACAGGCCGAACATAGGCGCTGGAGACGTCGAGAAAGAACCAGAAGACAATGCCAGTCATGATCTTGAGTACGGGAAACGCGATCGAAAACAGGGAGGTAATGACAAAAAGGAACCACTCGCCCTCCTCGAGAAACGCGAGCACGCTCTCAACAAGTGAGAAGTCCTGAGAAATGAAAAACGAGCGCACCGTGATGGCCGGCAGTAGCAGACCGGCGACGAGCCCAGCAAGCGAGACCAGAAGGATTAGGCCAAGCAATTTCTCGAATCCCTGAGCGCGCCCAGAAAGCGGGCCCGATTTCGTCGAACGCATCGAATCTTGTTTCCCTTGTTTTCGGCCAACCGGCCCGATTACCCTTAACCCGCTGATACCGGCATTATAGCTACGCACCGCCCGCATAGATTGTCGCCCGGCGATCGTCAACAGGAGTACGCAAACATGGCCCAGCATTTGAACCGTCGGGTCATCCTCAGCGAACGTGCGACAGGACTGCCTACACCCAAACTTTTTTCTATCGTCGAGGACGATGTACCATCCCCCAGCGTTGGCGAGGTTCTCCTCAACAACATTTACGTGACGGCGGATCCCGGGATGAAGGGCTGGATCAGCATGGCACGGAACTACGCGAGCGTGGAGACCGGTACGACGATGCATTCCTTCAGCGTTGGCGTGGTGGTTGAGTCCAAACATCCGAATGTGGCGGAAGGTGACGTGGTGGCTGCGAATACCGGCTGGGCGGAGTATGCTGTCGCAGACCCCGAACGCCAGACCTTCCGTAAGGTAGACCCCGAGGCCGCCCCACTCTCGACTGCGCTCGGCGTTCTCGGCATCAACGGTTTCACAGCGTATTTCGGCCTGCTCTCGGTGGGACAGCCAAAGCCCGGCGATACGGTCGTAGTTTCCACAGCAGCTGGTGCGGTCGGCAGCGCTGTCGGCCAAATTGCCAAGATCAAAGGTTGTCGCACTGTCGGAATCGCTGGTGGGCCAGAAAAGATTGCGCTGTGCACCGAGATCTTCGGGTTTGACGCAGCCATCGATTATAAGGCCACCGGCGATCTCGATGCCGCTATCCGTGCGGCCTGTCCCGAGGGAATCGACGTTTACTTCGACAATGTAGGCGGCGAGACATTGGATATCGTACTCGGCCAAGTCAATCTGCATGGCCGGGTCGTGATCTGCGGAACGGCGGCGACGGATGCCTGGATCCCGCAGCCGTCGGGCCTGCGCCCGGAACGCAACCTACTGGTCAATCGGATCAAGATGGAGGGCGTTCTCACCTTCGACTTCGCCGATCGCTACAACGAAGCCCACGCTGATCTCAGCGAATGGCTCCGCGATGGAAATATTCGGTATCGAGAGGATATCGTCGACGGCCTCGAGAACGCGCCGGCGGCGCTTGCCGGGCTTTACGAGGGCCGCAACATGGGCAGGCAGCTGATACGGGTGCGCCCCGACCCCTTTCTCTAGGTCTGGCCAATGCGCCACAGCGTGAACGCACCACCATCTCCCTCTGATCTAGAATATGTTTGGGTACTGCCGTCGTGGCCGCGCCGATATATCCATAATCTGTCATCGCGGAGTTCTAGGGCGGGTGTCGGTCCGTTCGCGCAGCACAAGGTAGGTGGCGCTGGCAAAAATCATCGCGCCGCCGATCAAGGTAAAGACATCGGGCAGCTCACCGAAGAATAGGAAACCAAGGGCAGCGGCCCAGATCAGCTTGAAAAAATCCATGGGCATCACGACGGCCGCGTCGCCCACCCGTAGCGCCTGAGTCAGAGTTAGGTGGGCGACGGTTCCCACAACCCCCATGATCAGCAGGATTGCCAGCTGTTCCAGGGTCGGCCATGTCCATACGAACAGGGCAGGAATCAACGCTAGCGGCGACATGAATATCACCATGTAGGTGACAATCGTCGGGGTTGTATCCCGTTCGCCCAGAGACTTAATAACGATCAGAATCAGGCCCCAAATCCCAGACGACAGCAGGATGATGATAGGACCGGTATCGACATCGACAAAACCGGGACGAATGATCGCCAATGTACCCGCAAAACCAAATATCAGCGCGCCCCAGCTCTGCCAGCGGATTACTTCACGCAGCACGATGACGGCGAGCATCGCCGCGAACAGTGGTGCGGTAAACGCCAGCGCATTAGCGGTTGCCAGCGGCGTCATTGTCAGCCCGGTGAAGAACATCATCATCGCGACCACATGTCCGAATGAACGGATGCCGTGGACCTTGATCTGGTCAGTCCGCAGAATACCAAACCCGTACTTCCAGAGCAGTACTGCGACGACCGGAACGCCGAAAAAGGTTCGGAAAAACCCAATCACAAACGGATGTAGTTCGTCTTCTGCGAGATGCCGTATCATGATGTGCATTGTCACAATCAGGATGGCCGTCGTCAGCATCCAGATCATGCCTTGCAGGTTTCCAGTCAGCCAGCCCGGCCGCACGCCCTTGTCGCCAAACACTAGAGAACTCCGGCAATGGGCGACAGTTGTTCGCTCGCGGCGTGTGCCGCAGTATGCCCACAATGGTTATGGACAGCTCCGGGGGACAACATTGATGATTACGGCACTTTTCCAGTTCAAAGTGAAGGACGGTACCACGCGCGATGAGGTGTTCATCAACATCAAGAACGTGGAACCAAAATTTGAGGGCGTGGCCGGATTTATCCGCACGAACTTTGTGTTTAATGGCAAGCGCGGTATTGGCGGCGGGGTTTATACTTGGGAAACCCGCGAGGCGGCCGAGAAGGTCTATGCCGAAGGCGGTCCCTGGCGCGAGGCGATCCGGACTCTTTATGGTGTCGACCCCGACATCACTATTTTCGAGACGCCGGTGATCGTCGACAACGAACAGAACGAAATCAAGTCCGCCGCCTGAACCGGCGTTAGATCAGGGAGACAATAGCGATGCTTACCACCGTTGTCGTAAACTTTGACATAACGGACGACACTTCGCGGGACGAGGTGATTGCGGACATACAGGACGCGGCGGGAAAGTTCCAGGGCATGCCCGGGCTGGTCCGTAAGAACTTTCTCTATGACGGCGACCGCCGTATCCGTGGCGGCGTTTACACGTGGGAGAGCCGCGAAGCAGCCGAAAAGGTCCATGCTGTGGGTGGCCCCTGGTGTCAGGCTATTATCGATATCTGCGGGAAAGCCCCGGACATCCAGATGTTCGAAACTCCTGTGATTGTGGATAACGAACTTGGCACAATCCGGTCGGCTGTCTGAACGACTAACGAAAAGGGACTCTCACCATGAGTAACGTGAAGAAGGCAGTCCAGTTCTCCATGACCGGCAACCCGCCCGATGTCGTCGAGCTGATCGATCTTGCGACTGCGGAGGTCGGCCCCGACGAAGCCTTAATCGATGTCGAGGCGGCGGCGATCAATCCGTCTCACCTGCTCACGCTCTCGGGCGGCTACGGCGTTCAACCGGAGCTACCGGCGATCCCGGGTGCCGAGGGGGCGGGCATCGTCCGTGAAGTCGGCGCCGACGTCACCAACGTGAAGCCCGGCGACCGGGTGATGATCCCACCCTATTCGGGTACCTGGCGGCAGCAGGTCGTGGTGAAGGCGGACGCTATTGTGGTCTCTCTTCCCGTCGAGGGTGATCCGATCCAATTGGCCATGCTCATGGCCAACCCGCCCACGGCATGGCTGCTGCTGAAGACGGTAGTCGATCTCGAGCCTGACGACTGGGTGATCCAGAACGCCGCGAACTCCGCCGTCGGCCAATATGTGATGCAGCTCGCTCGCATCTACGGGCTCAGGACCGTCAACGTGGTGCGCCGCGAAGGGCTGGACGATTTCATCGCGGCCGCCGGCGGCGACGTGTGTGCCGTTGATGGTCCCGACCTCGGTGAACATGTGAAGGCCGCGACGGACGGGGCTCCGATCAAGCTCGCCATCGACGCGGTTGGGGGTGCTTCAACCCAGCATCTTGCCGATTGCCTCGCCGACGGCGGCACCATCGCCAACTATGGCTTGCTTTCGAAACAGCCCTGCCATCTATGGCCCGACGACATCATCTTCCGAGAGATCACTCTCACCGGCGTCTGGCTCACCTTGTGGCTTAGGAAATACTCCACCCTTAAAGAGCGCAAGGCCGTCTATGGCGAGCTCGTCGGCTACATCGCCGAGGGCCGCATGCGTGCCGAGATCGAGGCGACCTATCCTCTCGAGCGCATCAAGGACGCTGTTATTCACGCTATGCAGGGCGGACGCAATGGTAAGGTCATACTCACGCCGAACCCGTGATGCGCCGAAGAGGACCCCTCGCCGCCGCGGGGTCATCCCTTCTCCTCGCGATACTGCCTAAGTCAACCAGCGCAGAAGCACACTTGCTCGCAACCGGCGAATTTCGCAACGGCGACCCGGTGGACAGGGGCACTGGCGATCTACGCATCGCATGGAGCACAGACGGTCTTACACGTATCAAGCTCTGCAATATGTAAATCGTCCCGGGACCTAACCTGCTGATTTATCTGACCGGCGACCATAACTAGGCACCTCCGGCAGCCGTGAACCTCAACGACTAGGCTAGCGTCGTCGTGTAGTGCCACACCTTCAAAACCACCTTTGCGGTAGCCACCGTCGAGCGGCCCTAAAAAACCGTAATGCGCGGGCTTGACCCGCGTATCTCCTGCCGCTCGAAAAGCTAGCCGCGTCAAGCACGGGTATAGCGGATTTGCCTACCGCTCGTGTGCCGCAATCGCCCGGTCGATGGTCGCCACCGCCCGGTTGAAGCACCCGGCAAGCCAGCCAAGCGGGCGCGACCGGTCCAGCTTCGTGAACAGCAGTAGGAATGGCAACAGCGTCACCGCGCCGAGGACGAGCCTGGTGCTGCCCCCAATTCCAATGAGCGCGGTCCACCACAGGCCAAATTGAAGCACCGCGTAGATGCTAAATCCCACGAAAGCTGCCGTGCACACAACATAACCGGCCATCACGATGGTCCGCAACGCTCGGAGCAGGGCGACACGCATGTTCCGCTAGAACTTCTCGACCCAGGGACGCACCTCGATCTCCCAGGCCCAGGCGCTGCGGTGCTGGCGATACATGTGCATGTAGGTCTCTGCGATCGAGTCGGGGTCGAGCATCCCGTCCTCGCCGCGCGCGGCCGCCCGGTCATCGCCGGATTTCTTGATGATTCCGCCGTCGATCACGAAGTGGCCGATATGAATGTTTTGCGGATGCAACTCCCGCGCGAGCGCTTGGGCGAGCCCGCGGAGGCCGAATTTGCCCATCGCGAAGACCGAGGAGTTCGAAAAGCCCTTCACGCTGGCCGATGCGCCGGTGAAGAAAATTGCGCCGCTGCCGCGCTTGACCATTAGCTGCGCCGCCTTCTGGGCGACCACAAAGCCACCGTGTGCCGTGATTAGGACCGCGTCTTTTGCCGCCTCCCGGTCGAGATCGATGATAGGCCCTCGAACCCGCGCACTCGGGTTGTAAACGACAAGGTTTGGCACGCCCTGACCTGCGGTAACCGCATCAAAGAGCGCATCAACTGACGCGCTATCAGAGACATCGCAGGTATAAGCCTTGGCGCCGGTCTCGGCACAAAGGTCGCCCAGCTTGCCCGGTTTCCGCGCGGCAAGAGCCACATTCATGCCCTGCTCGGCGCAAAGCCGTGCGAGCGATGCGCTCAGCCCCTCTCCCACACCCACGATCAGCGCCAGTTCCTTGTCTGCCATCTTCCTCTCCCCAAGTCCCGACCCCAACCGGGGTCATCAGTTCACCCGGGTGAATATGGCCCGGTGTTCTGCTAATCCACGCCTGCATCACGAAATATTCTTACAACACGGCTTGCGTCACGCTTACGGTACCCCCAAATTCTTCCTATTATGTCAGATACCACAGTTTCCCCCGGATTTCTCGGTCGCACTCGCGGTCTGCTGCGTCGCGCTCTGCGCGATGTGATCGACAGCGCGACCAGCATACGGGGGCGCTCCGGACTAACGGTGAAACCGGACCTCCCGGACGACGACGTTTCACGCCTGCAACAAAAGATCGACGCGAGCCTCTCCGGGCGTGGCGGCGAGGCCTCGGCTCGAACCAACGCGGCGGATCTTGGCCACTGTTACCTGGAACTGAGCGGAACCGGCCGCCTGCGCTTCCTCACGCTGCTAAACGAGGATTACGGGATCGAACCGTCCCACCTGAACGATACGATCGATGCGGTCCGGACCGCTACCGACGACCCGATGGCCTACGCGCTAGCACTGGCGAAACTCCGCGACGATCTCGTCTCGCCGCGGATGACATTATTGCGTCAGTTCAATGGGTTAAAACATGGTGTGAAGTTTCTGGTTAATATGCGTGCCGACCTGCGCGAGTTCGTCCGCGAGCATCCTGAACTCACCTCGCTCGACGCTGAACTCAAGCATCTACTGTCGGGATGGTTCGACGCCGGATTTTTGGAGCTGCGCCGGATTACTTGGGGCGCGCCGGCCGACCTGTTGGAGAAACTCATCGCCTACGAGGCGGTCCATGAGATCCAGTCCTGGGCGGATCTCAAGAACCGGCTCGAGTCCGACCGCCGTTTCTACGCCTTCTTCCATCCCTCTATGCACGACGAGCCCCTGATCTTCGTCGAGGTGGCACTGGTGAACGGCATTGCCGGCAACGTGCAGACTCTGCTCGACGAGACGGCCCCGATTGCCGACCCGGCAGCGGCCGACACCGCCATCTTCTATTCCATCTCGAACGCCCAACCCGGCCTATCCGGCGTCAGTTTCGGCGATTTCCTGATTAAGCGGGTGGTCGATCACCTCTCCCGTGAACTACCAAACATCAACACCTTCTCGACCCTGTCGCCCGTACCCGGGTTCCGGCGCTGGCTCGACCGGCGGCTCGCCTACGACGCGGAGCTCCTGAACCACGAGCAGGAAGACGCACTCGACTTAGTCGCAGGCGGCCGACCCGATGACTCGCAGGCTCTGCCATGGCTGCTCGACCAGCCCCACTGGCACCAGGACGAGCAGATCGTATCCGTCCTGCAACCTGTCCTCATGCACCTCGTCGCAGACTACCTGCTCTGCCAACGCCGGGAATCGAGTGGCACCGCGCTCGATTCCGTCGCCCACTTCCACCTCTCTAATGGTGCCATGGTCGAGCGTATAAACTGGCTTGCTGACACCTCGGCACGCGGCATGCAGCAATCCATGGGCATGATGGTCAACTATCTCTACGACAAGGCGCGGATCGAGACGAATCACGAAGCCTATGTCTCAGGCAACGAGATTCCCGCCTCCAGCACGGTCCGTAACCTCCTCTAGCCCAGAGAAATATCCATGATCGAAGAAACCCTCAACATCGCGACCCAAAACGGTGCGATGGAGACCTTCATTGTCCGACCCGAGCGCGGCGATCCCTGCCCGCCAGTCCTGTTTCTGATGGACGCGCCGGGCATCCGCGAGGAGCTGCATGACATGGCGCGCCGGCTAGCCACGAGCGGCTACTGCGTACTGCTACCCAACCTATATTACCGCAACGGGCGCGACACGATCCATTACGGGCCCGATGTCCTAGTCAAGGAATCGAAGGCGTGGACCCGCATGCGCGCTATCCGCGAGAAGATGACTATCCCGCCGGTGATGGAAGACATCGCGGCCATGTTCGCCTACCTCGACGACCACCCGGCGATGGCGAGGCCGGGCAACGTCGGTGTCCACGGGTACTGCATGAGCGGTCCGTATGCGCTCGCCGCCGCCGCGCGCTACCCCGAACGGATTGCCGCCGCGGCCTCCTTCTATGGCACCTGGCTGGTGAACGACGTGGAGGAGAGCCCGCATCTCAACCTCGCGAAGATCGCGGGCGAAGCCTACATCGCTTGCGCTGAGATCGACGATCTCGCGCCACTGCCGATGGTCGCAGAGCTCCAGGAATTGTTCGACGCGGCGGGTACGAAGGGCGAGATTGAGATCTACCTGGGCGTCCATCACGGTTTTGGCTTTCCAGAGCGGTCGATCTACCACAAGCCCGCCGCTGAGAGGCACTGGGAGCGGCTGATCGCGCTCTACCAGCGCAACCTTTGAGCCGACTTTTCCTTCTCCGGCATGTCCGGACTTAATCTCGGCATCTCTTCGCAGACCGAGATCGTAAACGGGCGGGTCAAAGATCTACTCTTGGATGGCTCTTGCGATTTCCATAGGGGCTCAAACCCGTTCACTGCAGGCGCTTGCTCTAGACTGGCCGGTCGCCCTTGATTGTCACCCGGTGTCCCTTGCGCTCGGCGGGCCAGTAGTCCCATAGCGCGCGGTGCATAACACAGCGGTTGTCCCAGAACGCCATGTCATTCTCTTCCCAGCGAAAACGGATCTGGAAGTCGATCTTCTCGGTGTGATCGAGCAGGAAATCTAATATTGCCTCGCTCTCGTCCGGCTCCAGCCCGACGATGCCGGTGGTGAAGCCGCGGTTCACATAGAGCGCCTTCCGCCCCGTCTCCGGGTGGGTGCGCGCGATCGGGTGCACGGCCGAGGGATACTCCTTGCCAGTGTCGTCGATCCCGAAATTCGCGTAGCGCCCGCGATAGATGTGCTCGCCCGCGTGGGTCGCCTGCATCCCGTCGAGTATGGCCTTTAGCGGGTCGGACAGCGTCTCCCAGGCCGCGTAGCTGTCGGCGAACATGGTGTCGCCGCCACTCTCGGGCAGGATGTGGAGCTGCAGCATGGTGCCCAGCGGGGGCAACTCGTCGCACGATACGTCGGAGTGCCAGTATTCCCCGTTCGCCATCTTCGACCCCGCATGGGCGTGAATCTCCATGATCGCCGGGAAGCCGTCCTTGCCGGGGTTACCCGGGTGATAGTGGAGCTCGCCGAACATCTTGCCGATAGCGATCTGGGTCTCGGGCGCGACCGGCGACTGCTCCTTGAAGAACAGAACCTGGTGGTCGAGATGGGCCTTGAACACCTCGTCGAACTGGTCGGGCGTCAGCCCGTCCGCCAGGTCGATGCCGCGCACCTCCGCGCCCAGGTTAGGCGCGTAGGGACGCACCTCGATGTGCCGGTAGTTCCGCCGGACCTGCACTCGCTCGCGCTTGGTGTCCACGTTACCCTCGGGCCGGGTGCCCGGACTTTTTGCATAAACATTCGCCATGGATCGAAGCCTACGTCTCCTCTTATTGGCGCTCAACCCCGTGTGGTTCAGCCATGCAGCGCGCGCCATATCTTCTCCGGCGTTGCCGGCATGTCGAAATTTACGGTACGCCCCTGCGCCGAAATTACATCTGCGACGGCGTTCATCAGGGCCGGCAGCGCGCCCGTGATGCCCGCCTCGCCGACGCCCTTGGCGCCCAGCGGGTTCGTCGGAGACGGCACCTCGTGGAAATCGACGTCGAGGGACGGCACATCCGTCGCCCGCGGCATGGTGTAGTCCATGAACGAGCCGGTCAGGAGTTGGCCCGTCGCCCGATCATAGACGATCTCCTCGAGCATCGCCTGGCCGATCCCTTGCGCGACCCCTCCATGGACCTGGCCGTGGACAATCGGCGGATTGATGACCCGCCCGCAATCGTCCACCGCGGCGTAACGGACGATCGTCGTCACGCCCGTTTCCGGATCGATCTCGATCTCGCAGACATGGCAGCCATTGGGGAAATACTGGTCCGGCGCCTGGAACTCCGCGGCGCTGTCGAGGCTGTCTGGAACCCCCTCGACCGCCAGCGCGCGAACCTGCGCAGCGAGGTCGAGGAGCGCAATCTCCCGATCTGTGCCGGCGACACGGAACTGCCCGTCCGCGAACTCGATATCGCCGGTCGCGGCCTCCAGCAGATGGGCGGCGGCGGTCCTGCCCTTCTCGATCACGGCATCGCAGGTGAGAACGATCGCCGATCCGGCCATGGTCATGGACCGGGATGCAATGGTCGCGATACCGAGCGGCGCCGTTGCGCTGTCGCCCTGGCGCAGGCGCACCTTGTCGAATGGCAGATCGAGCCGGTCGGCGATCACCTGGACGAAGCTCGTCTCGTGCCCCTGGCCCTGGCTCTGGGTCGCGACGACCAGGTCCACGCCGCCATCCTCGGCAAACTCGATCCGCGCACCCTCTTGGGGGAAGCCGCCGATGCATTCGAGATAGGTCGCGATACCGCGCCCGCGGAGCAGACCGCGCTCGGCGCTCTCCGCCTGCCGGGCGGGATAACCCGCCCAGTCGACCAACGCGAGGGTCTTGTCCATGACCGCCTCGAACTCGCCGGAATCGTACGTGCGTCCTACAGGCGTCTCGTAGGGCATCGCCTCCGGCGGGATCATGTTCCGGCGGCGCAGCGCCAGCGGATCATAGCCGGTCTCGCGCGCCGCCTCCTCCACCAGACGTTCGACCACATAGGCCGCCTGCTCGCGGCCGGCGCCGCGGTACGGCCCGACCGAGTTGGTGTGGGTCAGCACGAGCCGCACATCGATATCGACGATGGGTGTCCGATACACGAGCGGCAGCCCGTTGGGCGTGTTGCGCAGCGGCATCCCGGTCCCGTTGCATGCGTAGTAGGCGCCCATATTATCGTCGATGGCGACGCGCAGCGCAGTGATGTTGCCAGCGGCGTCAAGCGCGAGCGCGGCGTGAATGCGCGCGTCGCGGGCATGGGAATCTCCTAGGAAATGCTCGCCGCGCGTGCCCGTCCATTTCACGGCGCGACCGAGTTCCCGGGCGGCGAACAGGATCGCGATGTCCTCGGGGAACGGTTGTTCCTTGACGCCGAAACCGCCGCCCACATCGCCCATGCGAACCCGCATACGCGAGCGCTCGATATCGAACACCTGCTCGCACAGGATCTCCATGAAGTACTGCACACCCTGCCCCGACGCGACGAGCGACCATGCCCCCTCGTCAGCCGGGTCCCAGCTCGCCAGGCTCGCGCGAGGCTCTATGGGGTTGGCCAGCAGGCGGTTGTTGACGAGCGACAGCCGCGTCACGTGGGCGGCCTCGGCGAAAGCCGCGTCCGCGGCCTCCTTTTCACCCCTGTGCCAGACCTGCCCGATATTGCCGGGCGCGTCATCCCAGACGACAGGCGCGCCCGGCGCGAGCGCGTCAGCCAGGCTGGTTACCGCCGGAAGTTCCTCGATATCCAGCTCGATTAGCGTCGCCGCGTCTTCCGCCTGGTCTCGGGTTTCCGCAATCACCATTGCGACCGTTTCGCCGACATGGCGGACCTTGCCCTCGGCCAGCCCGGGGCGCGGCGTGTGCAGCGGCCGGGCCGATTGGATCTGCGTCGACTGATAGCGCGGCCAGCGGGCGACGATGTGCCCGACCCCGGCGGCCGTCAGGTCGTCGCCGACGAACACCCCGACGACACCCGGCGCGGTGGACGCCGCCGTCACGTCAATTCCCCTGATTATCCCATGCGCCACCGGCGAGCGTACGAACGCCGCGTGCGCCTGCCCGACCTGATTCACATCGTCGGCGAAGCGGCCCCGCCCGGTGAGCAGGCGAACATCCTCGCGCCGGCGCACCGGCTGCGCGATCCCGTGTGTTGAACTCATGGCAGCACCCCCGCCCCCTACCCGCCCGTCGCGGCCCCGTACTTGTCTACTCCGCGATCGGCACCATCGAGATCTGCGGGTCCTCCGCCGGCACATAGACCTCGTCTAGGCCGATTTCCTTGCGCACCATGTTCGCGCCGCGCACCAGCGAGACCATCTTGTAGAAGGCATGCATCCGGCTCGCAGCCCCGCGCCCGAAGCCGCAGTCGCTGGTGAGGATCAGCCGCTCCGGCTCGATGTGCTTGAGCGCCCGTCGGACAAGATCGGCAACCTGCTCGGGCCGCTCCACCTGCAGGGTGCGGTGACTGATGACGCCGAGCGCGATCTTCTTGTCCTTCGAGATCAGCTTCCCGTAATGCTCTAGGTCCATGCCGTCGTTGGTCGCGCCCTCGACCGTGATCACGTCCACGTCGAGCTGGTCGAGATACGGCAGCGCCTTTTCGTAGGAGGCGTGGTCGGAGAACATTTTCTGGGCCGCGGGCGAGCCCCAACAGGTGTGGCACCAGACCTCGGTCTTGTCGCGCAGCCCCGCCACCTCGCGGTTGAACGCCTCGACATACTGCTCAGCCGAGACCTCCTGGCCGGGCACCTGCATCGACTGGTGGATCGACGGTTCCTCGACCTGGAGTAGCGGCGCGCCCGCGTCGGCGAGCGCGTGATACTCCTTGTTGAACGCGTCCGACAGGTCCATAAGCAGCTCGTTAGTGTCGGCGTAGTGTTCGTTGATGCACATGTGGCTGATGACCTGGGCCGAGATCGAGCCGATCTTTACCGGCTTCTCGGTCATTCCTGCCATCGCCTTGTAGGCCCGGTCGAGCTGCAGGTCTGTCTTGCCGACCCGTCCGGTCACATGGGGCGTGAGCCGGGTCTCGATGACCTCCCAGATGAGATCGCCGGGCCCCTTGTCGGCCATGGCGGCATGGGGCTGGAGCGCGACACTGGGCGGGCCGAATCCCTCGATCCGCTCATAGGCGTAGCTGACCCAGCTGCGGCCGGCGACATCGTCGTCAAGCCGTGTGTCGCCATCAACGAGGATGTCGATCCCGGCCTTGTTCTGGGCCGCCGTGTGGCAGGCCAGGCAGTCGAAATGCTGCTCTCGGTAGGCGCGGTGGGCGAAGCCGGTCGAGAGCGGCGCCCCGCGCAGGTTCTCGGTGTACCAGGTCGGCCGCGGCAACGCCCCGGTCGTCGTGGTCTGCAATGCCTTGTCCTTGGTGGCGACAAACATGATTTCCCCCTGACTTCCCAGTCATGCGCGGGTTTGATCGGCGCATCTCGTGCACCTTCATCGACAGAGATGCCCGGATCAAGTCCGGGCATGACGATCACTTTGTTTAATTCAACCGGTCCCGGCCGTCTTCACGAAGGGCCGGATGATCTTGGTCTCGAACAGATCGACTTTCTCGTACGGGTCTGCCGCCGTGATCGCCTCGGCACGGTCGGCGGCGTCCACGACCCACACGCTCGCGTTCATGTTGCCGTTATCGTTCATGGTCGGACATGCGAAGTACAGCTTGTCGCTGATTTCCTGGGCATGCTCCATGTGTGCCGGACGGGTCTGCATCCGCAGCTCGTGTGTGCCCGGCTTGTCACCCGGTAAACGAAAAAAAGCATGGGAACTCCCATCAACGAACGTCATCCAAGACAAGACTATACCCGCCGGTGGGTTGGCCGCGATACGCCTGCACCCGCGTTTGACGGTGCCGTTTTCGAAAACTAGAACAAAAAGAGAACTTTTAGGCGAGAACGGAACAAATCAATGGTGCCGGCGGACCCCCATATCCTCCAGCGGCTGCGCAGCCGCATCGCTGCGATCGAGCGCGGCGGCACCGGGACTCTGCATGGCGATGACGTCCTGCCCCTGGGCCTCTACGAGATCGACGAACATCTGCCCCGGGGCGGGTTCGCGACGGGCGCGGTGCACGAACTTCTCGACGGCGATGCCGCCACCGGCGGCAGCATCACCCGCAACGGGATCACGAAGGGCCAGGGCGCGCTGAACGGCGCGGTCACGGGCTTCGCCGCCGCGCTCGCCGGCCGGGCCCAACGGCTGCGCGCGCGCGCCGTCGTCTGGATCGCCCCGCGCACCGGGCCCCACGAGAGCCTCTACGCCCCGGGGCTTGCCGGCTTCGGCCTCGACCCCGCGGACCTGATCGCGGTCCGTGTTCCCGCCGATGGGGAATTCATGGCGAACGCCCTGTGGGCCATGGAAGAAGCACTGCGCGCACCCGCGGTCGGGCTGGTCTGCGCCGAGATCGAGGAGATGGACCTGACCGCGAGCCGCCGCCTGCAACTGGCAGCAGAGAAAGGGGGCGAGGCCGGCGGCGGGCTCGGCCTCCTGCTGCGCCGGGATACAAGCGCTGGTCTGCCCCCGACCGCCAGCTTCAGCCGCTGGCGGATCGCGGCCCTGCCCGGCGCTCCCGCCATGGTCGCAGGCGCCGAAATCGCAAACCTACCGGGGGCGGCGCGCTGGCGGGCGGAACTGCTCCGCGTGCGGGGCAGCCGCCCCAAGACATGGCACCTGGAATGGAAAGATGACGCACATAACGAACCCGAAACGGCGGGTGGCTTCGCTCTGGTTTCCCCGCTTCGCGACCGACCGCTGCCAGAGGAATCTGAAGCGGAACCTGCGGCATTCCCGCGCGAACGCCGCCGCAGCGCCTGAGCCCCCCACAGAACTGGTGATGGTCATACCCGAGGGCGGGGCGCTCCGCCTGAGCGCGGTCACCCTAGCCGCCCGGAAGACTGGGCTCGCGCCTGGCCAAACCCTGGCCGACGCCCGCGCGCTGGTACCGGACATCGCGGTGCATGATGCCGATCCCGCCGGAGATACTGCGACCCTCTCGCGGATCGCCGACTGGTGCACCCGCTACACCCCCTGGACCGTCCCGTCGGGGCTGGAGAGCGGCGGAGCGGCCGGCATCTGGCTCGACGTATCGGGCTGCGCTCATCTGTTCGACGGCGAGGCCGCCATGCTCGACGACATGATCGAGCGGCTGGCGGCCATCGGCTACACGGCCCGGGCGGGCCTAGCCGACACGGCGGGCGCGGCCTGGGCGGCGGCCCGGTTTGGGCAACGGGGCCACGCGCGCCGCGTGATATTTCCTGTAGGCGAACATGGCGACGCCCTCGTCCTCTTCCCCAATGCCGCACTCCGCCTGCCCGCGGATATCCTCGACGGGCTCGACCGCCTCGGCCTGCGCGACATCGGCGAGTTAAGCGCCTTGCCCCGTGCCGGGCTCACCCGCCGGTTCGGCGAACTGCCCGTCCGTCGGCTGGACCAGGCCCTAGGCCGCATCGACGAGACCATCTCGCCCCGTGCGCCCGCCCCCGTCTGGCGCCTGCGCACCGCCTTTGCCGAGGCGCTGGGGCACGAGGAACATATCGCCGCTGCCGCCCGCAACCTAGCCGAGGCGCTGTGCAACCGCCTCGCCAGGGCCGAGCGCGGCGTGCGGCAGCTGGAACTGTGTCTCTACCGGGTCGGCGGGCGGGTCGATACGGTCACAGCGGGGACCAGCCGGGCGAGCCACGACCCCGACCACCTGGCGCGGCTCCTCGACGCGCAGCTCGAACGCCTGCCCGAACCGCCGACATCCGCACCCGACCCGCTGAGCGCCGCCGCAGAGGCCATGGTCGAGACCCTCACTCTCGCCGCGACCGTGACCGAACCGCTCCGCGCCACCCAGGATCAGCTAGTGGGCGCGCGCGACGCGGACCCGGCCGCGCTGGACCGGCTGGTGGACCGGCTCGCCGGGCGCCTCGGGCCCGACAACGTGATACGCTTCCGGGCCCGGGACACCCACCTGCCCGAGCGGGTGCAGGCGGGTCGCCCTGCGCTGGCCGACCCGGCAGACACAGAAAGCGATAGCTGGCAGCCGTCCTTGCCGCGCCCGCCGCGTCTGCTCGCCCGGCCCGAATCCGTCGAGGCTATGGCCCCTGTGCCCGACGATCCGCCGGTGTTGTTCCGCTGGCGCGGCCGGGCCCACCGGGTGGTCCGCGCCGAGGGGCCGGAACGGATCGAGCCCGAATGGTGGCGCCAGCCCGAGGCGGGCAACACCGCCGTCCTTGACCGCACGACCCGCGACTATTACCGGGTCGAGGACACGGACGGCCGCCGCTTCTGGCTCTACCGCGAGGGCCTCTACGATCGCTCGCATCCGGTCGGTGATGACACCGCCCCCCGCTGGTTCCTGCACGGGCTGTTCGCATGAGCCCGCTACCACAGTTCGTCATTCCGGCTGCAGGCGCTCAGCGCCGAAAGGCCGGAATCCATAAACACCGACGCAGACCAGGCGAGCGACCGTGTGTATGGGTTCCCACCTTCGCGGGAACGACGAAATGAGGTTGCCCGGACCATGAGCATTTCCGACTATGTCGAGCTGCAGGTCACGAGCAACTTCTCGTTCCTCCAGGGCGCCGCCCATCCCGAGGAGCTGGCCGCCCGGGCCGGGGAACTGGGCCATCCGGCCATCGCGATCACCGACCGCAACACGCTCGCCGGTGTGGTGCGCGGCCATTTAGGCGCGAAACAGGCCGGAATTCGCGTGATCGTCGGGGCTCGGCTGGATTTCGCGGACGAAAGCCCCTCCCTCATCTGTCTGCCGACGGACAAGCCCGCCTACGCGCGCCTGTCCCGGTTGCTGACCCTCGGGAAGCGCCGCGCCGGGAAGGCCCAGTGCCACCTGACACCGGCTGATCTCACCAATCCCGACGGCGTGTTCGAGCGGGGCGCAGGACAGATTCTGATCGCGCTCCCGTCCGATGAATTGACCGAATCCGCCACGGCGAATTTTTCCAGCTTTTTGAATCGCCTGTCGCGCGAACTTGAATCGGAAACTTATCTCGCCGCCAGCCATCTCTACCGGGGCGACGATGCCCGCCGGCTCGCCCGGCTGGCAGTCATCGCCGACGCTGCGGCTACGCCCCTCGTGGCAACCAACGACGTGCGCTACCACACCGCCGAACGGCGCGCGCTCGCCGACGTCGTCACCTGCATCCGCGAGCACTGCACTATCGACACTGCAGGCCGCCGGCTGGCGATCAACGCCGAGCGCCACCTGAAACCGGCCGCCGAGATAGTGCGGCTCTTCCGCGATTATCCCGACGCGGTCGGCCGAACCGCCGAAATCGCCGGAAAATGCCGGTTCTCCCTCGACGAGCTACGTTACGAGTATCCTGCCGAGCTGGTCACCGCCGGGCGCACCCCCGATGCCGAACTGGCGCGGCTCACCTGGTGCGGCGCGGCCGAGCGCTACCCCGGCGGGATTTCGGCCAAGGTTCGCGCCCAGCTCGATCATGAGCTCGCCCTGATCGCCGAGCTGCGCTACGCCGCCTACTTCCTGACGGTTCACGACATCGTCCGATTCGCGCGTTCCCGCGACATCCTGTGCCAGGGGCGCGGGTCGGCGGCGAACTCCGCGGTCTGCTTCTGCCTCGGGATCACCGCGGTGGACCCGGACCGCCTCGATCTGCTGTTCGAACGCTTCATCTCCGCCGAACGCAACGAACCGCCCGACATCGACGTGGATTTCGAGCATGAGCGGCGCGAGGAGGTGATGCAGTACATCTACGCCAAGTACGGCCGCGAACGTGCCGGGCTCGCCGCCACGGTAATCAACTACCGCTCGCGCTCGGCCCTGCGCGAGGTCGGCAAGGCCCTCAGCCTCACCGAGGACACGGTCGCGGCCCTGTCGGGCCAGGTCTGGGGCTGGTCCAACGAGGGCGTGCCCGACGAGGTGGTGCGCTCGCTCGGCCTCGATCCGGCTGACAACCGGCTGGGGCTCGCGCTCCGCCTCGCGCGCGAGCTGATCGGTTTCCCCCGCCACCTGTCCCAGCATGTCGGCGGTTTCATCATCACCCGCGAGCGCCTCGATGCCCTCGTCCCCATCGAGAACGCGGCGATGGAGGACCGCACGGTGATCGAGTGGGACAAGGACGATCTCGACGCGCTCGGCATCCTCAAGGTCGACGTGCTGGCCCTCGGGATGCTCACCTGCATCCGCAAGGCCTTCGAACTGCTCGAGAACCATTACGACCGGCCGCTGGAGCTAGCAACGGTTCCGCCCGAGGATCCGGCGGTTTACGACATGTTGTGCCAAGCGGATTCCCTAGGCGTGTTCCAGATCGAGAGCCGGGCCCAGATGGCCTTCCTGCCGCGCATGAAGCCGCGCTGCTTCTACGACCTCGTCATCGAGGTGGCGATCATCCGCCCCGGCCCCATCCAGGGCGACATGGTGCACCCCTACATTCGCCGCCGCGAGGGGCTCGAGACGGTCGAATTCCCGTCGAAAGAGCTCGAGGAGGTGCTGGGCAAGACCCTCGGCGTGCCGCTCTTCCAGGAGCAGGCGATGCAGATTGCCATCACCGCCGCCGGCTTCCCCCCCGGCGAGGCCGACCAGCTGCGCCGC
>PBPM01000072.1 GCA_002724635.1 Rhodospirillaceae bacterium
ACCCGACGGGGTACGGCGCGGCACCTCCAGGATATGGCGACCAGCGGAACTATGAACTGCTGCTCGAAGCGGGATTCACCGCACCCGAGGTCGTGCAGATCATGAGCCTCAACGGAGCTCGGATCCTGGGTATCGACGGTGATGTCGGTACGGTCGAGGCTGGAAAAGTCGCGGACCTGGTGGTCATCGACGCAGACCTCGAGGCCGCCGGCAACCTACATGCAACCGAAGTCGTCTTCCGCCATGGAGTTGGCTGGGACTCGCCGAAGCTGATCGAGTCGATCCGCGGCCTGGTGGGGGTGCGCTGAGCAAGATCCGGGGGGGCGGCCGGCCTGGCGGGTCGAGCATTCGGTTCAGCTCCGGTCGTCGCTCCAGATCCCGAGGCTAGATGGGGTACCTGATCGCCGCGGCTCTCGCTCCACTGCTGGGGCCCCTGCTCTATCGAGTACTCCACGACCACCCTCGCGCAGTCGAGGCCGTGGACAACTTCGTGTACCTGGCGGTCCCGATCCTCGTGGCCTGGCAAGTTCTTCCATACGCATGGGAGGATCGAAACGCCTTTGCGATACTCGCTGTGGTCGTGGGCTTCCTGCTCCCCGCCCTCATCGAGCGCGTATCGACCGCGCTCGCTGAACAGACCGATAACCTCGCGCTGGTCGTCGGGCTCTCCGGGCTCGTGTTGCACGCAATGCTCGAGGGCACAGCGCTGGTACCGGGGGCCGTGCCCGTAGACGCCCCTTTCGCGACTGCGATCATCCTGCATCGAATCCCAATCAGCCTCGTGATCTGGTGGCTGATCCGTCCACGCTTCGGCTCCCTGGCGGCCGCTGCCGGCGTCGGTTCGATCGTGCTCGCGACGCTCGCGGGATACGGGCTGGGGACCGAGTTCCTTGCCGATGTCCATGGTTCGGGAGCAGAGATCTATCAGGCATTCGTCAGCGGATCGCTCGTCCACGTTGTCTTTCATCAAGGAAGACATGACCACGACCACTCGAACGACGATCCTCACCATCATCACGGATAGTGCCATGCGCATCAGATCACTCGCCCTCGTCCTGCTCGTCGTATTGGCAGGCGTCGCCATCAGCATGTACGACCGGCCCGAGCAGGCTTCGCCCGGTCCGCAAGACGGGGCCAGGCAGTCTTCGCCCGGCCCGATCGTGAATGCCGGTGGCGCCACATTTCCCGTGGAGAACCCGACCTTCGAAACCCTGATGGATCGGCAGTACAAGGCGGTCTTCGAGCTTCGGGCTCCTGCGAGCAGGCCAGACCTCAGGAACCAGACCCTCAACACGATGGCGCGCTACCTGAACATGCATGCGCGCGCCGGCGTGCTTCGGGAGAACCTTCGAGTTGCTGGCGTCGTGCACGGCGGCGCAGCGCTCGAGCTGCTGGCGGACGAGCACTACCAGGCGGCACACGGCGTGGACAATCCGAATAAGGAACTCATCGCCGAGATCATCGCAGGCGGCGGGCAGGTAATTCTCTGCGGTCAGACCGCCGGCGCACGAGGAATCAGCGCCGACCAGCTGCTTCCCGGCGTCCAACTCGCGCTCAGTGCGATGACAGCGATGACGGTGCTTCAGCAGGACGGGTACGAAGTCATCCTCTGGTAGCACCGGACGCCAAACTCTTCGAATCGACCCTGCGCGCCTGTCTCGTGGTTGCGCAACTCAGGCCGGACCCGAATTCTCAGCCTCAAGGACCCGCTCGGATCGAGCCGTCGGGCCCGTGTCTGTCAGGAGGGTATGCGCCATGAATAACCGCGTGTCACGTCGACACTTCATCGGAGGGGCCACGGCGGCCGCAGCGCTCGGCACACTGGGTATGACGCCCGGGGTCGCGGAAGCCCGTGTCCGTCGGGCCGCAGAGCGCGGCATCCGCTACCTGCCGGGTGGTGCGCCGATGCACCGGGCCTTCCAGTCCCAGGTCGACGAATACGATGCCCTCGCCCACCTCTCGTCGAACGAGAACCCGTTCGGTCCGTCCGAAAAGGCACTCGAGGCGATGACGTACGCGTTCAAGTACTCGATGCGCTATGGCTACCCGGACAACAATGTCCAACAGCGCATCGCGGACGCGCACAACGTGTCGCGGGATCACGTGCTCATGGGTGCCGGCTCAGGAGAGATCCTGGACGTCGTCGGGCTTACGTGGCTTGCACACGACAAGAAGGTGATCGGCGTCGAGCCCTCCTATAGCTCGGTGTACCGCCACGCGACCGGCATTGACGCCTCGACGATCCTCCTGCCGCTGGAGGCGGACCACCGACAGAACATCGAGCGCATGGTCGACGTGACGAACCGGAACGCTCGCGACGTCGGCTTCGTCTACCTCTGCAACCCGAACAACCCGACGGGCGTGACGGTCACAGCGGAAGAGATCGCCTACCTGCTCGACAATATCCCAGAAGACATCCCGGTCCTGATCGACGAGGCGTACCATCACTTCGTGGAGGATCCGGCGTACGAAGAGTCACTGAAGTACGTCCGGGAGGGTCGACGCGTCGTGATCGCCCGCACCTTTTCGAAGATCTACGGGATGGCTGCGATGCGGATCGGCTTCGCGATCGCACCCCCGGATATGATTCAGGAGATGCAGCCCTACAGCACAGGTAGCGTAAACGCGCTTGCTCGCTGGGGCGCTGTCGCGTCCATGGAGGATCAACCGGCCGCGGACCGCATGCTGGCCCACAACCGGCGGCTGCGTGAGCAGACGATCTCCGACCTGGAGAGTCTCGGTTACGAGTGCATCCGGTCACAGACGAACTTCTTCATGGTCAACCTCCGCCAGACGGTGGCGCCCATTCGGCAGGCATTCCGGCAGCGCGGTGTTGCAGTCGGTCGCGACTTCCCACCGATGCTCGACCATCTCCGAGTCTCCATCGGGACGGAAGAAGAGATGGGTCGATTCATGAACGCGTTCGAAGACATCATGACGAACATCTCCGCAGGTACCGGCGCACCATGAGCCCGAGCCGAAAGGACTTCCTGAAGATCTCGGCCGGTGGCGCACTCGCCGCCAACGCCCTCGGTGCCGAACGACTCTCCGGCGCTCCGGCCGGGCCTGATCCAATTCGACCAGCAGACCGCTGGGGCGCACGCATCATCCAGGAAGCCCCGCGTCGACTGAACATTCTCATCCTCGGTGGAACGGGCTTCATCGGGCCCTTCCAGGTGCGGTCTGCGCTCGACCGTGGCCACAGCGTCACGTTGTTCAACCGGGGATCAGGCCGGGCCATGTTCCCGTACCTCGAGACGCTGAGGGGAGACCGGAACGGTGACTACGAGTCACTTCGAGGGCGTCGTTGGGACGTGGTCATCGACAATGCGACGAACAACCGGCGCTGGATCGAACTCGCCGCGGAAGCGCTGAAGGACTCGGTCGACCAGTTCATGTTCGTGTCTTCCCGGTCGGCCTATGCTGACGTGAGCCGCGTCCCGATGACCGCGGACGCACCCACATGGACGTACGAAGTCGCCGGCGTCTCTCCAGATCAGGAGAGACTTCCGTATGGCCTGGGCAAAGCCGTCATGGAACGGATCGCCCAGCGCATCATGCCGGGACGTACGACGATCCTGCGTCCAGGGCTGATCATCGGTCCGGGAGACGAGACGGACCGCTTCACGTACTGGCCCGTCCGGATCGATCGAGGTGGCGAGGTGCTCGCGCCGGGTGACGGAACGGATCCCATTCAGATTATCGACGTGCGGGACTTCACCGACTTCACCGTGAAGCTCGCCGAGGATGCGACGATGGGTGAGTTCAATTGCGTCGGCCCCCGAACACCGCGTCCGATGGCCGAACTCCTCTACGGAATTCGGGCCGTCACGACGACGGAAACCTCGTTCACGTGGGTGCCGCGTGAATTCCTCGC
Source organism: Rhodospirillaceae bacterium (assembly GCA_002724635.1). Lineage (GTDB taxonomy): Bacteria > Pseudomonadota > Alphaproteobacteria > UBA6615 > UBA6615 > UBA8079. Next base: position 3,878 of record PBPM01000072.1, read on the forward strand.
CGAGCACGGTGTCCGGCCCTACCAGGAAATGCCTGTCTGGCGCCCTCCGGTGGAAGGGAGTGAAGGATTCGCTCGCTTCGATCTGACACCGGAAGTGGAAGCGGGACTCACGTTCCGATCGCTCGCCGACACCGCAGCCGCGACTCTGGAGTACCACTACTCCAGGCCAGTGGAACGTCGTCAGAACTTCAGGGCGGGCCTGTCGGCTGAGCGTGAACGGGAAGTCCTCGCCGCCTGGCATTCCAGCAGGGGATGATTTGACACTCGGCCCGACCTGATCGGTCGAGCCGCAAGCGGCTGCCAACGCGTGCCATCCCATCAGGAAAGGTACGGATGAAGTGGTTGTACAATCTTTGTTCAAGTTTTATCGTTACATGAACGAACATTGTACACGGATCTGGTTTGGCATGAACACGCATTCCGAGCGCGTGCCTGTCGCGCACGCTCTTCGTCTCTTTGGCGCGGGACTGATCGTCCTGTCGGTGGTCGGGTGCTCCCTTGCTCCGTCTCCCACTCAGATCGCTACAGTCGATCGTATGCCGGACTCGTATGCCGAGTCACCGGAACCTTCGGATCCAGACTCCGCCGAGAAGATCTCCTGGTGGCGGACGTTCGAGGACCGCACGCTCGACAAGCTGGTCGGAGCGGCACTCGCGTCGAATCTCGACATTCAGGAGGCCGTCGCTCGGATCGAAGAGGTCCGCGCTCAATACCGGATCGCGCGTTCTCCCTTATTCCCGACCGTCACAGCCGGCACCGATGCGTCGCGCTTCAGTCAGCCTGCGAACGCTGGGCAATTCGGGGCGATCTTCGGAGGCGGTGACGGGGAGGGTGCTGACCCCACCCTGCCGGAACGCCCCAGCCGCTTCACGTTCTCTACCTTCGGCGCGAGCCTCGGCGCCTCGTACGAGCTCGATTTCTGGGGCAGACTCAACAGCGGTCGTCGCGCCGCCTACGCCGACTATCTGGCGACAGGCGCGGACGCGAAGACCGTGGAGATTTCCGTGGCAGCCGAGACGATTTCCGGCTACTTCGAGCTCCGCGAACTCGTGGCGAGGGAGGCAATACTCACGTCGGTAGTCGACATCCTCACCGAGCGGCTGGAGCTGACGGAAGACCGATACCAGCGTGGCGTAGCTTCTTCGATCGAGCTGTACCAGATCCAGCAGGACCTGAACGCGACCCGTGCAGGTCTACCCGTTCTGGGCAGCCAGATCACCGCGTCACGCGGGCGTCTCGGGGTCCT
>PBPM01000073.1 GCA_002724635.1 Rhodospirillaceae bacterium
GGAGAGCACATGCTCATCGATCACTCGGCGAGCGGCGATGTCGACGACCTGAATGTGCTCGCCGGAGCCGTCACCCACGTAGAGCCGCGTCTTGGTCTCGTTGAGTTGGACGCGGTTCGGGATGATCCGATTCATCTGGATGCGATCGATGATCTCTTCGGAGGCCTCGTCCCAAACGAGCATCTCGTCGGTGTACGTCGAGATGTACCAAGTGGCGGTCTGAGCCACGGTACCGGTCGGAATGACTCCGAGAGCGATCGCCGCGACGGCGGCGTAGAGGGTCGTTCGCATGAAGTCGTGCGGCCTAGGGAAAGATCAAGTCGAGCTTGCGCCAGTCCTTCTGAGCCGACGCACACTTACCGGTCCAGTCCGGCGCGTGGTTCAGCTGATCCGGCACGTGCGCCGGCCAGAAGCAGGAGATGTGGCAGTCGAAGATGTCTCGCTCCACAGGCTGACACAGGCCAGCCGTGCCACCACGGTTGTCGACTTCCCATCCGGGTGAGAACTGCAGCGAGCAGCCCAGCGGGTAGTGCGGCCCATCCTGCTCGTGCGGCGGGGTGCGCAGTCCTACGACGTCGAGGTCGCCACGCGCCTTCGCGGCTTCGTGCTCGAGGTAAGCCTCGATACGACCCGCCTTCTGGTTGATCGGTTTGAGTCGTTTCATGCGTCGAATCGCTCCAGGAACTTCGGGTTCTTTTCTGCCAGGGCTCCGTAGATCTCCAGGCAGGTATGGGTCCAGCTTCGGACCCAGGTGCAGTAATGCAGATTCGCGTGCGACGAGTCACCATACTGGACGTGTGCCTCGTGATAGCAGCCGCCGGAGCAGATCGGTCGGGCCCAGCACGTGTGGCAGTCGGTCTTCTCGGCGATGTGGTGATCTACGAGGAACTTCTCCTGCTTTTCGCGATCGACGCCGTCAGCCACCGAGCCGATCGTGTGTTCGGGCGAGCCGGCGAAGCGATGGCACAGCGACACGTCACCGTCCGTGGCGACTCCGAGCAGGCCGAGCCCCGCGCCACACCCGTACGCCTTGCTGACACCCTTGTGGATCTCTTCGATCGTGTCCGTCACGTTCGTGAAGCCGTGGTGTTCGTCCCGAAGCGCGTGTTCGAGCCACTCGGCCGCGAGCTCCTCGAATTGTTCGAGCATCGAATCTTTCGAGTCCGGCGTGATTGCGTAGTCCCGGTGCTCCTGCGTTGTGACAGGTGCGAGCCCGACCTCACGGAAGCCGAGTTCGTCCGTCAGGTGACGGTAGATCTCGAGCACGTTCAGGTGTTTCTGCGTGAGCGTGACACGGGCTCCGATGGGCCGTGACCGATGTGTCGCGATCAACTCCTTGATTTTTGGCAGAACGACGTCGTAGGTGCCACGCCCGTTGTGAAAGACGCGCAGGCCGTCCTGAACCGGTTTCGGGCCGTCGATCGAGACGGTGACGCCGACGTCATTGTCCGCGAGCCACTGGATGATCTCCGGTTTCAACAGTGTCGCGTTCGTGGTAAGGCTGAAGGAGATCGTCTTGCTTTCTTCCGCCGCGCGCCGGCGCGCGTAGGCGACGGTCTTTTGGAGCACGGGAAAGTTGAGGAGCGTCTCTCCACCGAAGAACGTCAGATGCGCTTTGGGTTGGCTGCCCGACTGCCGGAGAAGGAACTCGACGCTCTCCTCTGCGGTGTCCTCGCTCATGAACTTCGGCTGACTCCCATATTGCGTATCGACGATCTTGTCCTCGCCGTATTCGTAGCAATAGGTGCACGCCAGGTTGCACTTGTTCGTGACGTTCAGGACCATCGTGTTGAGCGGGAAATCCGCAGGAGGCAGGTCGTTCGGTGCCTCATCCTTGGGCGCGTCAGGTCCGCCCACGGCTCTGATCTCTGTCAGCTCTTCGACCGTCTCGAGAATACGATCGATGTCGAAGCGGTCGTTGAGCTCAGCGACCAGATCGTCCTCCGTTCGCGGCCCACCCTCGAGCGCATCGAGGATTGCGGAGCCGCAGTCGTCCATCCGAAAGATTCCGGCCGATGGCACCATGTAGAGGAAACGTGCGCCGAATGCCTCGAACGGGTGGAAGTCCCGCAGGCCGAGAACCTTCGAGGCGCCCGTCGTATCAGAAGATCCGGCTACGACAGGCGGCGTCATCGGTCACCCCCGACGGGACGTCGGCCCGTGTCGATCTCTGCCCAGGGCTCCCAGCGCATGTACAGCGGTGGCATCACGACGAGATGCGCGCGGGCCGACAGTTCGCGGTCACCCGAGCCGTAGGTGGCGACGACCCACACGTCACCAATGTTATTCCGCAGCCCCGATCGCTCCGGGTTCGGGCCATCGTCGGCCGGCACGAAGGTCCCGTTCTGCAGAATTTCTCCGACGAAGTCGACGTCATCGTCACCGTAGGTGGCCGCATATTCTTCGATGTGCCAGTTGGCGGGAACACGACCCAGTTCCAAATCGTCGGCGGTGTTGGGTTCGCCATCGGGACCATCATCATACCCCCAGGCATCGAACGTCTCGTAGCCCTTGGGGAAATGTGCCCCGCCTGTGCGCGCGGTGGCGATCCCGGGGGTGACAGCGATCCGATCGACGCCATCGTGGATCACCACAGCTCCCTCGGCGATTGCTCCATTGCTGAATAGATCACGTCCACCGACGTCCGCGTCGGCGTCTACCTGAAGCTCCACCGTAAGGGTGCCGTCGTTCGAGGTGCGTGTTGAACCCACCGTGATTCCCGCGCCGAAATCGAGTTCGCTCCCATCCGAGAGTTCCACGCCGTAGACGGTGACCTCGGTCGAGGCGCCTTGCTCCAGCGCACGCGGATAGACTCCGGAGACGACCGTCCCACCGGTTGCCCGCTGCATCGAGATGTCCGGGCCGATCTCGTCATAATCACCTCGGAACCAGCGTCCCCACATCGACTGCTGGTCGCGCTCGACAAACATGACTTCGCGGAGTTCGTCGGCTGCGCCCGGGTTCGAGCGGCCGCGCCACTGGTACCCGGTGTAAACCATCGTACGACCGGTGCGCTGTACCTCCTCGCCCGACTCGGCATACACGTACGAGGTGTTCGTCGTGAACGCGTCTGGATCGGAGGGGTCGGCAGTGACGGTCATCGTTCCGTACATCGCTCCTTTACCTGGATCATGCCCGGTGATCGTCCACGTACCGGTCAGTCGTGCGGGGCGTTTGGTGGCGGCCCATGCAGACCATTCCGATGTTTCAAGGGCGTAGATGTCCGACAGGTGGTTGATTGCCCGCTCCATCGGGTGCCGCGGGTCATCCTGCTCGGACGCCGGCCCGGTATAACGAAACGCCTGCCAGTCGGATAATGGGTACAGCGCCCGATGCGTCGTGATCAGCAGGCCCCACTCCTCCTCGGTTCTGCGCTGCGTCATGACGCGGCCCATGGAGTGGCACTGGATACACGTGGTCTCGACGTCGGAATCCCCGTCCCAGTCATGGTCGTCACTTCGGCGCTCGATCTCGAACATGCCAGGCCTCAGTTCTTCGGGTGCGAGACCTTGCTCATTCGAGAGATACCGTACGATTTCCGCAGCGTCGGCCTGGTTCAGGCGTACACCATGGAGCGCCATCATCCGGCGGATCGACGTCTGCCAGCCCTCGGGCGTCTTCCGCATCCAGGAGATGCGTGACATGCGCCCCTGATCGTCTACTTCATGGCAGCGAGAGCAACGGTCGATCACCTTCTGGTTGGTGATCGGGTAGCCGTCATCGACACGGATGCTGCCAGGTGACGTCCGAGACTGCGGGGCCGGACTCCACGCGAGCAGAACACCTGCGGTCGCGAGCCCTGCGAGCATGAGCGGGAAGCGGGCAGAAGACGCCATCAGCTCCTGATTGATTCGAGGGAAAATGCTCTGTGAGAGACTGAGGGTCGCGACCGACTTTCGCCAGTCTTTCGTCGAGAATTCTCCGGCTGGCCCCCGGGGCTGTTCAGGGCACGGATGAGCTGGCCAAGCGGGTTCGCTTCAGTCGGTGGGCTCGCGATGTTCCAGTATCCCGGTCGCGAAGGCGGTCGACAGCGCGGTGAGGTAGTCCGGAAGTGTGACGGCAGGTCCGATCTCATTATACCTGGTCCATCCGTCGGGAACGCTCTCTTGTGAGGTGGTGGCCTCTAAGAGTTGCAAGAGGTCGACTCCGCGGACGTATCTCATCCCGGCAGGCCAGGAACTCGTAGCGAGACGTTGCTCCATCACGATGCGATGACCGGCGATCCCTGGTCCATCGAAGATGCGCAGTGTGGACCCGCGAACAGCGTTGAGCGTTTCCTGCGCGCGAATCGCTTCGAAGGCCCCGCGTACTTCTTCTTCCGGAACGTCCGAACCCAGGGCGTCCGGGTCCGAAGGTATGCTTGCCGGACTTCCTCCACGTTCAATCAGTCCACCCGCCTGGTGCGCGGCGCTCGATCGAGCGGTCCAATACTCCGAACCGTACGTATTGGCCGCCGAGGTGAAGAAAGGTGCGGACGCAGCACGATAGCGCCGATACACCTCACGCTCACGGGCGTCAAAGAAGTCGACCGCAGATTGCGTCATCTCCGGATCGATCAATGCGGTGTTCGCGACAATGCCGGCCAGCCAGCCGGACGAGAGAGCCTTCTTCACACCGAACGACGACAGCGGGTCGATGAACGACCCGGCATCCCCCGCGAGGATCAGGCCCGGGCGCGCGTATCGAGTCGCTCGGTAAAGGGATGCTGGGCACGCCCAAGCTTCCCCGATGGGCTCCGCCCCCTCGCGGGATTTTCCGAGGTGCTCCGTCCGATCGAGCTCTCGATCGAGAATTCTGGAGAGTTCGTTACCCCCCAGCTCCTCCTCGCGCTGGTCGATCATCACAGTGTAGCAGCGCACGTCCATTGCGAGCGGGACAGACCAGGCCCACCCGTTGTGATACGATTCGATGAACGTCAGATGCCGGTCCGCCTCCGGCCATCCACCCTTCCGTCCCCAGCGCCGGACGATGGCGAGTGTGGTGGTACTGCGATCGACCTCACGCCCCTCCGTCCGAGCGATCAGCCCGTGGCGACCCGTGGCGTCGATCACCCAGGGAGCTGCGAGTGCCTGCTCTACACCTGGACCCTCGCACCGCACACGCCATCCACGCTCGGATTCATGGGCCTGGCGGGCCGTATAGCCGTGCAACACGGTGACGCCGGCTCGTTCTGCGACCTCGAGGAGGACCGTTTCGAGTCCGGCTCTGTCGGTGTGATACCCGGCGCTGTCCGGTCCGAAGGTTTCGGAGCGGATACCACCGCCGGCCCATCGGACGGAATTTCCGTGGTTCGGGTACAATCCGGCTGCGTCGATATCCCCCAGCGCGCCCAGTTCTTGGAGCACCCGTCGAGCCGAGGGAGGGATCGACACGGCGAGCGCACCGGTGACGGGAGCCGTGGGACTCACCAGCGCAACGCGGTGGCTCCGACGGGCGAGTAACGTGGCAGCAGCGCAGCCGGCAGGACCGCTACCGAGAACGATTGCGTCGATGTTGGTCAGTTCGGAGCCGCGCAGGCACACCCGCCGCTGCACCCCTGAAATCCGGGATCACGGGTGGTGACAGGGACAGGGGCGCTCATGATCCGCTGAACAGGTGCATTCGCCGGCGTGTCGCCGACGTCGACCGCGGCTCGGTCGGCCACCTGTCCCCATGTGGTGAGCTCTTCGCTCATTCCGTGCCGAACCTCGAATGTCTGACCATTCGCGGTGCACATGTATTCGTAGTAAGGCATGACCTCATTCTTCCTTCCGATGATCTCCCTGTTCGGAGGACCGGCTGCATCCGGTCGACCTAGAAGATCGGTCCTCTCAGATATGTGTCGGAGCGTGCCCACGCCTCCTGGAACTCGGCATGGACCTCGTCGGCCTCGGTGTCTTTGCCCTGCGCCCGCAGCGCTTGCTCGAGACCGAAGAGCGACCACCCGTTGTGGGGATGCTTCACCAGCTCGTGACGGAAGGCACTCTCTGCTTCCTCGTAACGACCTGCTTCGTTGAGGGCGTCGCCCAGCCATGTGTAGATGGAAAAGGGCAGGGGCTCGGGCTCGTCGTATCGGAGTCCGTCTTCCACCTCGCCGCCCGCGCGCAGCACTTCGATTGCCTGATCGAGCTCCCCGTTCGCTCTGAGGATCTCACCCTCCAGAATCGCCCCGACGACGCCGAGTAGCTGCACCGCGGTGTGGCCACGGAAGTTGTCGTCCGGGTCTTCTTCGATTGCACGTTTGATGAGGTGCAGGTACCAGCGTGCGCTGCCTTCATCCCCCATCCGCAGGTGCGCATAGCCCTTCCCAAAGTCGAACAGCCCTCGAAAGACTGTGCCCTCCGGGGCGTCTCGGAGCTCGATGATGTCCGCGAAGCGTCCGAAACGAACCATCGTCAGCGCTTCATAGAAGGTGGCTCCGTCCATGAGGTCGGCGTAGTTGCGACCCGCCTGAATCGCGACCGCACCCTGGCCATCGTTTGATGCCGCGAAGAGCAGCATGTGCAGGTTGTGCGATGGGTAGATCGCGAAGCCATCACCGTGTGCTGCTTTGAGGTCGGAGTGCCACGCGTCCGTGTTGGCGCGCACGGCGTCACCCCATCGACCGATCCGATTGTAGGTGTGGGACGGCATGTGCTGGATGTGGCTGGCACCGGGAATCGACTGCCCGAGGTAGTCCGCGCAATCTTCTGCGAGCCCGGGCTCCTGCGTCGGCTCTGTCGCGTGGATATAGAGGTGGCAGGTGCCCGGATGGGTGATGTCCTGGTCGAGGACGGACTCCAGAACACGATGGATTTCCTGAACCTCGGGATTGTTGATGTCCCACGTTCCCCGGCGCGGCTGGAGGAGCATGAGCGATTCACCCGCGAGGAAGCCGATATCGAGATCGTTCGGGTACTCCTCGAACAGGTCGTTGATCGTTTCGGCCCAGGTTTCGTCGAGCGAGCGGCGCTTGTCCGGATCGTGCTCTGCCTCGTACCGGATGGCCATCGCCTCGATCATGGCGCGTTCGATGTTCGACGCGTGATCGTCAGCCAGCTCCAGTGCTTTTTGGATCGCGGCATATGCGCGAGGAGCGTCGGGCGTTGTCATAGGCCCATTCAGGTACGGACCCCACGCCCACGCCTCACCGAAGTAGCACATGGCACAGTTCGGGTCGAGCGTCCACGCCTCGCGAAATGAGCGGGCTGCCAGATTCGTATCGAAGGCGTACATCAGTTGGATGCCCTGATCGAAATACAGCTGCGCCTCGCTCGACGACGTCGTGATCGCGCGATGGAAGGGGCCCAGGCCGCGACCGTCGTGGTGCGACGGCATTGCGTCGTCGAAGTCGGGGGGCAACTGGATGTCCTGAGCTGCCAGTGGTACGGCGAGGGTGAGGGCGAGGATCGAAGCGGCGATAGATCGCTGCATGGTCAGTGACTCCGAGGCGGTGTACAGGCGACCGAAATCTGTTTTGCACTCGCGCCCCCGTCCACTCATCCCGTGTGCGCCTGATGCGGGTGGCAACCTCTGGCCGTGAGCGCCGGCTCGTCGCAGGTTGACTCTGCTGCCCGAATCTGGACCGAGGAGACCTACGCGATGCCCCCTGACGAACGTCCGAAGCTCTCACGCCGGGCCTGGATCACGACAACCTCCGGTGTGATTGCTGCCGGACTCGTGAAAACCCAGGCCGATGCGATTCATCTGGGCGCTCAGGAGGCCCCCACCGACCCCACGAAGGTACCGGGCAGGCTCGTGTCTGAGCTTGGCAGTCGGGCTCCGGCCGAAGAGCCGAAGCGCCTTGTGCGGGCCGAGGCGCTCTCGTCGTCGTCCCGGACGCCACTCGCCGATCTCATGGGTACGATCACCCCGGCGGATCTCCACTTCGAGCGACATCACGCCGGGATCCCCGATATCCAGTACGAGGACCATGAACTCCTCGTGCACGGAATGGTCGAGCGCCCGACGGTGTTCCGCATGTCTGATCTGATGCGGTATCCACAGGTCTCCCGCATCCGGTTTCTCGAGTGTTCGGGCAATGGTGGCGGTGTGTACAATCGTGACCGGATGCCGACGGAGGTTACGGTTCAGGCGCTCGACGGTTTGCTGAGTACGAGTGAATGGACGGGTGTCGCGGTCTCGACGATTCTGCGTGAGGTCGGCGTGCGGCCCGGCGCGAGCTGGATTCTGGCCGAGGGTCGGGACTCCGCCGTCATGTCACGCAGCGTCCCGCTCGACAAGGTGATGGAGGATTCGATCCTGGCGTACGGCCAGAACGGAGAACGGATTCGGCCCGAGCAGGGCTACCCCCTGCGTCTCTTCAACCCCGGGTACGAGGGCAATACATCCGTGAAGTGGCTGCGCCGCATCGAGGTCACGGACCGTCCGACCCACACGCGCGACGAGACCTCCAAGTATACGGACCCGCTTGGGGATGGAACTGTACGCCAGTTCAGCCTCGTCATGGACGCGAAGTCGGTGATCACCTTTCCGTCGTATCCGTACGTTCTTCCGGAGGCGGGCTGGTGGGAGGTTCGTGGTCTGGCATGGTCGGGTCGCGGTCGTATCACTCGGGTGGAGGTCAGCACGGACGGGGGACGGAGTTGGGTTGACGCCGCGCTCCAGGGTCCGATTCTGGACAAGTCCACAGTACGGTTCCGCCACCTCTTCGACTGGAATGGTCGAGATACGCTAATTCTCAGCCGGGCCACGGATGAGACCGGGTATGTGCAGCCGACGGTTGAGCAATTATGGGAGGCCCGCGGCACCCGTACGTCCTATCACCAGAACCATCAGCGGGCCTGGAAGATCGCACGTACCGGGGAAGTGACGTTCGGGTTGGTAGAGCTGGTATGAGGCTGCCAGCGACCGACGTCGGCCTGGTGTCGGCCGTATCGAGGGAGTGGGGTTCTCCGCTTCGGACTGCTGCGCGACGCGCAGCCGGCCTCTGTCTCGTAGCTGGTCTCTTGGCCGCGTGCTCCGATGGACATCGCGGAGCTACGGGCGGTGCCATGGCGCCCGAAGAGGTTGCGGTGGCGGGCACGGCCGAGGGCCTTCCCGCGCACGCCCCCGACCGCTTCGGATTCGGGACCGAAGCATCGGACGCCCGTGTTGCACTGTGGGACATTGATGTACGACCGGATGGCCAGGGTCTGCCGCCCGGTCGTGGATCCGTTGCCCAGGGGCGTGACGTCTTCAACATCCACTGTGTGGCGTGCCACGGGCCCACGGGAACCGAAGGGCCGAATGACCGCCTTGTCGACAGTGAGCAGTGGGACGCCGTACCGAGCACCCGCACGGTTGGGAATTACTGGCCGTATGCGACGACGCTCTACGATTACATCCGCAAAGCCATGCCCCAGCTCACGCCAGGCATTCTCTCAGATGACCAGGTCTACGCCGTGATCGCGTACATACTCTGGATGAACGAGATCGTCTCGGAGGACGCCGTGATGGACGCCGAGACGCTGCCGGCTGTGATCATGCCCGCGCGAGACAAGTTCGTGGTAGACGATCGGATCGGAGGAACCGGACCAATCCGATAGCACGCGGGCTCGATCCCGATCATCCTCTCGGCTGCACGTACCGGCCCAGGTCCTCGCCCATCTGCGTGGCCATGTAGTTGAGCAGGACGGTTGCGGCAGGTCCCTGGTTCACATTGCCGACCAGGATAGAGTACTCGGGCTGATCGCCGTCGGTCCCTCCGAGTGCGGTCAGCATGACAGGGTCGCCCGCGCGAAGCCGTGCTACGTGCGCCGCGGCTAAAGGAATGGTGGCCTCCAGCGCCTGACCCGATCCGGCTGGACCGGACCAGAGGACATCCGGCGCGTTTGCGTCACCGAAGTGAACTACGTATCGCGTCTCCGTCCCGAGCGGTTCCGGTA
>PBPM01000021.1 GCA_002724635.1 Rhodospirillaceae bacterium
ATGTCGAACGCCTCGCGTCTGAAGATATTGCGCAGTGCCCGGCCGCTGCGCCAGTTCCGGGCCGGGTTTGCCGAGCGGGCCAGCGGCACGGTCTCGATCCGGAATCCGTCATCGCGCACATGGCGCACCAGGTCGCCGTCTGCGCAGACGCCGACCACCTCATGGCCCGCATCGCGCAGGGCGCGCATCAGGGGATGCAACAGGTGGTAGAGCGTAAAGTCGACGGTGCAAAGTTGGCAGATTTTCTGTGCCATGGCCGGGCTCGTGTCAGGCTGACCCGACGGCGTTCGAGTCCTCAGGCCGCACTATCAGCGCGGTGAGTAGGACGGCGACGAGTGCCAGTGTGGAGATCCACCAGCCCTGCCAGATTCCGAAGCTCAGTTGGGCAGTGACGAACGCCGCGGTGTAGGCAGCATAGGCGGCCGCGCGGTCAAGGCGGTCATGCACGCATTGCCGGACCTGAAATGCGCTGGCAGCAAAGAGTGCGGCCAGGATCAGCGCTCCCACGGCGCCGAGTTCAAGCCAAGCCTGCAGTAAAGCGTTGTGAGGATGCAGTGGTAGGATATCCACGTTCCGAAACCCTATGTTCGGCGCATCGTCGACCATTACGAGCTGGCCCTCGCCTATGAGCCGCGACGAATCAAGGCCCCAGCCAAGCAGGGGATGAGCGACCGCTTGGTTGGATGCGAATTCCCAGATTGCCATTCGATGATGCAGCGAGAATTCAGAAAGACCGACACTGCGAATCATGTCCGTGAGAACCGGGTGAAGGGCATGCAAGAAGGGGATCATAGCAAGTCCCATCACGATGCTGATTAAAAGTATGGTCAGGACCATACGCGGCAAAAACCATGCGAGCGCAAAAATGAATGCGCCGGCGATGACGGCAAACACCGGTGCACCGGGCTGGAGTTGGGAAATTCCCAGACAAGTAATCACGACTAAGGTGGTTGCAGCAGCCCATCCAAAACGACGCCAAACGGGAATGATGGTAACCCAGAGCACCAGCGAGAACACGCTTGCGGCACGATTGAGCTCGAACAGGTTCATGGCGCGGGTCAATCGAGTCCCATCAGGACCGAAATGGCCGTTCAATGCGGAATGCACGATTCCGTCAGTTGCGAGTTCGAACAACACGAACAGCAGACCCCCAACGAACCCGATCATCAGAAATGTTTCGATCTGCCGCCGTCCCGCAGGATCGATCCCGAGGGCCAGCGAAACTAGAATCGTTGCGCCTAGCGCGAACAGTAGGAGTTCGAAGGCCTGGGATATGCTCCGGTCCGGACCGATTGACCACCCAATGCTTGCAGCGCCCCAGATGACGAGAGCAGCCATGAGAGTCGTTAGGGTTTTTTGACGTTGCGGCCATGCGCCTCTCGACGCGTGTTCGATAATAGCTGCCAGGGTCGTGAGGGCGGCGACGGCCGTGAGCCAGAGCGGTTCTAGAGTCGAAACAGGAACGATTAGCACCGCAGCCGCCGACAGGATGGCGAAGGCGGGGATATGTCGTCGTAGGATGTTCATGGGTGGCGCACTTGTGCCGCAAAACACGCTGAGCGGCAAGGCGGTACGTAGGCCGCTGATCGGCGCCTTGGAAAGCTGTGATCCACGGCTGGAGAGCAGGCAGCGGCAACGGTTTCTGCTAGGCTCTGGCTTCGCTATGACGGAGCGTAACCCTGCGTACCCTATTCGACATTTTTCTGGTCTGGCCCATGCCGGCGCTTTGGCTTTTGTTTCTGGGCCTGGTCTTGATGCGGCACCGGTTGGGGCGCGCCCTTGTGATCGTTAGCGGTGTCCTACTACTTGTCGGATCGACCCCGGTCGTGGGCGGTGCGCTTCTGGGGCTTCTCGAAAGCGGCGCGCAGACCATTGATGATGAGCAAGCTACCGCGACGTTCTTCGATGCGATCGTCGTCCCGCTCGGCGGTGCATATGCCGATCCGGAAGGGCGCTGGTGGCCGCTGCCGGGTTCGGTCGAGCGCACGGTACGCGGACAGCAGATCCAAGCGGCAACCGGGCTACCATTGATCATAGTCGGTGGTATCCCGTCTCCCAACCAGACCGAGCCTGAAGTGGCCGCGTTGCAGCGGGTTATTACGCTCACGCCGGACACCATTGTCGAGGCAACGGCTCGGGATACGTTCGAGACTGCCCGGGCCATCGCGCAATTGCTGGAAGATTTTGACAGGGAGGGGCGCTCGCCCCGAGTGATAATCGTCACCGCCGGGTCCCATGTCCGGCGCATGGTCGCCAGTCTTCGCCGGTTCGGGGTCGAAGCCGCCGCGGCGCCGGCGAAGCACTACGCGGATGTACGGATCGCGCGCAATGGCTGGCTGGACCTGGTGCCGAGCGCACGCGGGGCGCGGCTTGTGCGCCGTGCGTTGCACGAGGGGGTTGCGATTGGCTGGTATCTTGTCACCGGCCGTATCGGCCTCGGCGATATCCTGTCCGGCACCTGATCGCCGGAGCTAGAGGCCGGCGTGCTGGCGCCAAGACTGGAACATGAGTACCGACCATAGCCGGTGCTCCCAGTTGCGCCGTCCCGACAGGTGTTCCTGCCATGCCTTGCGGATGGGCACGGGATCGAGCAGGTCGTCCTTCGCTAGGCACTCCGTGCGTAGCAGATCCTCCGCCCAGTCGCGTAGGTCGGTGCGCAGCCATCGGCCGATGGGAATGCCGAAGCCCATTTTTGGTCGCTCGATCATTTCGGGCGGAACATAGCGTTTTAGGAGACCACGAATGGGGCATTTCGTTACCCCGTCGCGCAGCTTCGTCGAAAGCGGAAGCCGCCAGGCCAGCTCCCCCACTTCGTGATCGAGAAAAGGCACCCGACCCTCCAGCCCGACGGCCATGGATGCCCGGTCAAGCTTGACCAGAATGTCGTTCGGCAAGTACCCGACGGTGTCGAGGAGTAGCATTTCGAGCGTGAAATTCCCGAGATCGGGCCAGGAGCCTGTAGCGCCGCCATAGCTCGCAGGGGCAAGCGCAGCCTGTACGACCGATCCGGGTACATTCCACTGCGACAAAAGTTCAAGATAGAGCGCGCGCCGATCGGGTGCGTGCAACAACTCGGCGAGCTTATGGACCTTGTGTCCGATCTGGACCTGACGATTTTGTGTGCCGCGCCAGCCGGTCATGTTGCCGTAAAGCCGATCCCACCCCTGCGGCGGGATCATGCGCATAGCACCTGCGGTCAACCGACGCAGGGAAGCTGGCATGGCTTCGACGAAGCCACCAATGCGTTTGCCCCATGCGTAGCGATTGTAGCCGACGAACTGTTCGTCGCCGCCGTCACCCGACAGGGAGACGGTCACCGATTCGCGGGCGAGGCGCGATACCAGGAAGGTGGGAACTTGCGAGGAGTCAGCGAAGGGCTCGTCGTAAATTTCCGGCAACGCGGGGATGACTTCCTGGGTCTCGTGGGGCGTGACATAGAGTTCCATGTGGTCCGTGCCGAGATGTCTGGCGACTGCCGCCGCATAGGTTGCCTCGTTGTAGGCGGCCTCGTGAAACCCGATCGAGAAGGTCTTCACCGGCCGGCTGCTATGCGCCTGCATCAATGCGACCACCGCCGTCGAATCGAGACCGCCAGAGAGGAACGCGCCGATTGCCACGTCGGAGATCATGCAGCGCCTCACGGAGTCGCCGAGCGCGCGTTCCAGCGCGTCGATCGCCTCGTCCGCAGACAGGTTGGCGGGATCTTCGAGCCCGGCCCGCGCCACGCGTTCCGCCGACCAGTAGGGCTGGGGTTCCGGATAGGTGCCGGACAGGGATTCTGCGTCGAGTGTTAGGGTCGTGCCGGCAACGAGCTTGTGTGCGCCGCGATAGATGGTGTGCGGGGCTGGCACATTCCCGAAGCGGAGATAGAGCGCGAGCGCGTCCGGATCGATTTGCGGGGAGAAGTCCGGATGGGCGCGAATCGCTGACAGTTCCGAGCCGAAGGCGATTCCCCCGGCGAGTCGGGCATAGTAGAGCGGCTTCTGTCCGTAGCGGTCCTGCGCCAATGTGAGCTTCTGGTCGCGGCGATCCCAGAGCGCAAACGCGAACATGCCGTTCGCCTGATCCAGCGCGCGCACGGTCCCGTCCCGATCGATCAGCGCAAGCAGAACCTCGGTGTCGGAGCTACCTCGGAACTTTACCCCCTGCCCCTCAAGCTCGGTGCGCAGTTCCGGGAAGTTGTAGATTTCGCCGTTGAACGAGATGACATAACGGCCGGATGGCGAGGCCATCGGCTGGTGCCCGGTCTGATTCAGGTCGATGATCGCGAGACGCCGGTGGGCGAATGCGAGGCCGTGTTCTTTATCCGTCCAAACGCCGTCACCGTCCGGGCCGCGATGGGCCACAGCCAGCCCCATGTGCTCGACGCGTGCCGCCAGCGCAGCGTTGTCGAGCGTGCCCCGCGGCGACCAGAATCCGGCAATGCCGCACATCAGCGATCGCCTCCGGCGGTAAAGACCTGCTGATATACATCGTCATGGGCACTTGCACAGACATCGACGCCATAGGCACGCTCGATCGTCGCGCGCGCCGCGGCCCCCATCGTGGTGCGCCGATCCGCGTCGCCGCAAAGCGCCTGAATCGCCTGGGCCAAGGCAACGGGGTCGGCGGGCGGGACGAGGATGCCGGTAACGCCGTCCTCGACGATCTCGCCCGTGCCGCCGACATTGGTCGAGACGACCGGCTTTCCGCTGGCCATCGCCTCAATGACAGCGTTGGGAAGCCCTTCTTCATGGGAGCTGAGGATCGAGATATCCGCCATGTTGATCAGCGCCGGAATTTCGATTCGTGAGCCGAGGAACCGGATATTTTCGGAGAGGCCGGCGTGCGCTACTTGGTCCTGCAGGTCGGCGCCGATCCCGTCGTCACGGCCGATGCAAAGCAGTCGCCAGCCTTCGGGTAAATCTGGCGCGATACGTGTCAGCGCGGCGATCAGGTCTGCATGGCCTTTGTACGGGATCAAGTTGGCGACAATTATCAGGACCAGCTGGTCCGGGCCGATTCCCATCGTCGCACGCCATGCTGTGCCGCGCGCGCGATCTGGCCGAAAGGCCTCTGTATCGACACCGTTCGCGATCAGCCGGATTCGTTCATCGGGAACGCCCTCGTTGCGCAGATCGCGCCGGATCGCCCCGCTATTGGCAACGATCAGGGCCATGTGTCTGTGCAGCTGCCGCTCGATGCGCGCGAGCAGAGGATAGCGCGATTGATAAATGGCTAGGCTACGACGGCTCATGATCATGCGCCGCTGCCCGGCGAAGAGCGCACACAGTCCGCCGATCAGATAGGCCTCGGGCAGCACGAGATGAACGAGATCCGGCCGATTGCGCAGGAACCAGATCCATAACCAGGGCAACGCTATGACGGCGCGCAGCAGGCGTAGGAAGCGGCCACTGCGGGTGATGCGCTTGGCGAACGGCGGCGAATAGACCCGGAAGCCCGCCGCCTCCAGATCTTCGGCCAGCGGCCCGGGCTGGGTCAGGGTCAGCAGGTCGACCCGCCAACGGTCGCGATCGAGCCGGGGCACGATCTGCGCAATCTGGCGCTCGGTGCCACCGATCTGCAGCGAGCCGATAACTATGACGATGCGGCGTGTCATGCGGGAAGCAGGCCGTTCGCTCCGAAGTCGATCACGTCTTCCACGAGCTCTCTCGCTACCCCGTCGCCGCCTCTGGAGGTTAGGATGTGGTGCGCCGCCACTTGGACACGCGGATGCGCGTCTGCGACGGCGATTGCGTGGCCGACGATGTTCATGGCCGGGAGGTCGTTGATATCATTGCCCGCGAAAATTAGGCGCGTGGGCGTGTATCCGTGTGCCGTACAGAGATCCTTGATCGCTTGTGCCTTGTCGGCAACGCTGTCGAGCACAGGCACGCGAAGCTTTTCGCCGCGCGCGCGAACGACCGGGTTGGTTTCGGTGGAGACGATGTGGGCAGGCAGCCCTACCGTGCGGAGATGGTCAAACGCGAGCCCGTCGGCACGGTTGCAAACCACCGCTTCGGCGCCGTCGCTGAAGACGAGAACGCGGTTGTCTGTAAGGACCCCGTCGAAATCGAAGATCACGGCGTCGAGGCTGGACGATTTTACGATCATGGGGTTGCCTGCTCCTGTTTGTCGGCCCGTTCGATGACGTGGCGGTAGATCTCGATATACTGATCGACAATGCGGTCCCAGGAAAAATCCTGCGCCCTTTTTAGGGCATCCGATGCGCGCTGCTGCAGGTGTCCGGGATCGTTCATAAGACCTCTCATGGCTGTTGCCAGTGCGTCCGGCGCACCCGCCTCGACCATCTCGCCCCAGCGACCGCCGGCAATGATGTCCCGACAGCCGGGGCCGTCCGTTGTCACGATCGGCAGGCCAGCGGCCATCGCCTCGACCAGCGCTATTCCGAAGGTCTCGATATGCGAGGGAAAGACGAACGCATCAGCCGCGCGGTAGAGCGCGACTAGGTCGTCACCGGGCAGCAGCAACTCGTCGGCGAGTGATGCATGCCCCTGCGCGCCCAGAAGATGAATGCGGTTCGACACGCCGAGTTGTTCGACGTCCGGGTGAAGCTCCTCGGATGCGGCGCCGGCAATGGCAACCGCGAACCCCGTGCCGACCTCGTCAACGAGCGAGCGGGTGGCGCGCAGCAGATCGGCGTATCCCTTCTTGGGATGATTGCGGCCCACGGCGAGAAAGAGAAACGCGTCCTCGGGGATTCCGTGTTGGCGCCGGACGTCCGCCCGGTTCACCGGCTGGTCGAAGCGTGCGAGGTCAACCCCGTTTGGGATTCGGCACACCCGTTCCGATGAGATACCCAGTGCCGCATACTCACGGGCGACCGATTCCGTGATTGCGACGAGCATATCGGCGCGTGGCAGCCACTCTCTTATCTGCGCGTCGACTCGGGGATCGAGGCGCATGCCGTAGCCGATTTCCGGTGCGACCTGAATGTCGTCTCCGGCGCAGCGGACCAAGTGCGGCCGTCGTCCGGCCGCATATCGGACCAGTCCGACGCCAGTCGGGAACCCTACAGTACCATGCCATGCATCGATGCCATGCTGGCGGTCGATCCCGGCAAGCCAGCTGGCGATGAACCGTGTGCCGAGTGCGGGCCGGTGATGCACAAGAGTCATCATCTTGGGTGGGAAGGCGGCTAGACGGTAGGGAAGCTTATCGCGCAGCTGTCGCAGGTCGCGTGCATTGCCGGCTGGCGCGACGATGATAGGGTTGTGTCCGCGAGCGGTAAGGCGCGATGCGATATTGTGCAGGCCGATCTCAGCCCCACCCAGCGCCGGCAAGAAGGTCGATGTCGGCATGCCGATGGTTAATGGGTGATCGTTCATCGGGCGGCGGGCCTCGTCAGGGCATCGTTCACGATGTCGCGGACCCGATTCGCGAAGCGTTCCGCGGCACCGGCGTCTGCAAGTGCGGCCCGATAGGCGGTCTGCGCGCGTCCGGCGATCACCCGCAGCTCGTCGCTCCGATCGTTGGCCTCTTCGATTCGTTTGAGAAAGTCCGATAGGTCCCATTTATGGGTCACGATGGTCTCGCCGTCACGAAACAGGTCGGGCCAGGTCTCCAAATGGGACATGTCCGGCTTGAGCAGGGTCGCGCCACACAGGATGGCCTCGAAATCCTTCAGGGTGATCTCGCCGAAGCCGAAGGGTGATATGACGAGACGTGTTCTGCGCGTCTCCGCTAGGAAGGCGCGCCGCCCGAGCTTGTCGGTTGGCCTACGACCGTCGAGTAGCGCCGCGATGCGCCGGCGCTGATGTGAAACGCTTTCGCGCGGGTAACTCGTTCCCATGCGACATACGAAAGGAATGTCCCGCCGGTTGTCGACCGGCGTGAAGCGAGTCGGGACTCGCAGTAGCGCGTCCAGCGGAATGTGCTGGCGCAGGGCCATGCGGGCCGGGCCATGCAAAGAGTAGTCAGCTAGGCCAGAGTTCCAGGAGACGCGCAGGCGGTCGAGATGTGCGGAATCTTCAACGATGCGCGGCACTGCCGGCTTAGCGTCGTGCACACCTTCGGTACGATGGTAGTGGTCGGCCCATATTCGATTGCCATATTGCGGCCGCGTGTAGGCCGTGCGGTCGGCCAGCAGTTGTGCCTTGCAGTAGACTCGGACCATTGGTAGCACCTGCGACTGCAGCCAGCCGGTACTGTCGGATATGTCGAACCAAGTGATCGGCACTCGATCGGCTAGACTGGCGATGTTGGCGAGAACCGGCCCGTCGCCCTCGGTTTCCCAGCGCGGACTGAATACCCGACTCTCGATGAACAGCAGATCGCAGTCCGTGGCGCGCGGGTCGTCGGGGTCCGCGAGCAGGCGAATGTCAATGCCGGCCGCTGCCAGGGCGCGACGGTGGACGACCAGCGGAAACAGGAATGCCCGCCCATTCGGCGTTTCGAAACCGCGGGTGAGGAGGTTGATGCGATGCATGCTTTTCGTCTGCCCACTCAGGTTGCAGCTGTGGGGAGGCTGCGCAGCCAGAGTTCGAGATTTACCAGGTGTGCCATCGGCGGCATTCCCTGCAGCTTGCCGGCACGGAACCGCTCGACGACGTTACGCAGAGCGCCGGGGCTGGTGAATGCAGCCAACTGGCTGTCGGGTTGTGCGAGGAGGTCGACATAGCGGCCGAGACCGTCGGGGTTTGAAAGCCATTTGTCCAATGGAAGAGTAAGACCCACCTTGCGGCGGTGGATCAGGTCATGCGGCAAGAATTCTTCTGCCACCGACTTCAGGATCGGTTTTGTCGCGCCGCCTGGTGCGCGCAGGGCAGCCGGGAATCGGTTTACCACCTTCGCTAGGGGCATGTGGGTGAAGGGGACACGCGCCTCTACCGAGGCCGCCATGGCCATCTTGTCCTGACGCATCAACAGCGATGGCAGATAGGCAGCCTGATCAACAGCGAACATCCGCTCGCGAAAATCCGCGAATCTAGCCGCGGCGGCCTCGCGCGCGCCGGGTACGGGAATGAGTTCGGGGAACAGTGCGTTCAAAGCAAGAAAGTCGTGATAGACGGCGGCAAAAATCGCGGGGTCGTGACCGCTGTAGCGCTGAATCTCGCGCCACCGCTGTAGGAACGGCCACATCCATTCGGGGACAAGTTTGGCCAGCCGTCCCTTCCGTGCCAAGTCGCGCCAGATGTCGTAGCGCTTGTATCCACCGAACATCTCGTCCGCACCTTCGCCGGTCAGGACTACCTTTGAGCGGGTCCGAATCCTATCGCACAGCAGCATCAGCATCACGCAGCCATAATGCGGGACCGGTCCCTCCATGTGCCGAACCGCGCGGGGCAGCGCGTCCGCGAATGCGTGCTCGTCGAGGGTTATTTCCGTGTGATCAAGGCCGATGCGTTTGACGGCCTGAGTGCGATAAGGCGCCTCGTCCTGATCGAAGTCCGGAATACGGACGCCGTAGGAGGCGAGTGTGCCTCCCGTTTCGCGCTGGGCGATGGCGCTCACTAGGCTCGAATCAACCCCGCCGGATAGCTGTACTGCATATCCGACGTCGCTGGCGAGGTGGTCGCGTACGGAGCGGATGATTACGTCCCTCGATTGAGCGATGGCGGATTCCATGTCGATCGACGGGTCGGGGTCGATCGTGGCGAGTGGGTCGGCGAAGCGACGGGTATGCTCGTCGCCGGTCGCAAGCGAACGCACCATGATAGTGCCGCCGGGCAGCGATTCGATGCCGGCGAGGTTGCTCAGGCGTCCGGCCGCAAACCGAAAGACGAGTAGCTCCGCCAAGGACACCTGGTCCACGGAGATCGGGATGAGTCGCGCGAGCGGCCGCATCTCTGAAGCAAACGCTGCCAGCTTGCCGCGCCGAGTGAGATAGAGCGGCTTGATGCCGAACGCATCGCGCGCGGCAATTAGCTGGTTGGTTTCGCGATCAATGATTATAACCGCGAACATTCCTTCGAGGCGGGCGAAGCAGTTCTCGCCCCATACGGTGTAGGCGGCCAAGATGACTTCGGTGTCGCCCTTGGTTCGGAACCGGGCACCCACCGCTTCAAGGTCTTCGCGTAGGCGCCGATAATTGTAGATCTCGCCGTTGAACACGATCGTGTATCGCCCGGTCGGGTCGGTCATAGGCTGATCTGCTACCGTGGCGGGGTCGAGAATCGCCAGTCGGCGAAACGCTAGTGCCGCGCCGGTCTCCGACATTAGCCCGCCCGAATCCGGCCCGCGATGCTTCAGGTCGGCCGCGAGATCGGCCAGCAATAGGTCATCGAACACGCGACCGGGTTCGCTGATTGCTACGAAGCCGCACATAGAGGGCTAGTCGAGAATGCCGGTCTGGCCACAGGCGCTTCGTCTAAGGGATGCTGCGCTCGCAATAGAACGTCATGAAGTTGCCGTAGAACGGCGGCGAGACTCCCTCAGCGTCGAGTATGCGGAGCAGGTTGTCGCGATTGAACCACTGAGTCTCAAAATAGGGGTAGTCGACCCGCTCGATATCGAAGCCAATATCGCGCAGGCAGCGATGCATCGAATCATTCGAGAACAGGCTGATATGGGTCGGGTCGTGAAGCATGCGGTACTGGTTGCCGTATCGTCGGGCACAGCCGGAATCGAAATCCGGCGTTCCGAGGACCAGATGCCCGCCCGGCCGCAACAGGGATAGCGTCCGGCGCAGAGCATCCACCGGCTTAGGAAGATGCTCGATCACATGGTACATAACGATAAGGTCGAAGCTTTCCGCCGCAAACCGGGCATCCTCGAACGAGCCGTTGAATATCTCGCCATACTGCGCGGCATGCTCCGCCGCCTCCGCTGACAGCTCAACGCCGTGCCGCTTCCATTCCGGCGCGATGGCGGACAGGAGCCACCCCGGACCGCATCCGATATCCAGAACCCGGCCGGGGTCCAGCGTCGAGATGAAATCCAGTTCCTGTCCGATATTCCTGACATAGTGATCGCGCTCGGCAAATCGGTCGCGGACATTCCCGTCGGGATCGACCACTTCCGTCCAGTATGTGTCGGCCTTCGGTTTGGTTGCGCCGGAGGGAATGCGAACGAAATAGTCTCCGCTGCGATACAACGACGCCATCGCCTCGCTCAACTCGAACCCAGGGATACTTCGTATCATGACAATTCCTAACGGGTCAGGAACTTCAAGGTCGCGGGGAAACGGCGGCGAGCGAAATCCACAATCACACGCTTGCGATTCTCGTCGATGAACTGGTCGACGGCCTGGTAGCGGGTGCAGCTCTGGCAAACCTTCGGGATCTCTCCCTTGGTCCAGTTCGAACGATAGTCGCGCAGACGTTGCCCTTTCCAGATTTCGTCGAGGGTCTGCTCCTTGACATTGCCAACCTTGATCTCGCTTTCGAGATCGACGCAGACACAAGCACCCACATTACCGTCTGCCAGAACATGCAGGCGACGATACATTTCGAAACAGGGGGACTTGGTTTTCTCCATAAGCGGAATCGGTTCGTCGAGCTCGGTCCCCTCGGGCACGTCTTCTTTGGTAATGCGGCCGCCCCACGCGTCATAGACATCGAGATAGTCGATGTTGTTGATCCCCACGAGATCGGCGATGGTCTGGTAGGTCTCGGTCTTCTCCCACGACGCGCGATCACCCTCCACTCGGAGATGCAGCGTGATTCGCACAGGGCTTCCCAGCTCGCGGTTTGTGCGCGCGATCTCGATTATATTCTCGACGACTTTCCCGTACTTGTCGTTCCCGTAGTAGCGCTTGTACCCTTCCCGGCTGCCAATGAAGGTGGATATCGCGAGGCGAGACAGCCCTGACTGTAACAGCGCCCCGTAGCCGAAACGTTCGAGCAGGATCGCGTTCGTGTAGAGGAAGATGTCCTGAATCTTTGGATGCGAACGCGCTATTTTGATTCGCCGAATGAGCTGCTTGTCCACCAGGGGGTCGCCTACGGTCGGGGTAAAATTTAGGTTGCCGCCGCCGTTCGCGGCGTACTCGCGCACGGCCTTTTCATAGACCTCCATCGGCATGTCGACCTTGGGGCGTTGCATGAAGCGGTACCCACAGAAGGAACAGTTGGCGTTGCAAAGGTTGGTTGTTTCCACGCCGAAGTTGATGAAGGTGCGCTCCATCAGTTTGCGCACAGCCCCACGCGGCAGTGATCGCGCGACCGCGTCGGCCATACGCGAACGTAGGCGCGGTGTCCGGTTTTCGTTGACCAGTCGAACGTTACGCATGGGCTCTGTTCGGCAGAATTGGTATCATGTGCCAAAATATCGATCGTGGAAGCCGGGGGGACAAGTGTCCATCTCGACTGCGTGGGCCAGCGCTCCCCCGAGTGCGTCTCGGTCGACCCGGAACCGCCCGCGCGCGTCACGTCCAGCGGGTGCGATCGGGCAGCGGGATAGGAAATCGTCACGTACGGATTCATCGAACGGGCGTACGCACATATCGGCGTAGACCATGGGGATGTTGGTTGCCATTGCGTCAAAGAATGCCGTACCTGCGAAATCGAATACTAATGCGTCCGCTGAAACGCCCGCGGGATCGAAAATGCCTCCGAGTTCGCCGTCCGTGTAGGGCGCGAGGAAGCGCCGTTCGTGGGCAATTCCCGCCGGATGCGGCTTCACCAGAACGCGATAACCGAGCGCCTTGATCGCGAGGACAAGGTCAATCTGCCAATCTAGATAGAGGGGATCCGGGGGCTTACGGTTAGGGAAATCCCCGAGCTGTTCGCCAAGATAACCGCCGGCGACATAGACAACGGTGCCTGTTTTTGCCGCCCGGCCCCGATTTTGCGCTCGGGCATGCAGGGCTTGGTGGTACGCGCTGCCAATTGTTCGGATGTCAACTGACATATTGGGCTGGACTAACGCAGCCGCTCCGGAGGCGAGACGTGCGGCAAGCGCATCGCGTTCGCCCGCGCTGTGCGCGTAGTAGATATCGCAGTCCGGAAACTCTGCAAGGCCCCACTCATAGTCGGAGAAGAAAACGCGCTCGCCGCCATGGGCGCATCGTACGACCGGACGGCCTTCGCGCCGGTAGAGCCAGCCGGCGAGTCGTCCGAGATGTTTCGGAGTGCCGCCAACAAGCATTTCGCCCATAGGTCGCCGCCGTATGTGACGTACGAAGGTCTCAAAATCCGTCCATCCCTTCGCCAAGTGGTAGGCTAGCAGGTGTTTGCCAAGTGCCGCTAGCGTGGTCCGCAGATCGGCATCGTCAATGTGTCGCGCGATCGCCTCGGCATAGCTACTGGACAGGGCTGCCAAACTCTCCTGGAGCGCCCCCTTAAGATTAGCGCCGTCGCGCCAGTCGATGTCGGTCACTGGCCAGTCAACCGCCGGTCGTGAATCTTCTGAGAGCAACGCGTTGACGAGGTTGTTGCGGTTGTGAACGTCGATTCTGCGACGCCCGGCGCGTCGCGCCAGCACGCGGGAACGGGTGCGCCGCACGGCCTTGCGCGTGCGCGCCCGGGGCCCGAGGTTGACTGGGTGATGCCATATCCGTGGCACCGGTGCCTTTGCCGGATCTCCGCCCTTCGAGAGGAATGCGAGCATGGGGCTGGCTTTTGGGTCATAGCGCAATGTCCTCCCAGCCCGGTGCGCGTTTGCGATGTCGAGGGCGACGCGCGCGATGAAGGCCAAGTCCGTGACTATGTCATATGTCTTTGCACGCACCGCTGCTGCCGCATCCTCCGGGAGGTAAAGGCTCCGCAGTGCGATCGTAGTTGTATCGATGACCGAGCGCGATAGGTCGTGATACGTCTCGTAGTTACTTGGCCACACAAGCTCATCGAGCGCTAAATGCGGTGGGCCGTCGCCCAAGACTGTAAGGTCCATCACCACTGCGGTACTGAGCATGGCCTAACCTGATGTTCTGGCGTTATTCAACGTCTAGCCGCGGTGTCGTTCTGATTCGATCAGCCGGCGTGGCTGGGAACCAGTTTTCCTATCATCTTCTAAACCAGCTCAACGGGCCGGACCCCCTGCTGCTGGCACATGCGGTGAAACGCAGAACCTTTTTTTGCATATAGCTCATTGAATCCCCCTTGTTCGATCACTTTGCCGTCGCCAAACACGTAAAGCCAGTCGCAGCGACGCATGGTAGACAGGCGATGGGCGATTATCACGATTGTTTGCTGTCCGTGAAGCTGGTCGATACTGTCTTGAACATAGGCCTCTGATTGGCCGTCGAGCGAGCTAGTCGCCTCGTCAAATATGAGGAGTTCTGGACCTTTGAAAAGTTCACGGGCGATTGCGATACGTTGGCGTTGACCGCCGGATAGGCGCATGCCCCTATCTCCAACAACCGTATCGATTCCGGATATTGTTGTTTGCAGGAAAGCTTCGCAATTCGCCGCAGCGGCGGCCTCGTCTATCCGCGTACGGCATGCCGGACTCTCGGGGTCGCAGGCATAAAGACTGATATTGTTTGCGATGCTGTCGTTGATGATCACCGGATCTTGTGGCACGTAGCCGATGAGCCGTCGCAGGGAGAGACGGTCTAGATCGCGATAGTTGTGCCCGCCCACCGAGATGTTGCCGTCACTCGGGTCTAGGAGACCCGTCAATAGATTGAAGAATGTTGTCTTACCGGCCCCAGATTCGCCGACGATTCCGATGGTCCGATGACGCGGGATTCTCAGGTTGATGTCCCTAAGAATATTCCGCTCTCCACGGTCAAAGCGGACATCGGTGAATACGATGTCACCTTCGATCGCATCGATCTTATTGGAGCCGTTTTGCTCAGCTGCATCGGTTACGTCGTTGGTGAACTCAAGGATGAAGTTGATCGAGCCGGAGAGCTGGTTGATCCGCTGGAATGATGCAGGTAGCCCCAGCGTTTGGTTCAGTAGCCGGTATAGCAGTAGAGCCACGACAGCTATGCTGGCGAGCGATCCCCCACCGATTTCAACTTCGATCAGGATGTAGAGGATTAATACGGCCACCGCGACGGGTTCCTTGAAGCCCCCAAGAATTGCTGTGCGCAGACCCATACGCAGATCAAGCGATGCGACCTCCTTGACGCGGCCCCGTACATGCCGCCGCAGGTTGGGCAGCGTTGCCGTTGCCTTCAGATATGGAATGGCGTGTACGAACTGGATGAGTTCTGCGGCTAGCGCAGAGTTCTGTTCTGATGCCTTGATTGAGAGTAGGCGGGTTCGCTCGATAAGAGGTCGCACCGCGACGAACACAACGAGGGTAGCTGCGACTAATGTGAGGGCTAGATCAAACTGTAGGGTGAGGATGGTTGGCACGTAGATGATGACATAGATGATGCCGACGAGGACCTGACCGAATACCTTGAGGCCGCTGGCAAACCGCCGCGATTCATGAGTCAGGACGTTGATCATATGACCCGTATTCTGCTCGGTATAGAAGGTAAAGCTTGCCTCGCCGATGCGTTTTGCGAGGCGTGTCTGGATGTTCTTCCGCACGCTCGTGATGGTGTGGATCGTCCAGAAGGAGTAAGCAAACACGAATGTTCCCTTAGCTAGGAAGATTGCCACGATCAGCACCGCCATGGACTTGAACTCTGCGGGAACGCCCAGAGTCGACATGACTTGGAGTGCCGCGCGGGTGATGGTGCTATCGTGGGTTTCGCCCATCGCGATCTGCAGCAGGGGCAGCAGTGAGACGATGCCGATCACGTCGAGGAGGCCGCTGACGAATGCCATAAGAACCAGCACCGGCACGCGCCACCCGGCAAATTGATAAAAAACCCGGCTGTAGAAAACGAGTTCCTTTAGCTGTCGCATGGCGGGCGCCTCATGGTTTTTCTCTCTGGTCGGTCCCGCGGGTGGCCCCGAGGGTGGCTTCGGTTGCCTCAATAGCGTTGACGATGTTGCTTGCGACAGCAGCTGCTGTGCGCCCATCGACGCTAATCTCTCGGAACGGGATGCCAAGCTGGATTAAGAGCGCTCGCAATGCATCTTGGTAGATCGCGATAAGGTCGGGTGATAGTTCGTCCTTGCGGGCGTTGATGCGTTCTGGGATGTCCGTTAACAGGAAGGTTATGTCGGGTTTGCGCATCACGCGGCACGCCATTCCGACGGCCGAGATCTGCGGGCGCGACCGACTGTGCAAACGCAGGTCTACCAAGCGATCGTAGACATAGCGGTCGCTGATCGCGGACTTGCCGTTGGTCGTCGCATCGGCGATACGCCGGGTGACGTTTTGGGCGTACTTGATCTCGTCGACGGCTGCAATCAGCCAGGCACGAAGCCCCGCCGGCAACTGGTGCCAAAGTTTACGTTTCCAAGTTGCCCTACTCGCGTTTCCTCTCTGCGCGCGTGCCTTGATTGCATCCTTGTCGGCGCGGTGGTGGAAGGTCGTAGTTGGATGCCCGCGTTCGCTCAAGATTTGGTGCACTAGCTCGGTCACGGTTGTCTTGCCCACGCCGTGTGCGCCGCTGATCACATAGAATCTACTCATGGGGTGGTGGTTAGCTCCGCACTTCCGCCTGCAGGGCCAGCCGAATCCCGGCCTCCGTGTCGCGCAGGGCCTGACGGAACGCATTGATGCGGCGAATCATATTGGTGCCCGGATAAATTAGGGTGTCGCCAATGCTTCGTGCGAGGACAGGTGCATGAGGAGCCAGCGCTAGGAGCGCTCGCATATCCGGGTGCAGCGCGCGCCCGTTTGCCACGGCGTGGACTTGCTCGAGTTCTTCATCATCGAGCAGGTGGTGCCAAGCGCCGTCCGGCCCACGAAAACCGAGTCCTTCGGTGAATGTGAAACTCGGATGGAAGGTGAATGCCTCTCTTACCGCTGCCACATCCATGTCAAAGGCCCGTGCAACGCGGCTGTGCTCATCGGAATTGTCCGTAAGGAGCTCATTGAAAGAGATGGGGAGTATGTCGTTGCCAAACTGCAGGGAAAGGGATCGTGTGACCGCACACGATAGCGACCACTGGAATAACATGCTCTTGAAACGGCGCGCGCGGTCTGCTGGCGGGTCAGGATAGGTGCGCCAGAACAGACCTTCCGCGATTGCCTCCCGTGGGTCGCGCTGCATAACGGCAAGACGTATCCCTGGAATAAGGCGCCGATAGGTCGTGTAACGCAACTCCGGCAAAAGGTCGAAAACCGCCCAGTTCATTCTGTCGCGTGATTCGGCATATCGGTCGAACAACCAGCCAAATAATGCAACCGGATTGTCGATCTTATCCGGCAGCGCGGCGATGAGCTTGTCTGCGTCGGCCTCGAAGTGGTCCGTCGGATACTCGACCTCGGTTCTTGCTGCGTTTATGTACCGCGGCCGAGACAGATACTCGCGCATTACGCGCAGGCGCTGATGGTGGAAGAACGGAAAATGACGCTGTAGGTAGACGTGGAATACGCCTTCGAGCGGAAACCCAGCGACGGTTCGCGAATTTGCTGCGAGAGTAGTGGCGAGGGTCGTCTTGCCCGAACGACCTGCGCCGCCGATCAGCCATGACCCGGTTTTGCCTTCCGACCGAGTCAATTCAGGGCGTCGCCTGTTCCGGGAGATAGTGTCGCATCAGGGTCTCGCAGAACTGCAGGTCCTCGGGTTCGTCAATCTGAAAGCTTTTCCAGAATGCCATCTGCCAGACACCGATATTGCCGCCTAGTCGATTTCCCGTATCTCGCATGATGTGCGGGCGGGTGAGCCAGAAAGAACCGTTCTCGAGGAACTGCTCTGGTTTTTCCTGCCGTCGCTCCCGGCGGCGGAAGTCATATGTGAAGCTGTCGAGGGTGCCCGCGTCGTCAGCGCGCCAGAGGTTGAAGTCCGGGACCGACGTTGCTGAGAAGAGCGAGTCCAGCTCATCGCCCTCGAAGATGGAAATCGCATTATCGAAATCATCCGGCGTACGCACCGGGGAGGTGCATTGTGGCGTGACGAGATTGTCGATCGGAATATCCTCTGCGTCGAAGAAATCGAGCGCATGAAGCCAACCCGACTCTGAGCTTGCCTTGTCATCGGCGATGGCTGCGGGACGTTCGATTGTTTCGGCGCCGTAGTGTCTTGAAACCTCGAGTATCTCGGCGTCGTCGCTGCTGACCCAGACGGACGAAATTTTCTCGGCCGCATATGCCTGCTCGATGGTCCAAGCGATCAGGGGCTTGCCACAGAAATCGGCGATGTTCTTGCGGGGAATTCCCCGCGACCCGCCGCGCGCGAGTATAACAGCTATTGAATCCACCCACTGATATCCCTGTACTATTCCGTGACGTCTTGACGTAGCTTTTCGCGGGTCTCCATCTCTGCGCCCTCGATCTTCTTTTCACCAGATCCGAGCGCGGCGGGAATGGCGCGGATCGCTGTGGTGAAGCTGCGCAAAGACTTGGTTTCGATCGAAGCCGCCTGATCCGATCCGTACATTGTCCGGTCGAGTGTGATGTGCCGTTCGATTGACGATGCGCCGAGCGTGACGGCGGCGAGACAGACCGTCACCAGACTGGTCTCGTGTCCCGAGTACCCGACGGCACAGTCATAGCGTTCACGCAGCGCGGGGATGCAGAGAAGATTTGCATCTTCGACCAACATTGGATAGGTCGAGTTGCAGTGCATGAGTTCGAACGGACATCCGGCATCGCGAAAGATCTTCACGACCACGTCGATTTCGTCCAGCGTCGACATTCCGGTCGAGATATAAGTCTTGCGCCCGTCCGCGGCAGCGGCGCGCACCAGCGGCATATGGCCGAGCATCGGTGATGCGATCTTGTGGAACGGCGGATTGTAGGCCTTCAGGAATTCGAGGCTCTCCATGTCCCAGCACGACGCGGTCCACTGCAGGCCGAGTGACCGACAGAGGTTGTCAATCTCGTCATACTCCTCACGGCCGAACTCGAGTCCTTCCTTTTGCTCGCGCTGGGTCGTACCCCAAGGGCTATCCCGCTCGCCCGCCAGGTACTCGGCCGTATAGACAAGGTCGACGGTCCGCTTCTGGAACTTCACGGCGTCGAAACCGGCATCGGCGGAAGCGGTAATCATCTGGCGAGCGAGCTCAATGTCGCCATTGTGATTAATTCCGATCTCGGCGATCAGGAACGGTTGAGGATTTAGCGCCATGAAGGCTCCTTTCGGCTTGAAGAACGTTTCGGGTTTACTCGGTGTTCGGTTTATGGCCGAGAAGCAGATTATGTGCCGCGAGTTTGGCTTCGAGTTTCGGCGGAAGCTCGCGGCTGTAGGTCGGGCGGTTCAGGAAAAACGCACGGTGGTTTTGCGAGTGCGTGTTGTCCAGCCCATAGGATAGGTACATCGCATACTTTGGGTTGGGTCCCCCAAGAACCCCTCCCGCATGTGTCAGGCGCTGGTCAAAGATGATGCAGTCGCCCGGCTGGGTTCTGATAACCCGTCGTGGGTTGGTTATGAACCAGTGGGGTAGCTTTTCATTATGGCCGTATTTGCGCATGAACGTACGCGTTTTGTTCCAGAGAACATATTCGCGTCGGCCCAACCGGGTCTCGCGGCGATGGGTGCCCGGCAGCACAACGAGAGACGAGCCGCTGTCCGAGAAGTTGGAGAGATATATCGCGATCCGGACGACGCGATATGGCTGCACACGCTCGTCCCAGTCGGCCCCGACGCCAAATTCCCGACATGCATTGTCCCGATGCCATCGCCCGCCAGGCAGATTGATATGCAGATCGGAATGCTGGGTATAACGGATCTCGTCGCCGATAAGGGCGCGCACCGTCGAAAGAAGTCGCTCGTTGAAAATTATCGGCCAGAACTCGGAATTGGTCGTTATACCGTCGGCCAGAGTGTGTGTGGCGCCTGCAACCGCCGCCGCATGACCGGTGGGCAGCTCGAGTATAGCGTTGATCCGCTCGCGCCATTCGGCGGCCTCGTTGGGGCTGAAGAGTGTGCGCAAAAAATGAAAGCCATCGCGCTCGAAGGCGGCGCGCGCATCGGCCGAGACGGAATCAGGTGCGGGCGATCCTGGGTGGTCGGACATGTCGTTAGCCCTCCGGCCGCTCGGTTGCGGTTGTGCCGTCCGCTTCGTTTTGCTGCCGCAAACGATCTATCACGGCGAGGAGTCCCGCAGCCGTCAGGATCACCACAATCGGGGTCAGCGGCATACCGTATCGCGCGTTTCCGAATGGCCCGTTTAGCATCAGAAAATAGGCCGCCACTGCGAGAAGGAAAATAATATAGGGCCGCACCGTATGGCATCGTATCCCGTTCAGTGTGCCAACAATCTGGAACAGCAGCGCCGAGAGGGTTGCTGCCTGAGCGAGGGCCCAGATCAACAGGAACGGGTCGGTTGCCACGGTCCTCGCGAACTTAAACATGCGTTCCGCGATTCCGCTCCCATTTATTGCCGAGAAGAATTGTGGGTTCCAGCGCATCTGGTGGCCGGTTTCATAGACGGCTGTTTGCGACGTTGAGCGCAGAACTCCGGCGATCGTGCCATGGAGCATTGCCGAAATCGGAATCTGTTTCAGGTAGTTGAGCGCCACATCGCGGCGGACACTGTTCAGGATCACGGGGTTGCGCTGTTCGGGAATGGACAGGGCGGCGAGCCGAATCTGAAGATCCGTGTACATCTGATCTTCCATTCCCTCGACGATGCA
>PBPM01000074.1 GCA_002724635.1 Rhodospirillaceae bacterium
GGGTTCGGAAGCCGTGATCCAACAGGTGACGGCCAGCGCCTTCGGCACCACGCCGGATAAGGTGAAGGTGATCTCGGGCGACACCGACAATGTGCCTGTCGGCTGGGGCGCGGGCGGTTCGGGCGGCGCGGGCATTGCCGGCGAGGCGGCGCTGCAGGCGGGGAAGGCGCTTCGCCACAACGTCCTTGATGTGGCGGCAATTCTGCTCCAGTCCGACGCCACGTCACTGGATATCCGGCATGGCGTCGTCGTTGACCGACAAACCGGCGAGGGGCGCATGCCGGTCGAGGAGGTGGCACGCGTAGCCTACTTCCGGCCGGACACGCTTCCCGAGGATTTTCAGTCGGAGATGATGGCGACACGCCACTACATCCCGAAGAAATATCCCGTCGCGATGACCAACAGCTTTCAGGCGGTGACCGTCGAGGTCGACCCCGAGGTCGGCGCGGTCCAACTCCTCAAATTCTATTGTGTCGAGGACTGCGGCAAGGTTATCAACCCGTTGCTAGTGGACGAGCAGGTGCGGGGCTCGATCGTCCAGGGCATCGGCGGCGTGCTCTACGAGGAGTGCCGCTATGACCTGGATGGCAACTTCCTGAATGCCAACATGGCCGACTATCTGGTGCCCATGGCGGCCGAGATGCCAGACATTGAGATCGGGCATGTGGAGACGCTGACGAAGGAATCCGAGCTCGGTGCGAAGGGCGCCGGCGAGGCCGGCACCGCCGGGGCGCCCGGGGCAATCCTGAATGCCATCAACGATGCGCTCAGTCCGTTCGGGGTGAGCGTCCTTGACCAGCCGGTGACGCCGGAGCGCGTGCTTAAGGCGCTCGGCAAATGCTAGTGTCGAGGAGGAACAATATGACAGAAGTCGAGATTATCAGTTCATCCACCTGCCCGTTTGCCCAGCGCACCCGCATGGCGCTGATCGAGAAGGGCATCGAACACACGCTCTCCGCGATCGACCTGAACGACAAGCCCGACTGGTTTCTCGCGATTTCGCCCTACGGCAAGGTGCCCGTGCTGCGCCATAACGGCGCGGTGATCTTTGAATCCGCCATCATCAACGAGTATCTCGAAGAAGTCTTCCGTGACCGTCCGCTCCTGCCGCGCGACCCTGTCCGCAGAGCTCAGGCGCGCATCTGGATCGACTTCGCAAACGCCCGCTTCACGCCACATGTCTACAAGCTGATGCTGGCCCAAGACGCCGACGCTCAGGCCTTTCAGGCCGAGCGGCTGACCAAGGCGATGCTGATGATGGAGCATGAGGGGCTGGGCAAGCTGGGCGACGGCTCCTACTGGCTGGGCGACGACATCAGTTTGGTCGACCTGACCTTCCTGCCGCACATGCAGCGGGTTCGGGTGCTGACCCACTACCGCGACTTTCTAATTCCCGACGAATGCGTGCTCTTAAAGGGGTGGTTGCAGCTAATGGGGCAGCGCCCCTCGGTTATGGAGGGGTCGGCGTCTATCGATGTGCTGATCGAGAACTGGCGTAAATACGCGGAGAACACCTCCACCGGCACTACGGCAGAGGATATGCGCGCGGCATGAATTGCATATTCCGCCCGACGATGCGCCTAAGGAAAAGGTGATGTTCGGTGCCTGAAGTTGTTGGCCTCAGGACCGGCTGATAAGCTTTCGGAAATCCCGAGGAGGGGATACGCATGGTTCATCTGAGAGAAATGCCTGACCATTTGCGAGATGCGCTCATCAATCAGGAGCTGCCCGAATATGGTTATACACCTTGGGCGATGCCGAGGCCGCTCAACGAATGCCGCGTGGCGATGATCTCGACGGCAGGCCTTCACCGGCTCGAGGATCCGCCGTTCACACCGGGTTCCGCCGACTACCGCATCATCCCGGACGATTACGATATGGACCATCTAGTGATGAGCCACTTGTCGACCAACTTCGATCGCAGCGGCTTCTACCAGGACGTCAACACCTCGTTCCCGTTCGACCGTTTATGTGAACTAGCAGACGAGGGGGTCATCGGCTCCGTCGCGAGCCGCCATTTCTCCTTCATGGGGGCAACACCGCCGACGGTAATGGAGCCGATTGCGCGCGATCTTGCCAACGTTCTGAAGGCGGATAGTGTCGACGCGGTCGCGCTGGTCCCTGTCTGACCCCAATGTACGCGCGCCGTGAGCGGGCTGGCACATTACCTCGAAGACGAAGGCATCCCGACGACCGTGATCGCGTTGATCCGCAAGCATGCCGAGGAAATCAAACCACCGCGCGCGCTCGCGGTACCATTCGAGCTTGGCCGCCCACTGGGTGCGCCGAATGAGCCGGGATTCCAGCGCCGCGTTCTGAGCAGCATGCTGAAACTGCTCGAGGCGGAATCGGGCCCGGTTCTCGAGGACTTCCCTGACAATGCACCGGGTGACGATCCCAATCAGGAAGGCTGGGCCTGCCCCGTCAATCTCGCAGTACCCATGGAGGATATGAGCGATGAGGATCTGTTGACCCAGACGCTGCTGCAGGAGATTTCCCTGCTCAAGCCTTGGTACGAGGAATCCAAGCAGAACCGCGGCGGCCGCACGAATTATGGTATTTCCGGCAAGGAACCCGAGGAGATTCCGGCGTTTTTTGCGAGCTTGGCGGTTAACCGCGAGGACACGCCGTCACCGTTCGGTGACGAGAAGCCAGTCCATCTGGCTTTCAAGCAGATGGCCGACGATATCCGCTACTACTATATGGAATCGGCGATCGCGCGGCCGGATGGCCGGGTGACCGATGTGGAGATCGGCAACTGGTTGTGGGGTGAGACGACCCTAGGCAAGGTGCTCGTGGAAATCCGCAACTGGGCGATGGAGAGTGAGCACCCGGGCTTCAAGGCGCTGGCGCCGACGGCCATGGTTCCAACCCATCAGCGGCATCGCACCATTCACGGCTGACGCTGGGCCGATTATTCAAAAGTGCTCTCACCGGTGGGACGGCCTTTCTCGTTTGGGGGCTCAGGCGTCGGCGTAACTGAGAACGCCGACTGTGCCTTTCCGCGGTGTCACCCGTCCGATGATCGCCGCATCCGCCGCCGGGCCGCTGCGTAACGCGGCTAGGCAGGCCTCGGCGCGGTCGGCCGGCACGCCAAACAGAAGACCGCCCGCGGTCTGGGGATCGAACAGCAGCGGGAAATTCGCATGGTCCGAAGCGGGCGCGGCGTTGCCGACTGCTCCCTCGTTGCCTAGCCGAAGGGTGCTCTCGTGGCCTTGTGCCACGAGGCTAGCGACCCCCGGGAGGACCGGCAGCGCGTCCAGCATGATCTCGGCATTAACGCCCGAGGCGTTGAGCATCTCGAGCAGGTGACCCGCGAGTCCGAACCCGGTCACATCGGTTGCCGCGCGCGCGCAGTGGCACCGGATGACCCGGATGCAGGGCGCGATCGAGCGCTGCATTGATTCGAACGCTCGGGTGACGTCATAGCCATGGGCTCTGGCGCGCATGTCGGCGGCGAACAGGACGCCCGTACCGAGCGGCTTGGTCAGGATCAGCGCATCGCCCGCCGCGAGGCCTGACTTGCGCAGGATTTCGTCGGGATTGGCATAGCCGTTCACCGTCAGCCCGAAGGCCATCTCCGCGCCTTCGCCGGTGTGGCCGCCGGCGAGCACGGCGCCGGCCTCGGCCAGGGTCTCGGTGGCGCCGGCCAACAGCTGGTAGAGGTCGTTGGATGTCTTATCTTCCTCACCATGGGGCAGCATGACGGCGGCGAGTGCGGAATGGGCCTGGCCGCCCATCGCGAAGATATCGCCTAAGCAGTGGTTGGCCGCGATCCGGCCGAACAGATAGGGGTCGTCGATGAAGGCGCGGAACTGGTCGACGGTTTGGATCAGGGCCTTGCCCGAGGGCGGGGTCAAAATCGCCGCGTCGTCGGGTGCATCGAGGCCTTGGTCGAGGCCGTCGATCTGCTGGGGCGGCAGGCGGTCGAGGGCACGGCGTAGGACCGGCGCGGGCACCTTGGCCCCGCAGCCGCCGCAGCGCATGGCCTCGAGCGTATCGTGGCTGTCTACCCTGGCGCCGCCCATCTCCGGAAGTTCCTGGTATTTCTTCATCCAGCGCCGGTCGATCCAGTCCTTCCAGCGCCACACCCATTTGCCTGCTAGGGAGAAGGGACCCCGCGCGGCGATGGCGTAGCGGTCGCCGGTGGTGATCAGCGCCAGCGTCTGAGTCTGAGGCCGGTACGTCCTGAGGGGTTTGCCACGCGCGGCGCGGCTCAGATTCTCGGCGAGAAACGGACCCTGCCGCACCGCGTATACGCCGGCCTTGGGCAGGGTATGCCCGTCCATGGATGCCGAGTCACCCGCGGCGAACAATTGCGGATGGGAGAGCGAGCGGAGTTGATCGTCGACTCGGACGAAGCCACGGTCGTCACGCGCGATGTCACTGTCGGCGAGCCATGTTGGCGGCCCGGCCGAGGTCACAAGGATGGTCCTGTGACTGTCCAGCGCGGTGCCGTCTGCGAGGGTCACCGCATTTGAGGAGACGCCGGTCAGTGCTGCACCGGTGTGGACGGCGATACTCCTGTCGGCGAGCGCCCGGGCGAGCTTGCGTCGGGCAGCGGCGTTGTAGACCGGAAGCAGGACCGTATCGGCCTCGACAATGTTGAAGCGAAGGTCGCAGGCACTCTTGCCTAGGTCGGACACAGCTAATCCGAGTCGGTGGCTGAGCGCGAGCGTCAGCTCGACCCCGCCCGCTCCGCCGCCGGCCACGGTGATGTGGAATGGCCCGTCATGCCGCCGAATCTCCTCGGTTAGTCGGTCACAACCCTCGAGGAACCGGTCGAGGGGCTTCACCGGCAGCCCGTGCTCCGCGCCCGCGATCCCGGCGGTTGAGGGGGTTGAGCCCGTATCGATGGAGACCAGATCGAACGCGACTGAGGGACGTCCGGTGACCCGGACGAGGTTGCGGTCGAGGTCCAGTCCGGTCGCCGGGGCATGTATCACCCGGGCGTTTGCGAAGGCGGCCAGCGGGCGCAGATCGATATGTGCCTCGGCCGCGCTGTAATGGTCGGCGATATAACCCGGGATCATCCCGGAATAGGGGGTCAGCAGGTCCCGGGTGATCAGGGTCAGTCGCACGCCCGGCTCGGGCTTCATGCCAAACCGCTTGAGGACCGCCACATGACTGTGGCCGCCGCCGATCAGGATGATGTCGTGGGTGATGGGGGCGGTTGGGATCATCGCGTGAGCATAAACACCGGGCGCATGAGACTCATCCCCGGATGACGCATGGGTGTCGTGAACTGGCGGAAGAGGGTGGGAGTCGAACCCACCAGGCACGTCTAACGCCCCTCACCGGTTTTGAAGACCGGGCGCCCCACCGGGGAACGGTCCTCCTCCACC
>PBPM01000075.1 GCA_002724635.1 Rhodospirillaceae bacterium
GATCGGTTCGCGCGGCCGGATCGCGGTAATCATTCCTTCAACCAATATCGGTGTCGAATATGACTGCCAGCAGCTGCGCCCGCCGGGAGTGACCTGGCACTTCTGCCGCTTTTATGTGGAGCAGCCGGACCTCTCCAGCGACAATATGTTCCTGGCCTTCATCGACGCCATCCGCCACACCATTCCTGATGCAATGCGGGATGCGATGACCTGCGAGCCTTCCCAGATCATGATGGGCATGTCGGCGGAAACCTTCTGGGGTGGCCTTGAGGGTAACGCCGAATTCACCGCGCGGCTTCGGGAAGTCTGCGGTGACGAGATCGGCATCACCACGGGTGCTAACGCGCTGGATGAATCTCTGAAAGCATTCGGCGCCAAAAAAGTCGCGGCTCTCACGCCATACCAACCGGTAGGTGATGAACAGGTGCACCGTTTTCTGGAAGAAACGGGCTATGAGGTCGGCAACGTGGTCGGGCTCAAATGCGATACGGCGACATCCATCGCCCATACGCCGCCCTCGGAAGTGATTGACGTGGTTCTCAACCAGCTGGATGGCGATGATATTGACGCCATTGTCCAGGCGGGCACAAACCTGACAGCACTGGACATCTTCCCGGCCCTAGAAAAACAGCTCGGCAAGCCGATCATACCGATCAACGTGGCGACCATCTGGCATACGTTCCGGACCATTGGCGTGGACGACAAGTTCTACGGCCGAGGCTGGCTTTTGGAGAAACATTAGAAAGTGCCAAATACAAAAAAAGTTGTTATCGCCGGTGCGGGGCCGGTCGGCTGTTGCGCCGCCCTGATACTGGCCCGGGAAGGTGTGAGCGTCACGGTCCTGGAGGCCGAGGCGGACCTCATTCCCGATCTCCGCGCCTCTACGTTTCACCCACCGACCCTCGACATGCTGGATGAGTTGGGCGTGACGCCTAAGCTGGTAGAGCAGGGCCTGATC
Organism: Rhodospirillaceae bacterium; assembly: GCA_002724635.1. Taxonomy (GTDB): domain Bacteria; phylum Pseudomonadota; class Alphaproteobacteria; order UBA6615; family UBA6615; genus UBA8079. The sequence continues at coordinate 959 of PBPM01000075.1, forward strand.
ACGCCGAAGATCCAGTACAGGGACCTGGATGATGGCCTCGTGGCTGAGTTCGACCATGACTTAATCAAGGACCGGACAAAGTATCCGTATCGCCTTCAGTGCGAGCAGTTCAAACTCACTCGCGTCATTGCGGAGATGTTGAAGGACTATCCTCACGCGGAGATTATCTTTGAGGCAAAGTTCACGGAGGCCGGCCAAAATGCGGACACGGTCACAGTTACCTATGACACGCCAGGCGGTGCGGAAGAGATCACCTGCGATTACCTGATCGGCTGCGATGGATCACGGAGTGTAGTGCGCAAATCCCAGGGCATCGAGTTCGCGGGTTTCACCTACCCGGAACAGTTCGTCACGGTGAGTTCACCTGAGAATGTGGATGAGATTATTCCTGACATGGGCCATGTGGCCTATATCGCTCATCCGACGGAATGGTGCGCGCTGATCCACGCACCGGACTTTTGGCGGTTCCTTTTCCCCATTTCCCTGGAGATGACGCGCGAAGAAGCTTTTGATGACGACTATCTGCAGGAACGCCTCCATCGGCTGGCACCCTATGACGGAGAGTATACTCTTTCCTTACGCACGCTCTATGCCGTGAACCAACGGGTGGCGGAGACCTACCGCAAGGGCCGCATCCTGCTCGCCGGCGACTCCGCCCACGTGAATAATCCCTTAGGCGGTATGGGCATGAACGGGGGCATTCACGACGGTATCAACCTGGCGAACAAGCTGGCGCGTATGTTCAACGACGGCGAGGGCGATGACCTCCTGGACCTCTACGACCGCCAGCGCCGGCCGATCGCCATTGAGTATGTCCAGGCCCAGACTATTCGGAACAAGAAAAACCTCGAAGAAACGGACCCCGCTGTCCGCAAACAACGTCAGGACGAACTCAGAGCCGTCGCTGCCGATCAGAAGAAATCGCGGGAGCTTCTGCTGCAGACGTCCATGTTCAACGGCGTGGAGAAGTCCGAGGCAATCACGTGATGAGTGACGCCTCGCGTGTCCTCATCGCCGGTGGGGGCCCGGTCGGCCTCGTTGCGGCTTATGCCCTCGTCCAGGAAGGCATCCCGGTCATCGTCTTCGACGAGAACGACGAACTCCAGGAAGACCCTCGCGCTGCGACGACCCACCCGGCCACGCTGGAACTCCTGGCGAAACTCGGAATTGTCGAGCAGGTGACCGAGCAAGGGCTCGTCTGCCCGATTTTCCGCTTTTGGGACCGGCCGACGGGGGAGATGGTGGCGGAGTTTGACCACGGGCTTCTCAAAGACGACACAGACTTTCCTCATGTAGTCCAGTGCGAGCAGTTCAAGCTCACCCGTATCCTGACGGAGTTGATGACCGATATTGAGATCGCAGATATTCGCTTCTCTCATCGCGTTACCGGGGTCTCGGCCGGTGAAGACAGCGTCACGGTCTCCGTCGCAACGCCGGAGGGCGAACAAAGCTTTACGGGCACTTATCTCATCGGGTCTGACGGCGGGCGAAGCACGGTGCGGAAAGCGATGGATATTTCGTTCGAAGGTTTCACCTGGCCGGAGCGGTTCCTGGTGCTCTCCACACCCTTTGACTTCGAGGCAGAGCGCGGCATGTGCTACCGGAATTACATCGCCGATCCAGAAGAGTGGTGCAACTGCTTTAAAGTAGCGGGCGATGGTCCGCCCGGCTTGTGGCGAACAGTGTACCCTGAGGACCCGGAAGCGCCTGAAGAGAAACTTTTGGACGACGCCTATGTCGAGCAGAAGCTTCAGTCCTTCTTCCCGTCCGATCAACCGTACGACATCGTGCACCGGAATCTCTATACCGTGCACCAGCGGGTGGCGGCGACCTTCCGGATGGGCCGGGTGTTGATTGCGGGCGACGCGGCACACGTGAACAATTCTATCGGCGGCATGGGGCTCAACGGCGGCATCCAGGATTCGATGAACTTGGCGGAGAAACTGGTGAAAGTCTGGAAAGGCGAGGCGGATGAAGAGTTGCTGGACGTCTATGACGCGGAACGACGGACCTTTGCCGTCGAGTTCGTCCAGGAACAGACCATCCAAAACAAAAAACGGCTGGAGGCCAAAAACCCTCAAAGCCGGGCGGCCTTTCTTAAGAACCTGAAGGAAACGGCGTCGGACCCCGGCCGGTCCCGCCAGTTCATGCTAAAGTCTTCCATGATAGAAGCGATGCGGAATATCGGTAAATCCACACCGTAATTTAGAAGTATTTTCGGGTACTTATCGAAGAACTCCCTCTCTTGTTAACTATAGCAACACCGTATTCATACCGGTGAGAATTGAAGTATGTAGCTTTCCCGGAAGCTACTGAAAGAGGAGTTGGTATCGTGAGAGAGTATGACCTTTCCCGCCTGAAGTTTCTGGTCATCGAACCGCATGAACTAATGAGAAATTTGATACGTGACGTCTTCAAGACGTTGAAGGTTGAGTAAATTAATGTCGTGGCGACATTGGATGGCGCTGAAACAACCCTTAGTACGTTCAATCCCGACATCATTTTCACCGATTGGTCTCCGTCCATGGATGGCGTGAATTTTATCTGTAAGTTGAGAAAGGATGATTCAGCAGACGACCGGTTTGTCCCGATCGTATTAGTGTCTGCCTATACCGATTCCAAGAATGTTTGCATCGCACGGGATTCAGGGATGAGCGAGTCTCTGGCCAAACCTGTGTCGGCAAGCACAATCTACAATGTATCTGCACGATCCTGGAAAAGTCCCGCAATTATTTGGATACGGCGGACTTTTTTGGCTCCGATCGGCGGCGCCGGGATGTGGAAATTACCATCACGGACCGCCCAAAGGCTGCCGCTGCCGCAGCGTGGATTATCGGTATTGTGGTATAAAATCGCGCCGGGTCTCCGGCGCTATTTTTTTGGCGCGAAGAACTGATTTTCTGGCCGGGGTAGACCTAAATTTTCGCGGAGGGTCGTGCCTTCATAATCGGTGCGGAAGATGCCCCGCCCCTGAAGCACCGGCACCACGCGATCAACGAAGTCATCCAGGCCTTCGGGCAGGTAGGGGAACATAATATTGAACCCGTCGCTGCCGTCCTGGGTCAGCCATTCCTCCATTTGATCCGCGATGGTCTCGGGTGTCCCCACCATGGCAGCGCCCGAAAATCCGCCCAGGCGCTGAGCAAGCTGGCGGACGGTCAGACCCTCATTTTCCGCGAGCGCAATGGCCCTATCCCGGGCACTTTTGCTGGCGTTGCTTTCCGGAATCTCCGGTAGATGGCCGTCGGGGTCAAACTTTGAGGCGTCCGTTCCGAGAACGATGGATAGGGATGCTACGGCGCTGTCGTAATGCACCAGACTGTCGAGCAGGGCCCGTTTCTCTTTGGCTTCCTCGACGCTGTTGCCGACCACCACAAAACAGGCTGGCAGAATCACAAGATGGTCCGGATTGCGCCCGGCTGCTTCGGCCCGGCTTTTGACGTCTTTATAAAAGGCCTGGCCCGCTTCCAAGTTGGAGTGGGAACAGAAAACGGCTTCCGCCGTTTCCGCCGCGAGCTGCCGGCCGGCGTCGGAGGCGCCGGCCTGCACAATCACCGGGTAGCCTTGGATGGGCCGCGCAATGTTCAGGGGACCCCGAACCTTCAGGTACTCTCCGTCGTGGTCTAGGACGTGCATTTTCTCCGGATCGAAAAAGATACCGTTCTCCACATCGCGGATGAAGGCGTCATCCGCCCAGCTGTCCCAAAGACCGGTCACCACGTCGAAAAACTCCCTCGCCCGGGCGTAACGGTCCCCGTGTTCCGGTTGTTCATCCATGCCGAAATTCATGGACGCCTGCGGATTTGAGGTGGTGACTACATTCCAACCCGCGCGGCCGTTGCTGATGTGATCCAGCGACGAAAAACGCCGGGCCACGTGGTAAGGCTGGTCGTAGGTGGTGGAGCCGGTTGCGATGAGGCCCAAATGCTCCGTGACCGCCGCCAGGGCCGGGAGGAGGGTCATCGGCTCAAATGACGTAGGCGTCGAGGAGCGCATGAGCGCGTCCATAGGCATGTTGAGGACAGCCAAGTGGTCGGCCATGAAGAAGGCGTCAAACCTGCCTCGTTCCAGGGTTTGGGCGAACCGTTTGATATGTTCGAAGTTGAAGTTCGCGTCCGGATAAGCTCCCGGATAGCGCCACGCGCCGGTATGGATCGTGACAGGACGCATAAAGGCGCCGAGGTGGAGTTTTTTGCCGGATCTCAAGGTTTTTGTTCCCTCTTGGCTGAATAATTCTTGGATGAAATTCATCCACAGCGAGGGAGCGGTGTCAAACCAGCATTCCTAAAAGAGGGCCTTAGAGAAGCTAATCCTACATTGCTCCCCCGCCCGGTGCCCGATATCCTAGGCGGGAAATTGGTTTGGGGAGGCCAATCAAATTCCTGTTAGAAATTTACAATACGTCGCTATGCAAGTGCCGGACCTGGATGTGGGGCGGCGGTTCTACACCGACTTCGGTTTGAATTCGGAGGAGCGAGGGAATGACGTCATCTTCCGCTGCGAGGGGCGGGACCAGGACCAGCTTCAGTTGATAGAAGGCGCGCCGAAGCAGCTTCACCATATCTGCTTCGGCACCACGGAAGAAGAGATCCCTCAGATCCAGGCAGCCCTTGAGAAAGCGGGATGTGAAATTATTGATGCGCCCAAGGAAGCGCCTGACGGCTCCGGGCTTTGGTGGCGGGACTTTGAAGGCATGACGTTCAACGTGAGGGCTGCCGAGGATACCCGAGCCGCCGTGGGCGCCGAGTATGTCACCAACGATCACGTCAACAAGCGGCGGATCGGACGGCTGCATGAGTTCTTTGACTTGCCCCAGATCAAGCCGCGCCGGCTCGGCCATGTGGTCGTGTTCACGGGTGATCTGGAACGAAAGACCAAGCTACTGGAAGAAACTCTCGGCTTTGCGGTCTCCGACAGCGTGGGGCCGTTCATGGACTTCTACCGGCTTCTCACCGGCGGGGATCATCATGTGGTCGCGTGTATCCAATCCCACGCGCCAGGCCTGCAGCACGTCGCCTTTGAAGTGGCCAACGCGGACGAGGTCCACTTTGGCGGTCGACGCATGCTGGACAAGGGTTATCTGGACGCGTGGGGACCGGGACGCCATGCCGGGCCAGGGTCAAACCTTTTCCATTATTTACGGGACCCCTGGTCGAGCTGCGTCGAATATTTCGCGGACATCGACTACATCCCCGAAGGACACAACTGGGAGGCTCGGCGCTACATGCCGGGGGACCTACCTGATTTCTGCGGACCGGCGGTGCCGCCGTCCTTCAACGTGAACTTCGAGGCGATGAACCCGAACTCCGAGCGCTTATAGCACCACCCAGCCTTCCGGCGGTTTGACCTTGCCGGGGTGCACTTTGGCGCAGTCCTTGCACGTGCGGGCTTCCATATTGGCGTGAAACTCCTCATAGACTTTGGGCAGTTCCGTGACGATCCCTTCGGCGGATGTCAGTGACACTTCCGCCCGGTACAGCAAGCGCTCACAGCCGAAGCAAAACCATTCGAATCCGTCCCGCATGCCGAGCTGGCGCGCGCCTTCCACCACGATACCATATGAGTCCGGGTCCGGGCGTTGCGGTGCGTGGCGCACATGGGACGGCAAGAAGA
>PBPM01000076.1 GCA_002724635.1 Rhodospirillaceae bacterium
ATCTGCGGCACGAGGCAGACATCCGCCATCGTCGGCGCGTCGCCATGACTGAACGCCCCGGCACCACCATCGGCCAGCAGCCCCTCGACGCCCGTCATCCCTTCATCGATCCAGTGCTTGTACCACTGTTCGTTGCGGGCCTCCTCGTCGAGCCCCAAGCCGCTTCCCAGCAGGCGCAGGACGCGCAGATTGTTGAGCGGATGAATGTCGCAGGCGATCGCCTGAGAAATCGCCCGCACCCGCGCACGTCCCCTAGCATCGCTAGGCAACAGGGCATGCGTCTCGGGCCGGGTCTCGTCGAGATATTCCATGATCGCCATCGACTGGATAATCCGGGTCCCGTCGTCATCGATCAAGGCGGGAACCAGGCCTTGCGGATTCACATCTAGATAGCCCTCCGATCGGTGATCCTTGCGGCGCAGGTGGATATACTCGCGCTCCGCCTCAAACCCTTTGAGATTTAACGCGATGCGCATGCGGAAAGCGGCTGACGAGCGCCAATAATCATAGAGTTTCATAGGTCCCCCGGTTTTCGGCCGTCCGGCCTACAGATTGCGAATATTCAGGTTCGGCAGGGCATCCGCGGGCGCGAATGCGAACACTCGGCCATAGAATGCCAGTTCAGATTCCAGCGCGCGACAGACATTCTCCGCCTTTCGAAAGCCGTGTCCCTCGCCATCGAACAGGACATAGGCGACGGGAATTCCCTTCCCGTCCAGCGCATCGACCATCGCCTCGGCTTGGTTCGGTGGCACAACATTGTCGTCCGAACCCTGCAGGAAGATCACCGGGCAGTTCAGCGCATCCACATGCGCGATGGGCGAACGGGCGCGATAGAGCGCTTCCGTCTCCGGCAAGGGTCCGATAAGAAAATCCAGATAGCGACTCTCGAACTTGTGGGTGTCGCGCGCCAGCGTCATCAGGTCGCCGATCCCGTAGAGGCTCGCGCCGGCAGAGAACGTGTTCCGAAATGCCAGCGCAGACAGCGCCGTATAGCCGCCGGCGCTCCCACCCCGGATCGCAAGCCGGGCCGGGTCGGCCCGGCCGGCCGCAACCAGATGCTGGGCCCCGTGCACCATGTCGTCCACGTCGGCCTCACCCCAGCGGCCATATAATTCTTCGCGATAGGCACGGCCAAATCCCGTGCTACCGCGATAGTTCACATCCAGCACGGCAAAACCGCGGCTCGTCCAGTATTGGATGGCGAGACTGAAGGATGGTGACGTCGCGCCGGTCGGGCCACCATGTCCACGCACGATCAGAGGTGGGCATTCATCCGTACCGGCATCATGGGTCTTGCTTTGGGGTGGATAGTAGAACCCGTACGCCGTAGCGCCGTCGGCCGTGTCGAACCGGATCGACTCTGGAACCGAGAAATAGTCCGGGTCCACATCCACGCGCAGCGCAGTTCGCAGCACGTCGGTCGCACCGGACTCCGGGTCGAAAAGGATTACAGCCGACGCCAACCGGGCAGACGAACCGATGAAAACGATCTTTCCGTCCACCCATTGCGGGGCCGCGATGTCGGTATAGGGCACGTCGAAAACCTGCGTGCCTCGCCCGTCGATCCGAGCCAGAGACCATATGCCGTTACAGGTATAGGCGGCGGCGATCACTCCATTCGCATCGATATCGGTCGTCCGCATCCCGAAGACCCACTGAGGCAGACCGAACTCCGCCTCGGCCGGGTGAATGCACGACACGCGCCCGCCATCCCAGCGATGCAGGTTCCACCAGCCATCCGGGTCGGCACTGAACAGCAGGCTGCCGTCCGAGGCCCAAAGTGGCTGGAACACAGACACGCCGTCGCCGCCGGCGATCCGCTGCGCCTCTCCGATGGCACCGTCTTCGAGCACGGGCGCCACCCAGAGCGTCGCGGAATCCCAAGGCATGTCCGGTAATTCCCAGCTGACCCAGCCGAGCATGCTACCGTCCGGCGACAGGCGCGGGTTTGAAACGAAGTCATACCCCGCGACCAAAACGGTGTCGTCGCCCGTCTCCGGATCGATGGCGATAAGTTCGTTGACTACATCGGCGGCGGTATGACGCTCACGCACGCAAACCAGTCGATCCCGCACCAAGTCGTGGCATATGTCCGCATGGCGGTCGCCGCTGTCGGGCGTCACGGCAAAAGGCAAGCAACCACGTTCGATCTTGTAGATCCGCTGATCATCGAAGTTGACGAAGAACACGGTCCCTGCGGAGACGATTGCCGCTCCCCCGCCATACTCATGTACCAGCGAGCGCGCCGAATAGCCGGCCGGGAGCACCTCCTCGGGACCTTCCACGGTCTGTCGGACTAGCACGACCCGCCCCCCCTCACTGGGGCGTCCCTCGAGCCAGTAGATATCCGAATCATCCACCAGAACCCCGGCGAGCGAAATACTGGTCTCCGCAATCATCCGCGCCGTGATTGGCGACGGCCAGGTCCCGTAGGGCGCGATGGTCTTCGGGGTGATCACAGGAGCACGATAGCGGCTAGGCCGAGAAATGATACGAAGCCGACCACATCCGTAATCGTAGTGAGGACCACGGCCGAGCCGACGGCAGGGTCGATCCGCATGCGCTCAAGCACAAACGGCACTGTTACCCCTGCAAAGCCGGCGATCAGCAGGTTGAAGACCATGGCCGCCGCAATGATGAAACCGATGGTCGGGTCGCCGAACCAGAACCAGGCGACGACCCCCATCAGGATCGCAAACAACAGGCCGTTGATCCCGCCGACAATAACCTCCTTGCCCATGATGCGGGCCGCATTAGCGGGGGTTAGCTCCTTCATCGCTAGTGCCCGCACGGCCACCGTGAGGGTCTGGGTCCCGGCATTCCCGCCCATTGATGCGACGATCGGCATCAGGATCGCCAGTGCAACCACCTGTTCGATGGCCGCATCGAAAAGCCCGATCACCAGCGACGCGATGATCGCGGTGCCTAGATTGACCAGCAGCCAAGAAAAGCGCGCGCGCGTGGTGTCGAGGACCGCCTCATAGAAATCGTCTTCCCGCACACCGCCAAGACGCAGGATATCCTCCTCCGCTTCTTCGTCGATCACATGCACAATGTCGTCTGCCGTGATCACGCCCACGAGCTGCCCGGTATCGTTCAGTACCGGCGCCGACAACAGCGCATACTGGCGGAACATCAGCGCCGCCTCTTCCTGGTCCATCTCTACATGGGCTGAGCGCAACTCGGTCAGCATAATGTCGTCGATGCGTACGTCGCGCTGGTTGCGCATCAAGCGCGACAGCGGGACCGTTCCGACCGGCTGGTGGTCATCGTCGACGACATAGATCGCATAGAAATCGCGCGGCAGGTCCGCTGCGCGCTCGCGCATATAGTCGATCGTATTGCCGACCGACCAGTCCTTCAGAACCGTCACCAGCTCGTGCTGCATCAGGCGCCCGGCACTGTCCTCCGGATAGGTGAGCGCCCGCTCGACCAGTGCGCGGTCGGACGGCGAAAGGCGCGCGAGAACACTGGCCTGATCCTCAGCCGCCACATCCTCGAAAACGTCGATGGCGTCGTCGGTGTCGAGCTCGGTGATAACGGCCGCGACCTCGGCCGGCTCGAGCTGTTCGAGGACATCCTCGCGCACCACGTCGTCAAGATGTGTCAGAAGTTCCGGGTCGAGCCGGTCACGCACATGATCGAACAGCAGATGACGGCTCTCGGTGCTCAGTTCTTCAAGTAGATCCGCCAAATCAGAAGCGTGCAGCCCCTCGATCAGACCATCGAGCTCGTCGACACGCCCCACCGAGAGTGCAATCTCGCAGGTGCGCACCAGCGATTCATCGATGCCGAAGCTGCGCTCCGGCTCGAGCCCGAGTGCAGAGCCGTCGATATACGGTTGATGGGTCATCTCGGCTATCCCTTCGACCGGACGTGATGCTGTGCACCGACAGCCGCGACGGCGCTCATGTTCAGAACGCCGCGGGCCGTGACGGACGGTGTCAGGACATGCGCGGAACGCGCCGCGCCGACCAGGATCGGGCCGACCGCTAAGCCGTCTGCCAGTGTCTTCAGCAGGTTGAAGGCGATATTCGCCGCATCCTGATCGGGCATGACGAGCAGGTTCGCCTGCCCTTCGAGCACACTGCTGGGAAAGATGCGTTCCCTGATCTCGGGGTCGATGGCGGCGTCACCATGCATCTCGCCCTCGACTTGGAGGTCCGGATCGCGTTCATGCACCAGCTTGCGTGCCGCACGCATCTTCCGTGCGGATTCCGAATTCGAACTGCCGAAACTGGAATGCGACAACAGCGCGACCTTGGGCGGCAGACCAAACCGCCGCACCTCCTCGGCCGCGAGGTGTGTCATCTCGGCGATCTCCTCGACCGACGGGTTCGGCGTAACATAGGTATCCGTGATGAAGACTGTCCCCTTTGACAGGATCAGCACCGACACGGCGGACAGATGAAACACATCGTCCCGAATGCCCACGATGTCCTGCACATGCTGCAGATGGCGGTCATAGGGTCCTTCCGTACCGCAGATCATGGCATCCGCATCGCCGCGCATCAGGGCCAGTGCCGCGATGACGGTCGCGTTCGTGCGCACCCGTGTCCGCGCCTCGTCGGGTGAGACACCCTTGCGTTCAGTGAGCTGGTGATAAAGCGTCCAGTAGTCGCGATAGCGCGGATCGTCCTGGGGATTGATGATCTCGCAATCCTCGCCGGGCCTGAAGTTGAGCCCGAGACGCTCCACGCGCCGCTGCACGATGCGCGGGCGACCGATCAGGATCGGTTCTCCGATAGCCTCGTCGATCACGGCCTTTGCGGCCCGCAAGACGCGCTCATCCTCACCTTCGGCGTAGACGATCCGCTTTCTGTCCGCGCGCGCCTGATCGTATAGCGGTCGCATGAGCAGACCCGAACGGAAAACAAACTGGTCGAGGCGTTCGAGATACGCATCAATATCCGTGATCGGGCGAGTCGCCACCCCGCTTTCCATGGCAGCGCGCGCCACGGCAGGCGCGACCTCCCGGATCAAGCGCGGGTCGAACGGGCTGGGAATGATGGATTCCGCACCAAACTTGGAGACCTTGCCCCCATAGGCCGAGGCGACCACATCAGATGTCTCGCGCATCGCCAGATTCGCGATCGCGTCGACCGCCGCGATTTTCATGGCCTCGTTAATGTCCGTCGCGCCGACATCGAGCGCACCGCGGAAGATGTGCGGGAAGCATAGTACGTTGTTGACTTGGTTCGGATAGTCTGACCGACCGCTGGCGATGATCGCGTCGGACCGGGCGGCCTTCGCGTCTTCGGGCAGAATTTCGGGGTTTGGATTGGCGAGCGCGAAGATGAGCGGCATGTCGGCCATCTTCCTTACCATGTCTTGGGTCAGGACACCCGGCACCGAGAGTCCGAGAAAAATGTCCGCGCCCTCGATAACGTCTTCCAGGATGCGCGCGTCGGTGTCTTGCGCATAGGCCTCGAGATAGGGGTTCATACCCTTCTCGCGCCCCTTGTAGACCACCCCCTCGATGTCGGTGAGAGTCACATTCTCCTTTGGCAGTCCCATCTCAACGAGGAGATTGACGCAGGCCAGTGCGGCCGCACCACCTCCCGAAGTCACCAAGCGGGCCTTCGTGATATCACGCTCGGCAAGCCGCAATCCATTGCGGACCGCCGCACCGACAATGATCGCCGTACCATGCTGGTCGTCGTGAAACACGGGAATATTCATACGTTCGCGCAGTCGCTTTTCTATCGCGAAACATTCGGGTGCCTTGATGTCCTCGAGGTTGATCCCGCCGAACGTCGGCTCGAGCGCAGCTACCACATCGACGAACCGATCCACATCGGTCTCGTCCACTTCGATGTCAAACACATCGATGTCGGCAAACTTCTTGAACAAGACCCCCTTGCCTTCCATGACGGGCTTGGACGCTAGCGGGCCAATCGAACCGAGACCGAGGACCGCGGTTCCATTCGTCACCACGGCGACCAAGTTACTCCGGACCGTGAGTTCGGCAGCCATCACCGGGTCTTCCGAGATTGCCAGCGATGCCTGGGCGACCCCAGGCGTATAAGCTCGGGACAGGTCGCGCTGGTTACCCAGTGGTTTTGAGGCAACAACCTCGATCTTGCCCGGCCGCCCATCGCGATGGTACCGCAGCGCCGCTTCGCGAATATCTTCTGCCATCTCTTTTCTCCGCGCCGGCCCCGAAACCAGAGTCGGGTCCACTCTCCACGCTACAAGGGTGAGCGCGTTAGATGCGTGATCTGCTTGCGGCTGGCAACCGGAAATCAAGCAAAACCATGAGAACATGAGTATATTCCGGCTTTGTTAAATGCACGAAACACTCACATCTTCGCAACTAACCCGAAGATCACCGGGTCATGTCGAATGGCGCACTGCCGCCAGTCTGCAGAATTACGCCAACGCGGTCGTGGCGATGGAAGCACGCGTTGCGGCGATCCGCCATGACGGCGCGGACGAGCTGATCTGGCTTGTCGAGCATCCGCCCCTCTATACCGCGGGCACAAGCGCCCGACCGGACGACCTTCTCGACTATAATCGGTTCCCCGTGCATCAGACGGGACGCGGCGGACAATACACCTATCACGGGCCAGGTTAGCGCGTGGCCTATGCGATGCTGGACCTGGCTGCGCGCGGCCAAGATCTGCGCGCCTATGTTGGCGGGCTAGAAGCCTGGGTCATCGCTACACTGGCACGCTTCGGAGTGGCCGGGGAACGCCGCGACGGCCGCGTCGGAATCTGGGTCGATCATGGAGACGGGCGCGAGGACAAGATAGCCGCCATCGGGGTACGGGTGCGTCACTGGGTAACGTATCACGGCGTCTCTATCAACCTGGCCCCGGAACTCGAACATTTCTCCGGCATCGTGCCTTGCGGGATCGGCGAGGAACATTTCGGGGTGACCAGCCTCAAGGCGCTGGGCATCGACGCAGAGATGCCGGCACTGGATGCGGCGCTGAAGGCTAGTTTCAAGGAAATCTTCGGCTAGCCGCTCAGGCAGTGGGCCGTTTGGCGAAACCCTGTCCTACCAGCGGGCGGGCTTCCGCAGGCGTGCGGACGACCTCGTCGACCCGGGCCGCCGGGGGGCCCTCGTGGCAGTTCTCAATCATCCGCTCGATGACGCCAACGGGACCCGCGAACACCGCCTCGACCGACCCGTCGCTCCGGTTGCGGACCCAGCCGTCGAGGCACAGGTCGCGGGCGACATTCTCGGTCCAGGCCCGAAACCAGACACCCTGGACGCGCCCGCGGATTAGCACGCGGGCGGCCACGATATCCGCCACTATTCGAACTCGACGATGGGCTGATCGACCACCAGACTGTCGCCCGGCGCGGCATGCAGCGTCTTCACCACACCGTCGGCGGCCGCGCGGAGGACGTTTTCCATTTTCATGGCCTCGACCACTGCAACCTCTTCGCCCGCACGCACCTGCAAGCCCACCTCGGCCGCGAGCGAGACCAGAAGCCCCGGCATCGGCGACAGGACAAACCGGCTTAGATCCGGCGGTACTTTTTCGGGCATCCGAGCGTTCAACGCGGCCCCGCGGGCTGACAGGACCCGGATATCCGCCTCGACCCCCCGATGGGTCAGCCGGTACGACACCCCCGTCCGGTCGATCTGGAACGTCGCGACGCCGTCATCGAAGTTCGCGGCAAAGACCGGGTCACCTAGAGTCCAGCTGGTTGTCAACGCTATCTGCCGACCATCGACGGCAATTTCGGCCCCATCGGTGCGATGATCAACGTTCACCGTGTTGGTGTCAGCGCCGATCTGCACCTGCCATGTGGCCTCGCCCGATGGTAGCGCGGGCGTGCCGGCAACGCCGTTCTGTCGCGCACGCGCTGCATAACGGCCGTGCACATACGCCGCGACGGCGGCAAAGCGATCGCGCAGATCACCCTCGGGCGCAGCGGGCGCATAACCGTCGGGATATTCCTCGGCGATAAAATTCGTAGTCAGGCGGCCCTGCGCGAAACGCGGATGGGCCATGACCGAGGCGAGGAAAGCGGTGTTGTGGCCGGTACCCCGAATGAAGTATCCGTCGAGTGCGTCCTGCATCCGCGCGATCGCGTCGGCGCGATCCGCACCGTAGGTGGCCAGCTTGGCGATCATCGGGTCGTAAAACATCGAGATCTCCGATCCTTCCCCGACGCCGGTGTCGATGCGCACGCCAATACCGTCCTGGTTCGGCGCGCGATAGCGTACGAGCCGGCCGATGGCCGGCAGGAAGCTGCGGCTCGGATCCTCGGCATAGACCCGTGTCTCGATGGCCCAGCCGGTGAAGGTTACATCATCCTGAGCCAGTTCCAGCTTTTCGCCGTTCGCAACCCGGATCATCTGCTCGACCAGATCCAGGCCGGTGACCATCTCGGTAACGGGATGCTCTACCTGCAGGCGTGTGTTCATCTCGAGGAAATAGAAGTTCCGATCCTTGTCGACGATGAACTCGACAGTGCCGGCAGAGCTATAGCCGACCGCAGCCGCAAGTGCACAGGACTGGACGCCCATGGCAGCGCGCGTCTCGGCGTCCAGGAAGGGCGACGGGGCCTCCTCTACCACCTTCTGGTGACGGCGCTGGATCGAGCACTCCCGTTCACCCAGGTGAATGACGTTGCCATGAGCGTCCGCGAGCACTTGGATCTCTATATGGCGCGGCTCCTCGATGAACTTCTCGATGAAGATGCGGTCGTCGCCGAAGCTGGAACGCGCCTCGTTCTGGGCGGACCGGAACCCCTCTTCGACCTCGGCCTCGCTGTAGGCGATGCGCATGCCCTTGCCGCCGCCACCGGCGGACGCCTTGATCATCACCGGGTAGCCGATATCCCTCGATATCCTGATAGCTTCCGCGACATCGGCGATCGTGTCCATGTGGCCGGGTACGGTGCTGACCCCGGCCGCGTCGGCAAGTTTCTTGGATTCGATCTTGTCGCCCATTGCCGCGATCGCGTCAGGCGGCGGCCCGATGAAGGTGATCCCCGCGGCCTCGAGCGCGCGCGCGAAATCCGCATTCTCGGACAGGAATCCGTAGCCCGGATGGACGGCATCGGCGCCCGTCTCCCGAATCGCCGCCAGGATCTTGTCCATCACAAGATAGCTCTCGGACGCGGGGGGCGGCCCGACATGCACCGCCTCGTCCGCCATGCGCACATGCAGCGCACCTTTATCGGCGTCGGAATAAACGGCCACGGTGGCGATGCCCATCTCGCGGGCACTGCGAATAACCCGACAGGCAATTTCACCGCGGTTCGCGATAAGAATTTTTTTAAACATGCCGATGAACCTACGAGAGCATGTTGCAGTGCGCAATCGAGGATTTCGCGAGTCGATCGGCCCTTGAACTGATGGACGAAACGACGTTGCGGCCTTAGCCTGCTCCAATGCCTGACGAACCCGGACATACCAGCGGCGACCAGCCGCCAGCTCAACGCCGGATCCACCTCGCGACGTTTCTGGTCGGCGGAATCACGCTGCTCATCCTACTCGCCGTCGGCGGGGTGCTGGCCCTGACACGGCCGGCGCGTATACTCTGGCGCATTTCGGCAAACGAGAGATTCGCGGACGCGATGGCACGGTCTCCATTTTTCAACTCGACGCCGGCGAAGGGTCCGGCTAGTTAGCTGACATGACAACCGAAGAACTCGAAGCCCGCATCGCGGCGTTTCCCTACTGGTATCACAAGATCGAACTGCCCGGCGGCGTGACTACGCCGGGCTGGGCGCCGATCGACGCGGGTGCCTATCGCGTGCCGGTTGACCTCAGCGGCAAGCGGGTGCTGGACATCGGAGCCTGGGACGGCTACTGGACATTCGAGGCCCTGAAGCGCGGCGCGGCGCAGGCCATCGCGATCGACGATTTCTCCGATTTCGTCGGTCATCTAGAGACGGAGGACCGCAAGGCCTGGGAGACCTTCGACCTGTGCCGCGAGGTACTCGGCTATGATGCGGAGCAGTGCCAGCGTCATGAGCTGACAATCTACGACCTCACTCCCGACACCTTTGGTACTTTCGATTACGTGTTCTGCTTTGGCGTCCTCTACCATCTGCGCTGGCCGATGTATGCGATCGACAAGCTGTCGGCGGTCTGCACCGGAGACCTATTCATCGAATCCGCTATCGCCGACGATTTCAGCGCCTATCGTGGCGGCGGGAAGGGCTTCGGATCCGACATTGTGATGGAGTTCTATCCCAACAACGAGTATGGGGAGAACGAGACCAACTGGTGGGCGCCGACGCTGAAATGCATGGGCAGCATGGTCAAGGCATCCGGGTTCGACACCGTGCGCGGATGGAAACTGACGGACTCGCCAACCCGGCTGCCGGAATGCCGCGGCTTCATATGGGGCACAAAGACGTAACGCGACGCTGTCCGGCCCGCGCTAGAGCGGGATGTTGTCGTGCTTCTTCCAGGGATTCTCGAGCGACTTGTTCTCGAGCAAGCGTAGCGCCCGGCAGATCCGACGTCGCGAGCTGTGCGGGTAGATCACGTCGTCGATGAAGCCCTTCTGGGCGGCCACGAACGGATTGGCGAAACGCGCGCGGTATTCCTCAGTCCGCGCCTCGATCTTCTCCGGATCGTCCCGGTCCTCGCGGTAAATAATCTCCACTGCCCCCTTCGGCCCCATGACCGCGATCTCCGCTGTCGGCCAGGCATAGTTGATATCGCCGCGAATATGCTTCGACGACATGACGTCATAGGCGCCTCCATAAGCCTTGCGGGTGATCAGCGTGACTTTTGGCACCGTCGCCTCGGCATAGGCGAAGAGCAGCTTCGCGCCATGTTTGATGATCCCACCATATTCCTGCGCCGTTCCGGGCAGAAAACCCGGCACGTCGACGAAGGTGACGATCGGGATGTTAAAGCAGTCACAAAAGCGCACGAAGCGTGCCGCCTTCTTCGATGAATCGATGTCTAAGCAGCCGGCGAGAACCATCGGCTGGTTGGCCACGAACCCGACCGTTCGCCCTTCCATGCGCCCGAACCCGATCACGATGTTGGCGGCATGATCGGCCTGCAACTCGAAGAAGTCGCCTTCATCGACGACTTTGACAATCAGTTCCTTGATGTCATACGGCTTCAGCGGGTCGGACGGGATCAGCGTGTCGAGGGATGGCTCCTCGCGGTCGAACGGATCACTGGTCGGCCAGACCGGCGGGCGCTCACGATTGTTCAACGGCAGAAAATCATAGAAGCGCCGCAGCTGGAGGAGCATCTCCACATCGTTCTCGAAGCCACCATCGGCGACGCTCGACTTGGTAGTATGGGTCGAGGCGCCGCCCAGTTCCTCCTGAGTCACCTCCT
Organism: Rhodospirillaceae bacterium; assembly: GCA_002724635.1. Lineage (GTDB taxonomy): Bacteria > Pseudomonadota > Alphaproteobacteria > UBA6615 > UBA6615 > UBA8079. The sequence goes on from PBPM01000076.1 coordinate 11,282, forward strand.
CATGGGTGACCGTCTTCACGACCTCGGGCCCAGTCACGAACATGTAGGACGTATCCTCGACCATGAAGATGAAATCGGTCATCGCCGGCGAATAGACGGCTCCACCCGCACATGGCCCCATGATCGCCGAGACTTGCGGGATGACGCCCGAGGCATCGACATTGCGCTGGAAAACCTCCGCATAGCCGGCTAGGGACTCGACGCCCTCTTGAATTCGTGCCCCGCCGGAATCGTTCAGGCCCAGCAACGGCACCCCGTTCTTCATAGCCATGTCCATGACCTTGCAGATCTTCATGGCATGAGCCTCGGAGAGGGATCCCCCGAAGACAGTGAAGTCCTGAGAAAACACGAAGACCTTACGGCTATTGATCAGCCCCCAGCCGGTCACCACCCCGTCGCCGGGAATGGGCTCGATGTCCGCGGTCATATCGTTGGGTACCTGCTCGACGAACATGTCGAACTCCTCGAAGGAGTTCTCGTCCAGCAGGAGTTCGAGGCGTTCGCGCGCGGTCAGCTTGCCCTTGCTGTGCTGTAACTCGATGCGACGCTCGCCACCGCCCAGCCGAGCGCGAATTCGACGGGCTTCAAGCTGATCCAGAATATCTTGCACGTCGCGCCCCCGGCGAAACCCTAAACGACGTCCCTCATAGCAGGTTTTCGTGGTTTCGGGCCAGATCAGGCGAAGCCCGTTCAGCCGGCACGCAACAACGCAAGGAAGGCTGCGGAGCAGTCGATTTCCGCGCGAAGAATATCGCGCCGTGCCCGGGCTTCTTCCTCCTCGCCCCACAGTTCGACCTGGTAGGATTCATCCAGCTGGCTCACCTCGAACGCACTCTTCGCGTCCAGCCGGCCGACGGCCATGGCCAGAGCCACGATCAGCGACCCGCTCGCCGACGTGACCACCCCCAGCGCCGCAAGCTCGTAGTGATCATAAGCCGCCACCGCTGCCCGCAGGCGCGACAGGGAGCCCTGCGGCTGTTCCACCGGCAACAGGCCGTCCGTGACGAACAGTTCGCTGCCGTAGGTATCGCGCGCCCAATCCAGCAGCGGCTGCCAAACACGCACCTGCCGGACGACCAGTTCCTGCGGCGACTGGGCGCGGTAGCAGATGAGGTCCGTTCCGCCAAACGCTGCAATCTGATCGACGTAGCCCTCGGGATCATCGGCGACACGATCGACCGCAGTGGCGGCAATTCGCGTCAGGGGCATAGCTTCGGCCGCGATCTCGTCGCCCTGCGCATGCCATTCCCCGGCAATGGCGTCGGCCAGCGCGCGCGCCGGCACCTGCAGGGCGCGACGCAGCGGCGTCCGCACCCCGCGACCATCGAGATGCACCTCGAAGGCACCACCATCCGAATCAGCCGCAGCGACAGCAACATCCTTGTAGAAACGTTTCATCCTACTAACCAACCCAGCCTCCGCATCCGTCCCTAGAGACTGCCCGGGTGCCAGTCCCTGTTCGCGCGCGCGCTTTTCCAGCGGGGTCGAAGGTGTCGGCTCGCTCTGCCCCGCTGTCGTCTTCACATACTGCACGCAAGGATGGTTGTTGCCGCTGAGATCGACAAGCCCGATCAATGCCGCCGGGGGAAGACGATGTTGTCCAAGAACGAGCCAATCTTCGCCAGCGTGCCCAGCGGATCGGGCAGCAAACTGGGATCGCCCAGCAGTCCGCGAATGTGTACCAGCACGGCAAGGCTCAGGTCGGAGCCGCGCGGCCGGGGCTTGATCTTTATCTTGTACTCTTCGGTGCCCAGATTGATATCGCCCTCCGCGGTCAGAATTACTACCCCGGTACTGAGGAGATTGACCCGGCTCGTCCCCACTCCCTTCTCAAACAGAAAATCATTCGCCGTGCGGTCGACGGTTACCCAGTCCTTGCCACTCATCGCCTCACCGATCCCGGAAATGAGACCGCTGACATAGCCAAGTCCCTCGTTGCGCATGCGTCCCTGCCCATATGTTGGCGGGCATGGCCATCGAGACTGGCTAGGATCGCCGGGCTATCCGAACCGGCCCCGCTACGTAGCGCAGGCCCGATACAGGTGCGAGGCGAATTGCATGAAAGTCGAGCATTCCACAAGACTATGTGCGTTCTATGTCATGTTCGCGTCAAACCCCACGAAACCCCAGCTTCGGGCCAACACATCGTCAAGCGGCGCATCGAGTTTCAGGCGTTCCCCGCTCAGCGGGTGGGGTAGCATCAGGCTGCGGGCGTGGAGATGCAGGCGCTGCGGCAGGCCCTCGACATCGCTGTCGCGCCGGCCATACTTGCCGTCTCCGACGATCGGCGTCCCCATCGCCTTGCAGTGCG
>PBPM01000022.1 GCA_002724635.1 Rhodospirillaceae bacterium
AAATCGTTGGTCGGGACGGCAGGATTCGAACCTGCGACCCCCACACCCCCAGTGTGATGCGCTACCAGACTGCGCTACGTCCCGACCGAACGGCCGGACTATAGAGAGTTCCGTCCCGGGATTGAAGCCCGGCAATACTGGTGACGACTCTCAGGAATCGAGAAGCTTTCGAAGTGCCTCGAGTTCGCCCAGAATCGCCTCCAATTCCTTGCGTTGTTCCGCCGTTATACCCGCAGGCTGGCCCGGCGACGACGCGACGGTCTGGGGAGCCAGATCGGGGGTATCGTAAGTATCCATCGGCTTCGGGCCGCCCTCGCGCAGGAGTTTTTGGACGCCCTTGATAGTGTAGCCGTCGTCATAGAGCAGGCCGCGAATGGACCGGAGCAGATCGACATCCTCGGGCCGATAATAGCGTCGCCCGCCGCCGCGCTTCATAGGCCGCACCTGGGAGAATTTCGTCTCCCAGAAGCGCAGGACATGCTGCGGAACCTCAAGATCGTTCGCGACCTCGCTGATGGTGCGAAAGGCCGCCGCGGACTTACCGCCACGGCGCGCAGACAAGTTTCCAACGTCGGGCATCCGTCTAACTTAGTAGGAGGGATCGGTTTCCGGAAGCGCGCCCGGCGCAGAGAAGCTCGGCGCACCAACCGGTTCGGTTGCGGCGCCCGAATCTTCGTTGATCCGCTTCTTAAGAACATGGCTGGGACGGAACACTAGGACTCGGCGCGGCAGAATAGGTACTTCCTCACCCGTCTTTGGGTTGCGCCCCATCCGCTGCCCCTTCTGGCGCACCTGGAAGCTACCGAAGGACGAAAGCTTGACCATCTCGCCGCGGATCAGCGCTTCCGACATCTCGGCCAGGACCGATTCCACAAGGTCGGCGGATTCGTTTCGAGAGAGCCCCACCTCCTGGTAAACGGCTTCCGTCAACTGGGCACGTGTAATGGTATTACTCACCGCCTGCTCCCCACCTTTTTTGTGGGCTGAACGGTAGCGCGGCAGGAGAAATGCGTCAATATCAGAGGATTGTTCTAGTTGGTTAATCTAAAAAATTGATTCTTGGCGAAACCGGCAGGCTACCAGCGGACGATCCCCGAGCCCCAGGTCAGCCCGCCACCCATCGCCTCAAGGAGGACCAGATTGCCCTCCTGGATGCGCTTATCATCGACCGCAACAGACAGCGCGAGCGGAATGGAGGCGGCAGAGGTATTGGCGTGCTGGTCGATGGTGACTACCACCCGCTCGCCGTTGATGCCGAGCTTGCGTGCGGTGCCGTCGATGATACGCCGGTTGGCCTGGTGTGGCACGAACCAGTCAATCTCCTCGGCGCCGAGCCCGGTGGCCTCGAGTGCCTCGACCATCGCCGATGACATCTTGGTCACCGCATGCTTAAAGACCTCGCGGCCTTCCATGCGCAGATGGCCCACCTGGCCAGTCGATGAGGGACCACCATCCACATACAGCAGGTCGTGCAGGCGACCATCGGAGTGCAGATGCGTTGACAGGACGCCGCGATCGTCGCTCGAGCCTTCGCCCTCGCCCGCCTTGAGCACCAGCGCCCCCGCGCCGTCGCCAAACAAGACGCAGGTTGTGCGATCGTCCCAGTCGAGAATCTTCGAGAAGGTCTCGGCACCGACCACCAGCGCGGTGTCGGCCTGACCAGCCTTGATAAAATTGTCGGCCGTGGCGAGCGCAAACACGAAGCCCGAACACACGGCCTGCACGTCGAAGCCCATGCTGCCGTTGGTACAGCCTAGCTTCGACTGGACAACCGTGGCGGTCGCGGGGAATGTCTCGTCCAGCGTCGAGGTCGCGACGACGATAATGCCGATATCATCGGGCTCCATGCCGGCCGCCGCGAGCGCGCGCCGGCTGGCCGCAGCGGCTAAGTCAGATGTCATCTCGCCGTCGGCGACAATGTGGCGCTGATGAATGCCGCTGCGTTCGCGGATCCACTCGTCCGACGTATCGATCTGCTCGGCGAGCTCGGCATTAGACACAACGCGCTCGGGCAGATAAGAGCCGATGCCCGCGACGATCGATCGGCGGACCATCAGGACGCGGCCGCGGCTTGGGGACGCAGGGAGTCGGGATCCAGCCGCTCCACCGTCGTTTTCAGAGAGGCGTTGCCGCCATACTTAACCATATCGATCGACACTCCAATGGCGGTTGCAAATCCGACCGCGTCCGTCCCGCCATGGCTTTTGACGCACACACCGTCAAGGCCGAGGAACATGGCACCATTGTATCGGCGAGGGTCACTGCGGTTACGCAGCTTGTCGAACGAACGCTTAGCGAAGATATATCCGATCTTGGCCCAAAAGGAATTGCGAAAGGTCTCGCGCACAAAGGCGTTTATGAGCTTTGCCGTGCCCTCAGCAGTTTTCAGTGCGACGTTGCCGGTGAACCCATCGGTAACGACGACGTCGACCGCGCCTGCCGGGATATCGTCGCCCTCGACGAAGCCGACAAATTCGCCCGGCAGGTCGAGTTCACGAAGCATCTCGGCCGCATTCTTAAGCGCGTCTTTGCCCTTGGTCTCTTCCGCGCCGACATTTAGCAGGCCGATGGTCGGCTGCTCGATGCCAAGGACCGTGCGCGCAAAAACCTCTCCCATGATCGAGAACTCGACCAAGTTGCGTTCGTCGCAGCGGATATTAGCGCCGAGGTCTAGCATCACCGTCTCGCCTCTCTGAGTGGGAAAGAAGGAGGCAATCGCCGGCCGGTCGATTCCGGGAAGCCGCTTGAGCACCAGCATCGCCATGGCGAGGAGCGCGCCCGTATTACCCGCCGACACGACGGCGTTGGCATCGCCGGCCTTGACTGCGGCGATCGCGCGCCACATCGAGGTTTTCTGGCCGCCGCGCACAACTTGGGACGGCTTAGCGTCTGCCGCGACTCCCTCGGACGCGTGGCGGATCTCTACGAACTTCGCTAAGCCGCGCTGCTTCGCAACGCGTGCAGTGAGGTCCTTCTCGTCACCGAAAAGCAAAAACCGGACGTCGGGATGCCGACGCCGGGCGATGTTGGCGCCCGCAACCACGATGTTCGGCGCGTCATCGCCGCCCATGGCGTCTAGGGCGATTGTGATCTGATCGCTCAACGGGTCCGCTCTCCAGCCGGACGCGGAGTCCGGGATTGGCCTCTAGATCTTCTCCTTGACCTCGATGACCTGGCGGCCCTTGTAGTAACCTGTCTTCATGTCAACGTGATGGGGACGATGGAACTCGCCCGTGGTCTCATCTTCGACATAGGCCTGCTGCTTCAATGAGTCGTGCGAGCGGCGCATGTTGCGCCGCGACTTGGAGACTTTCTTCTTGGGTACAGCCATCTGAGTCCCTTTCGCGGGAAGATATGAATTTCGAGAGCGCGCCAAAAGGCGGCTGCTAATTATCCAAAAATGCACCGCCGGGCAAGCGAATCGCAAGCTTTCTGAACGAAAACATTGATGAAATGAACCTATTTTTCCGCATCGTCCCGCAAGCCAGCGAGCGCGGCGAAGGGCCCGGTGGGCATCCCGGTCTCGTCGTCAAACTCCTCGAACTCCGCGCCAGCCGCGCGCGGATAAGGATTCAGGGCGAGCGCGAGATTCTGGACGATGACATCGCCGACCTCGATCCGGTCCTCGATGATGGGCTCCACGGGGTCCTCATAGTCCCCCTCTTCCTCATCGTCACGCCCGGAAAATCGCTGAAAAATCTGCGTGTCCACATGTTGCGCGACCGGGTCCAAGGTCACGACACAGGCCTGCACCACATCCGCCACGATCCGGCCCACCATGTTCACGTCGCCGGTCAGGTCCCGGAGGAGCTGAAGTTCCGCCGTCAGTCCTTCGACTAAGAGAATCCCAAGCCGTTCGCCGATCGCCCTGCATTCGGCCGGGTCCGCCGTAACCGTACTGATTTCGTGCTCGCCAGCGGACAGCTCTGCGATCACGACGTGGCGCAGAAACTCCCGATCGGACGTCACGGTCATGCGAGACCCTCCGAAACGGTCCCAATCGACGCAGGATCGGGGAAAAGCGACCGTGCCTGCCAGAGATCATCGGGATCACAAGCTTCAACCGCATCACGGGTATGGCGGATGTAGGCAATCATCGCCGCGACCTCGGCGTCGGTTGGCTCCGCGCTGGCATAAAGGTTGCGGCGCAGCGCAGCTGTCATCTCCGCATCGCCGCCGGCCAGCCCGCGCTCATAAGCCGAGATACGGCCATGCAGATTGCGGGCGAGTTTCTTGATCCGCTTGCCGATCCCCATGTCGCCTATCCCGACCTCGCGCAGCGCGATGTCGAAATCGTCGAAGATCTGATCGTGCAGGGTCTGTGCAATCCGGGGACCCTGCCCGCCGGCCTGCTTGAGACGTCCGAGCAGCAGATAGGCGTGCAGACAGACCATCTCGTAACGGCCCAGCATGGTGTCGGGGACACCGTATTCGGCGTAGAAGATCGGCCGGCGCGCCTGTGCGATGAGGATATCGAGCAAACGCGCGGCGAGCGCGCGGCGTTGTTTGCGTTCTCGAATCCAGTTCAGCATGTCAGTTTGATACCTGCGACGGGCCCGCCAGCGGGCCGGTTGACAGGGCGAAACGGCGGGTGCCATCGTCCTGCTGGATCTGCACCACACCAACGCGAACCGCCATACGGTCTGCCCGATGAAACTGTTTGTCCGACATGGTCGAATCCTCGTCTTACTCGCAGCGCTCAGTGCCTGTGCGCCAATCGTCAATGTCCGCGGCCAGGAACCAGATCCCGACGCGGTCGCCGCGATCGAGCCGGGGCAGACCAGCCGCCGCGAGGTCCGTCACGCGCTGGGCAGTCCCTCGACCGAAGGCGTGTTCCGTACAAAAGTCTGGTACTACATGTCGGAGCGGACGGAAACCGTCGCGTTCCTCGAACCCAAGCTTCTCGAGCGAAAGATCATAGCGATCACCTTCGACGAGCAGAACATCGTCGAGGATGTATTCACCTACACCGAGAATGACCGCCGCGAGGTCGACCTGGTCAGCCGTGTCACCCCCACAGCCGGCAACGAGCTAACACTGATTCAGCAACTATTCGGCAATATCGGCCGTTTCGCGGGGAGCGGCCAGTAGGCATCCTGACGCGCGCCATGAAAAACCCCCGGGGGCAGCTCCCGAGGGTTTTTCTTTAGTCTTAATTTACGCCTAGACGCTCGCTAATACCGCCAGCACTAGGAGCGCCACGATGTTCGTGATCTTGATCATCGGGTTCACAGCGGGTCCTGCCGTGTCCTTGTAGGGATCGCCAACCGTGTCACCGGTCACCGCCGCATGGTGTGCGTCGGAGCCCTTGCCGCCATGTTTGCCATCCTCAATGTACTTCTTGGCGTTATCCCACGCGCCGCCCCCGGCGGTCATGGAGATCGCGACAAACAGACCTGTCACAATCACGCCCAGCAGCATCGCCCCAAGGGACGAAAAGGCCGCGGACTTTCCGGCGATCAGCAGAATGATGATGAACAGTATAATCGGCGACAACACCGGCAGCATCGAGGGGATTATCATCTCCTTGATAGCCGCGCGGGTCAGCATGTCCACGCACTTGCCGTATTCTGGCTTGCCCGAGCCCTCCATGATGCCCGGGATCTCCTTGAACTGACGTCGGACCTCGACAACGACCGAGCCGGCTGCGCGTCCGACCGCTGTCATGCCCATGGCGCCGAACAAAAACGGCAGCATGCCGCCCACGAACAGGCCCACGACCACATAGGGGTTGGTCAGGGAGAAATTAAGATCGACACCCGCAAAATACGGATACTTGTCCGGCGTTTCGATGAAGAAGTTCAGATCGGACGTGTAGGCTGCGAATAACACCAGCGCACCTAGGCCAGCCGAACCGATGGCATAGCCCTTGGTCACCGCCTTGGTTGTATTGCCGACCGCGTCGAGCGCGTCGGTGGTCTTGCGCACGTCGTCATCCAGCTCGGCCATTTCGGCGATGCCGCCGGCATTGTCCGTGACCGGTCCGTAGGCATCGAGCGCGACGACCATGCCCGCAAGCGCCAGCATCGCCGTCACCGCGATGGCGATGCCCAGCAGGCCCGCCAGCAGGAAGGAGATGATGATCGCCGCACAGATGATCAGCGCAGGGATGGCCGTGGCTTCCATCGAGATGGCCAGCCCCT
>PBPM01000077.1 GCA_002724635.1 Rhodospirillaceae bacterium
TAACTTTTGCCGACCTTAATCAGCTCCCAGGTATATTTGAGCTTGCGCTTGGGATTGTTGGCGGGGGAGACCCAGACCTCAGAACCCGGCTCCTTCACGCCCAGCATGGAACCGGAATTGGCACAGTGGGCGGTGATCTCTTCGCCCGTATCCAACACGATGTCCGCCATGAACCGTTTGTAGCGCTGGACGAGGGTGCCTTTTAAGAGAGGCGTGGAAAATTTCATGGCAACAAACTATCCGCGCCTGTCAACAATCGCAAACAGGCGGGCAGGCTATGGGTCTTTGTCCGTATCAGCCTCTAAAACATCGGTCAGGGACAATTGTCCGCTGCCCCTCGCTGCCGCCTTCGGTTGGCTTTCCGCCGGCGCCCAACCGGTCAGCGTGATCAGTTCAAACGTCGCGGGGACGCGTCCGTCGTCTCCGGCTAAATCCTCTAGGTAAATCTCGCAGGCCCGGAACAGAGTCGCCCGGCGGGAGAAGGTTTTTCGCCGTTTAGAAATAGCACTGGATTCCCCCATGCCCCGAAGATCGTACAGGAGCTTCAGAGGGTTATCATAGGACACTGTGAGGATCTCTGTATCCGCCACGGGCAAAGCAAACCCTGCCCGTTGCAAAAGCGCGCCCGCGTCCCGGATATCGGCGAACGGGGAAACCCGAGGGCCGGCGCCGCCTTCCACCTCCATATCCGCTTTGAGCAGTGAGTCTCGAAGCTCTTTTAACGTTTCGCCACCAAAAAAGTTAGCCAGAAAAAGGCCGTCCGGTTTAAGCGCTTGGCGCGCTTGGATCAGCGTTCCCGGCACGTCATTTACCCAATGAAGTGCGCAACTGCTGATGATCAGGTCGAGGCTTTCGGAGGCAAATGGGAGGAGTTCTTCATCCGCCACCATGCCTGTACTTGCGGGCGTCAGCATGGCTTCACTTCCCGCAGAATGCAAAACCCTGCCGAGCGAAGACCGGCCACAGGCAGCCTCCTGGAGCACAGCTTGATGCGCGCCCAATTCCACCGCTACCGGGAAGGTCCGGCGGACATCCGCCAACCTATCCACAAGGCGGTCCGCGGCTTCCCGAAGGAGAAAGTCAAATGACCCGAAGTCCCGGCCAGCCCGCTCCTTGTGGCGCCGGACGGCCTGCCGGTCAAATACATGATGGGGCGCTTCGGTCAAAATTACATCCTTTTGCACACGTGGCCGCAAAAAAGGGCCTCTAGAGGCTGCATAGCAAGAACCAGCAATAAAGGGAAATGCCATGACGGAAATGATGGCGCCTAAGTTCCTCAGGGCCGCCTTAAGCCACTGCCTGGATATTCTCTATTCGCCCAAATGCCTGAAATGCCTGGCATCGTTCGGGGGTCGGGCACGCCTCTGTGCCGCCTGTTGGGCGAACGTCCAGTTTGTGATGCCGCCGGGGTGCTCAAACGACATGGCGCAGACGAGGTGAATGTGCTCACGCTGGCCAGGGTATCTCTAGAGCGGTCACTCTAGCCGGGCAGTCACCAAAATATGATGCGGAATCTGCTGGCACTCGTCAGCAAGAGGGGTATATAGGAGGTTTATGTAGGAATGAGATACCGATTGAAATTATTCCAAAGTGCAAAGCTCACAGGAGTGAAGCGTGGCCAAAATCGAGATTTACACCTCACCGTTCTGCGGGTTTTGTTATCGCGCAAAGTCGCTACTCAAAAACAAAAGCGTGGATTTTGAGGAAGTTGACATTATGTTCCATCCCGGCCGGAAGCCGGAGATGATGGAGCGCGCTGGCGGCCGCCACACGGTCCCCCAAATTTTTATCGACGACGTGCATATCGGCGGCTGCGACGAACTTTACACCATGGACTCCCAAGGCAAACTTGATCCATTGTTAAACGCCTGACGTTTACGTCAGCCTGGAACATCAAGGTGAGAAATGCATATGGCTTCCCAATTCACAGCGGCATGCCTTCAGCTTAATTCGAAACGGACGATTGACGACAACCTTCCGGAGGTCACCGACCTCCTCGACGAGGCCATCGGTGCCGGGGCGGATTTTATTACGTTGCCGGAATGCACCGGCATGATGGAGCCGAACGGTGATGCCCTTCGGGAGAAGGCGCCGGCGGAGGAAGATCATCCTGTGCTGGACCTCATCCAGGCGAAGGCCGCGGAGTCTGGGCGGTGGATCCTCATCGGATCCCTCGCCATCAAATTGCCCGATGGTAAAATCGCCAACCGCAGCTACCTCTTCGACGCCCAAGGTGACGTCACGGCCACCTACGACAAAATCCACATGTTCGATGTCGAACTTGGGGACGGGCAGTACTACCGGGAATCTGCGACCTATGAGCCCGGCGCGGAAGCCGTCATTGCAGACCTGCCCTGGGGCCGGGCTGGGCTGACCATCTGCTATGACGTACGTTTTGCCTACCTCTACCGCACCCTAGCGCAGAACGGAACGGACTTTATCACCATCCCCGCGGCGTTCACCAAAGTCTCCGGTGAAGCGCATTGGCACGTTCTGCAACGCGCCCGGGCCATTGAGACCGGAAGCTATGTCATATCGGCCGCCCAATGCGGAACCCATGCGGAAGACCGCAGGACCTACGGCCATTCACTAATCATTGATCCCTGGGGCACCATCTTGGCGGATGGCGGCGAGGCCCCCGGCGTGATCACTGCAGAAATCGATCCGGCCAAAGTCGCCGAAGCCCGGTCCAAAATTCCGGCGCTCACCCACGACCGGAGCTACAGACTGTCCGACGACCTGCTGGCGCAAACGGGCGAGAACATCTCCGTTCTCCGGCAGTAAGTCTCTCTGGTTTTAACTTGCTCTCGTCCTCATCCTGAGCTTGTCGACCTAGCTGCGCCGAAGTTGCTACGCAAAGGCGACAAGCTCAGGATGAGGGGATTTAGATAGCTAGGAAATTTACGGTCGTTACTTTCGGCAGCAGATCCGCTGCACGACAGCAGGGGATGGTGTCTCCACGAAGCCCTGATGGAATGCCAGAACCTTAAATTTTTCGCCAAAAAACTCCTGAAGTTCGTTTTCCAGCAAAAGAAAATCCGGATTTCGCGGCTTGCCGTATGCCTCGTTTCCGGCGGCGAAGGTTTGGTAGATTAGGACCCCGCCTTCTGACAGCGCCTCGGCCAGCCGGGGGAATAACGGCCGGAACAGATAATTTGTTATCACGATCCCGTCGAAGGTCTCTCCCGGCAGTGGCCAGGGGGTGCCATCTTCCAGGTCGTATTCCAGAACCCGGAGGCTCTCATCTTCAATTATATCCGCCAATCTGCTGATATCGCGGTCGATGGCCGTCACCCTGAATCCCAGGTCCAGCAGGTATCGGGTATGCCGTCCGCTGCCGCACGCCACATCCAGGACACGGCCACCTTCGGCAATATGACCGGTGTGCTGAACCACCCAGGCGAGCGGATCTTTGGCATTATGGGAGGGCGTTTCTGAACTCATAGGCTCGATTGGTGAAATGTTAACCGTTCTGCTGCGACACTTGGCAAAACTAGCAAATTAAGATAAAGCTCGCGACGATAACGAGACACTCTCCATGATTTTGTATGAATTGAAATGCTCGAACGGGCATCAGTTTGAAGCTTGGTTCAAAGACAGCGTCACCTACGACCACCAGGAAAAGCGGGGCGAGGTGGAATGTCCTATTTGTTCGGACGTTTCGGTCTCCAAAGCCATCATGGCACCGGCGGTCTCTACCTCCCGCAAAAAGGAGCTGCTGCAGGACCGGCAAATACACAAACCAACCGCGCGTGGAAAAGAACGCGCCGCCGAGGTTGCCCGTGAAATCCTGGAAGCGGTTGGCAAGATTCAGAAGCACGTTGAAGACAATTGCGACTATGTCGGTGACAAATTTGCCGACGAAGCCCGCGCCATCTACTACGGTGATGCCGAAGAGCGCGGTATCTACGGCGAGGCGACGGACGAAGAAGCCATGGACCTGATCGAGGAAGACATCCCGGTCAGCCGCATTCCCTGGCGCAAATACAAAGACTCTTAAAGCCCCTCTGAAGGCCAGCTCTAGAGGGCGTCCGACTTCACCGCAAAAATCAGATAGTTCACGCCGAGGTCCCGCCCGAGGGTCCATTCGTCGAACAATGGATTATAGCTGAGACCTTTCAGGTCTTTCACGGTAAACCCTTCGTAGCGCAACAAAGCACTGAACTCGGACGGTTTCACGAAGGCCCGCCAATCATGCGTCCCGGCGGGCAGCCATCGTAGCACATACTCCGCGCCGATCTTAGCAAAGGCGAGGGATTTCAGGGTCCGGTTTAGCGTCGCGCCGACCATGGCGCCACCGGGTTTCACCAGAGCCCCACAGGCTTCCATGAACAGGCTGGTGTCCGCGACATGTTCGATCACCTCCATATTGAGGACCACATCGAATTGAAGGCTTTCCGCGACAGCCTCTTCGGGGGACATGTTGCGGTAGGTGATGTCGAGGCCCATGCGCTCCGCGTGGTTGGCCGCAATATTGATATTTTTATCGCCCGCGTCGATACCCATCACCGTTGCGCCCAACCGTGTCAACGGCTCGCACAAAAGCCCGCCACCGCAACCGATATCAAGGATGCGCAGGCCCTTCAGAGGCGTCGCCGACAAGGGATCCGTCCCGGCTAGCCCGCAGAGGTGATCGCGGATAAACTCAAGCCGGATGGGATTGATTTTATGCAGGGGCGCAAAATCCCCCGTTGGATCCCACCACTGGTCAGCCATCGCGGTAAAGCGGGCGACATCATCCTCTGCGACGGATGTTTCCGATGTCATCTCTATTCTCCGACCTCTTCCATTCCGCCGAGCTTTTCAAAAACTTGCGCGATAGGGGGCATACCGAGTATGTATACGCGCGCTCCTGCCTGGGCAACTGAGTTCCAGGGACTGGGCGCTATTTTTTTGAATGATGCCGCAAGGTTCAGGGGCTGAAAATCACCCAACTTGGACCGGAAGCGGCAAGGAACCGCGAAGATGGCTCGCATTGTACAGAAATTCGGCGGCACGTCCGTCGCTGATGTGGACCGGATCAAAAACGCCGCGCTCCGTGCGAAGGCGGAAGTTGATGCCGGCCACCAGGTCGTTGTCGTGGTATCCGCCATGGCGGGCGTGACCAATGAGCTGGTGGGTTATACGAGCCAGATGGGCGCCCTCATCGATGCACGGGAATATGACGTGGTTGTCTCCGCGGGCGAACAGTCCAATGCGGGGCTCATGGCGCTGGCCTTGCAGAACCTGGGCGTTCAGGCCAGATCCTGGCTGGGCTGGCAAATCCCCATCCATACGGATGATGTCCACGGCAAGGCACGTATCACCGGGGTCGACACAGACGAGTTGGTTAAGCGGCTGGAGTCTGGTGAGGTCGTCGTGGTGCCGGGATTCCAGGGCACTAGCCCCAACAACCGGGTCACCTCACTGGGGCGCGGCGGCTCGGACCTGACAGCGGTGGCGCTCGCCGGCGCGTTGCAGGCTGACCGGTGCGATATACATACGGACGTAGACGGCATCTACACTAGCGATCCCCGGATCGTGACCAAGGCCCGCAAAATGGACCGCATCACCTATGAGGAAATGTTAGAAATGGCGTCGTTGGGCTCGAAGGTTCTCCAGACGCGGTCCGTGGAGCTGGCCATGAACCAGAATGTCAAGCTTCAAGTACGCTCCACCTTTGTGGAGGTCCCTGGAACCTTTGTGGTATCGGAGGAAGAAATTGTGGAACAGCAAGTAGTCAGCGGCATCTCCCATAGCAGCGATGAAGCAAAGGTCACCCTGCTCCGGGTCTCGGACAGGCCGGGCGTGGCGGCAGGTATCTTCGGCCCCCTGGCAGACGCCTCGGTCAATGTGGATATGATTGTGCAAAATGTCTCTGA
>PBPM01000023.1 GCA_002724635.1 Rhodospirillaceae bacterium
GGCGGGGCCTTCTTCGGTTCATGCCACCCAGTATCCGGGCCGCCGTGACCTACATACCCGCCCAGATCCGGCCCAGCACACGCTGGAAGTTGCCCCCGAGAATCCCTCGGATGTGATCGTCGGTGTATCCACGCCGAATCAGCCCGTCCGTCACGTCGAACATTCTCTTCGGATGTGCGATCTCGTCGATGTCGATCTTGTCCCGGAACGCGTAGGACCCTTTGTAATTGGCCTTCAACGCCTCGTACTGGTCTGCCGGCATGTCGTCGTACCCGTGCAGATCGATGTCCGACCCGATCCCGAGATGCTCGACCCCGATGAGATCCCGCACGTGATCGAAGTGATCGAGGTACTGCTCGATCGTCGTCGGTTCGCGATCGCTCACGAAGTTACGTACGCCCGTGATGCCCATCACGCCGCCGGTTTCGGCCATGCGGAGGATGGCCTCGTCTGTCTTGCAGCGAGGATGCCCGGGGTTGAGCGCTCGCGCGTTGGAGTGGGTGTACAGTACGGGGGCGCTTGAAACCTCACAGGCGTCAAGCGTCGTCTGGTCACCCGAGTGTGAGACGTCCACCGCCATGCCCACTCGATTCATCGCCTCGACAATGCCTACGCCGAAGTCGCTGATCCCTCCGTCGACACGCTCCGTGGCTCCGTTTCCGATCAGGTTGCGGCTGTTGTAGGTGAGCTGACTCACCCGTTGGCCGAGTGAGTGGAACGTCTCTACGTCCTCGGCGCTTCGAAAGTGGGACGAATTCTGAATCCCGATCAGAATCCCCGTCCGCCCTGATCCATGCACGGACGCCAGATCCGCGGCCGAGTCGATACGGACGAACATGTCTGGACGGTTCGCCACGATCGCATTGTAGCTGGCGACGAACGACAGGCAGTTATGGTACGCCTCGTCCTGTGTCCGCCCGCCGACCCCGGTCGCGATGTGAAAGACGTCGATCTCGGACTCGCGAAACTCATCCGCATCCGCGGCACTCAGCCCCGAGTAGTCGACACCCCACCGAGCGATCGTCTCGCTGTTGATCGTCGTCAGCCCGAGCATGTCGATGATCAGCGACCCCTCGACCAGGTCGATGCAGCGTCGTGTGTACTCCTGGGTCGTTCCCGCAAAGAGCCGAAAGCGCCCCGCATTGAAGAAGGGAGCTCCAGCGAGCGCGCCTGCGGCACCGAGTCCGACGCGCACGGCGTCCCGCCGCGACATCGAGCAGCCGCTCACGACTCGTCTTCTCCCGCGTTCACGTTCCGGAACATCCGGGCCCCCTTTGCAATGTTCACTCAAGCTCCTCGCTCTTCGACTTCGCTCCGGACCGTTCGAGCTGCCCGACCGCGACTGTGGCACACGCGGAGTAGAACACATGGCCGGGTCAACCCACAACGTCAGGCCACATACGCTTCCAGAATGTCGAGCACGCGGTCGATGTCTGCCTCCGTATGATCTGCATTGACCTGCGTGCGGATCTCCTCGTCCCCACGTGGAACGACCGGGAACGCGAGCCCGGTCACCAGCACTCCATTGTCGTAGAGATGCTGGACAAGATCATGAGTCTTTGCGGTGTCTCGGATCATGAGGGGCACCACCGGGTGCTCGCCCGGAATCGTTTCGATACCGATTCGACCGAGTCCATCCTCGAAGCGCTTCGTCAGGGCACGAAGGTTGTGCAGCAACCCTTCGCCCTCCGGGCTGTCGATCACGCGAAGGGCCGCGAGGGCCGCCGCAGCCTCACCCACGGTGATCGGGTTCGAGTAGATGTACATCTGGGAAGACTCTCGAAAGAACCGAATCGTCGCTTCGTTCCCGACGACGTACCCGCCATTCACCCCGAACGCTTTTCCGAGCGTGCCGACAAGAATGTCCACCGGAGGACAATTCGTGTACTCCTCGGTTCCGCGGCCAGTCCGACCGAATGCCCCGACGCCATGTGAGTCGTCGACCAGACAGACCACGTTCTCTTCGTAGGCGTCGTCATGCTTCTGGCACAAGGCCATCACCTCATCGAGCGGAGCGTGGTCACCACGCATCGAGAAGATCCCGTCAGTGACGACGAGGGCGCGCTTCGCCTTACCCTTCCACTCCTCAAGAGCGGCGTCGAGCTGAGCCATGTCGTTGTGCGCGTAGATCGCCTTGCCCGCAGGCCGCGACAACCTCATCGCATTGATAATGCAGTTGTGATTCAGCTCGTCCGAAATCAACACCGTATCCGGGGTCACGAGCGGCGTAATCGTCGACACGATCGTGGCATACGCCGAGGAGAAGATCATCCCCGCCTCGCGACCGTGGAATTCTGCGAGAGCCTGCTCCAGCTCGACGTGAGCCGAGTAGCTCCCCGAAATGAACCGCACGGCCCCCGGGCCGGCACCAAACTCGGCCGTCGCCTTCTCCTCGGCTTCCACGACCGCCGGATGGAGTCCGAGCCCTGCGTACGAGTTGGAGTTCATGCGCATGAACTCCTTGTCCCCTTCGCCGGCGAGCAGGAAGCGGGGTCCTCTGTCACCCTCGGCACGCTTCACGCCAACTACGACGGTCTCCGCACCCTTCGCAGTTCCCGCTGAGTCGAGCTCGGTGACGTGGCGGTCCAGAACCTCGGTCAGACGATCAGACGGCATTCAATACTCCACTCAGTCGTTGTGATTCAGATGTTCGAGCATGTCGACGGTCATCGCGGAGGCGTCGAAAGAGGGGCTCCAGTCCCACTCCTCACGTGCTGCGGAATCGTCGATACGGTCGGGCCAGGAGTCGGCGATCGCCTGCCGGACAGGATCGACCTCGAAGTCGATCTCGAAATGGGGAATGTGCTTCCGGATCTCGGCAGCCAGCCCGGTCGGGGTAAGCTGCATGGCCGTCACGTTGAAGGCGTTACGATGCTGCAGCCGATCTGCATCAGCCTCCATGACACCGATAAGCGCATCGATCGCGTCCGGCATGTACATCATGTCGAGCTGCGAGTCCGGACCCAAAAAGCACGTGTAACGGCCGTCCGACAACGCCTTGTAGTAGATGTCCACGGCCCAGTCGGTCGTCCCGCCACCCGGCGG
This sequence comes from Rhodospirillaceae bacterium, assembly GCA_002724635.1. Classification (GTDB taxonomy): domain Bacteria; phylum Pseudomonadota; class Alphaproteobacteria; order UBA6615; family UBA6615; genus UBA8079. Next base: position 3,046 of record PBPM01000023.1, read on the forward strand.
TGCCCCATATGAGATCAGACCGGGAAAACGAACTCCACGCGTATCCACGCCATATCTGGTGTGGTAGTAGTCGCAGAGAAGCTCGCCCGCGACCTTCGTAATGCCGTACATCGTCGCGGGTCGCATGATCGTGTCCTGAGGCGTCGGATCCTTGGGAGTGTCGTGCCCGAAAGCTCCGATCGAACTCGGCGTGAAGACCGCGCAGTGCTGCTCGCGGGCGACCTCCAGAACCGCCTCCAGACTCGCCATGTTCACGTGCCATGCGAGCTGCGGGTCCTTTTCGCCGGTCGCCGAGAGGATCGCAGCCAGGTGGTACACCGTGTCCGGTCGGTGACGCATGACGCACTCGCCGACCGCTTTGGCGTCGGTCGCGTCCAGCACCTGGAACGGGCCGGCATCAGCAAAGTCCGAGCCAAGGTGTCGGACGTCGGTCGCGAGGACATTGGCCTCGCCGTACAGCTCTCGTAGCCGTGGAACGAGCCAGGAGCCGATCTGGCCACCTGCGCCTGTGATGAGAATGCGCTTCAAGTCGGACCGAGCTCCGGTGGGCGATGCGGAATAGAGAGGGGTGCGAGCCCAACGAGGGGCTCGGCGAACCAAATCTTACCGCTCCGGAACGTGTCCGGCGACCCACCCCCACAGAGGCTTCAAAATCGGTGCGTTACCTTTTTGGCATTCGCACCGTCTTGTTGTCGAAGCGCCCGCTCACCGGGCCCGACCCAAGCTCGAGAGGATGTGATAATCATCCGCCGATTCGCGAAATCTGGAGCTCTTCTGGCCCTGCTCGCCGCAGTTGCGTGCGACGACTCTGCCGGCCTCGTTGACTTCGACAAACTCACCCCTCCCGAGCAGATCGAGCTCTTTGTCCTCGAGGATCAGGGCGCCTGGGAGGCCGCGGTCGACGTCGCTGGGTGCACCATCACCCCGATCCTGCCGACCGGAGATCAGGCACTCACTGATCGACGGCTCCGACTCCGGCTCGATCGATGGAGGAGGTCTAGGGGCTGAGAGCGCACCGTTCGAAATAGCTGTTGCCGTGCACACGCGGCCCGTCTAGCGTGAGCGCTTCACGAGTATCCACTCTGACGCGGAACCCTGACATGAGCAGCACTCGACGCCGTCTGACGACGGGCCTTTTCTTCGTCGCACTCTTCGCCGCACCCGCGGCGTCTCAGACGAACCCTCTGCATGGCACCATCGACGAGCTCGCAGCGGCGATCAACGACCAGGTCGTGACCTGGCGCCGTGACATCCACGCCAACCCTGAACTCGGCATGCAGGAGTTCCGCACAGCCGGGCTTGTCGCCGAACACCTGGAGTCCCTGGGGATCGACGTGCAGACGGGCGTCGGCGGGACCGGGGTCGTTGGCGTTCTGGAAGGAGGTCGTCCGGGGCCCGTCGTCGCATTACGAGCCGACATGGATGGTCTGCCCGTCACTGAGCTCGCTGACGTACCCTTCGCCTCGAAGGTGACCGCCCAATGGCAAGGTCGTGAGGTCGGTGTCATGCATGCCTGTGGGCACGACAACCATGTTGCGATCCTCATGGGCGTCGCGTCCGTCCTCGCCGAGATGCGCGACAACGTGCCCGGCACGGTGAAGTTTCTCTTCCAGCCCGCCGAGGAAGGGCCGGGTGGCGCGGAACCCATGATCGCCGACGGTGCGATGGAGAACCCGAAGGTCGACGCGGTATTTGCACTACACGTGGCTCCTTCGCCCGTCGGAACGATCTCGTATCGCGAGGGGGGTACACTCGCCAGCTCCGATGGTCTCCGGATTGTCGTGCGTGGCACGCAGACGCACGGGGCGATGCCCTGGGGTGGCGTCGACCCGATCGCGACGTCCGCTCAGATCATTAACGGACTCCAGACGGTCGTCAGCAGGCAGGTGGACCTCACCGACTCGCCGGCGATCGTCACAATCGGTCAGATCGAGGGAGGAAATCGGGGCAACATCATTCCGGACACGGTGCTCATGATCGGCACAATCCGCACGCTCAATCCTGACACGCGAACCCTCGTCCATGAGCGCGTCACTCGAATGGCCGAGAGTATCGCGGCTGCGAATGGTGCGGAGGCCGAAGTCTCGATCGATCTGGGTTACCCCGTCACCGTGAACGACCCGGACCTTACACGACAGATGGTGCCTTCGCTGCGACGCATCGTGGGAGACGGTGCGACACTTCGGCCCCCGGCAACAGGCGCCGAAGATTTCTCGTACTTCGCCCAGGAAGCCCCGGGCCTCTTCATTTCACTCGGTGTGGGCGCGGACGACCCGTCGCTCGTACACCCGAACCACTCACCGTACTTCTACGCCGATGAGCGAGCCCTGCCGATCGGCGTACGGGCTCTGGCGAGCCTGGCTGTGGATTATCTGACGGGACGGCCGATCTCGGAGGACTGATCCACTCCGGCGGACCCGGGTCTCAGGTTCGGGCGATAAGATCAAAGCCCCCGGCCGCGTCACGCGGTCGGGGGCTTCGTCGTCCAGGCACAGAGATCCCTCAGTCACCCGCCTCCACATAGATCTCACCACCCTTCTCACGGAACGTCTCGGCCATCTTCTCCATCCCGACTTCCATGGCTTCACCCTCGAGCATCCCCTGCTCACGCGCAAACTGACGGATGTCCTCCGTGATTTTCATCGAGCAGAACTTCGGCCCGCACATGGAGCAGAAGTGGGCCACCTTCGCGCCCTCGGCCGGGAGCGTCTCATCGTGGTACTCCTCAGCCGTCACGGGGTCGAGCGCCAGGTTGAACTGATCACGCCAGCGGAACTCGAAGCGCGCCTTCGAGAGCGCATCGTCCCACTTCTGAGCGCCCGGATGTCCCTTGGCCAGGTCCGCTGCGTGCGCGGCGATCTTGTACGTGATCACGCCGCGCTTCACGTCGTCCCGATTCGGTAGCACCAGGTGCTCCTTCGGCGTGACGTAGCACAGCATCGCCGTCCCGTACCAACCGATCTGTGCGGCTCCGATCGCGGACGTGATGTGGTCGTAGGCCGGCGCGATATCCGTCGTCAGTGGCCCCAGCGTGTAGAATGGCGCCTCGTCACACCACTCGAGCTGCTTGTCCATGTTCTCTTTGATCATGTGCATCGGCACGTGACCGGGGCCCTCGTTCATCACCTGAACCCCATGCTCCCAGGCGATCTTCGTCAGTTCACCCTGCACCTTCAGTTCTGCGAACTGTGCCTCGTCGTTTGCGTCGTAGATCGACCCGGGACGTAAGCCGTCACCGAGCGAGAACGACACATCGTACGCTGCCATGATCTCGCACAGCTCGGGGAAGTGCGTGTAGGTGAAGTTCTCCTTGTGATGCGCCATGCACCATTTGGCGAGGATCGATCCTCCGCGTGAGACGATCCCCGTCATCCGGTTCGCCGTCATTGGGATGAAGCGGAGGAGGACACCGGCGTGCACCGTGAAGTAGTCGACGCCCTGCTCGCATTGCTCGATGATCGTGTCGCGATAGATCTCCCAGGTGAGTTCCTCCGGGACTCCGTCGACCTTCTCCAGCGCCTGGTAGATCGGAACCGTTCCGATCGGGACCGGTGAGTTCCGCAGAATCCACTCACGGGTCTCGTGGATGTTCTTTCCGGTCGACAGATCCATCACGGTGTCGGCACCCCAGAGTGTCGCCCACCGCAGCTTCTCCACTTCTTCGTCGATCGACGAAGACACCGCCGAATTCCCGATGTTCGCGTTGATCTTCACCTTGAAGTTCCGACCGATAATCATCGGCTCGATCTCAGGGTGATTGATGTTTGCCGGGATGATGGCGCGACCGCGGGCCACTTCATCGCGCACGAACTCGGGGGACATCCCCTCGCGGATCGCCACGAACTCCATCTCAGGCGTGACCTCGCCTCGACGGGCATACGTCATCTGCGTGACTGAGCCGCTCCCGCGCAGGGTCCTACGGTTCAGACCGGCTGGCATTTCCACGACGTCGGATGGCGTTCGTGTACGCTCGACCTCGGTGACGTCGCCACGCTCGTGGATCCACGGATCGCGGAGTGCTGCGAGCCCCTGACGCACATCGATCTCACGAGGGCCGCTCGTGTCGTACACGCGGAGCGGCGGCTCTCCTCCCGTCAGATGGATCTCACGCATCGGGACCTGGGTCCCTCGAGACCCTGCTACGTGAATCTTCTTCGAATTCGGGAAGGCGCCCGGGTAGTCCGTGCCAACGTCCTCCGTCTTGGGCGCCACCCGCGCGCGCGCATCACCGTTCGTGGACATGCCGTTACCATTCGTCTCGCTCATCAGCGCTCACCATTCGGCGAGAAGCGCGAGATGAGGCCAGCCGCCATGGGGTTGTGAAGCCTCGTCGTCACCGCGCTCCCTACGCCGGTTTCAACCGGATCAGGTTCCAAGGGTCGTTCTCAACCACATCCGCACGTCCCATCGGGACGGCAGGAATGGTGCCCCTGGCGGCACTGGAAGCTACGACGGTGACCTTCACACGCCAAACGCGGGGTCATCGCCTCTACACC
>PBPM01000078.1 GCA_002724635.1 Rhodospirillaceae bacterium
CGCCAAGATCATTTCCGAAGACGGCGTGTTCCGGACCTTCGCTAACACCGGCGGTGACATGGTCCACAAGAACATGGACAAAAAACTGGTTAAAGCTCTGACCGCTGCCTTCATCAAAGGCGTGCCGGCCCTTCAAAGGAAGGTTCCGTTCGCCAAGACGACCAAATACGGCATCATCGACGATGCCCAAATGGGAATGTGCAGTGCGAAGGTCAAATTCCATCCGGGTGCTGTTGAGGCCTGGGAGGAAGCAGGCCACAAAGTCGCGGACTGCGCTAAATAAGCAAAGTCCATTCACTCGCAGAAGAGTAACGTGGAATAGAGCCGGAGCTCCGTTAGGGTGCTCCGGCTCCGTTTTCATTTTAAGCGCCGGTATTTTCCAATGCCTCAAGAGCGCTAAATCTAAAATGTCTATATGGAAGTCTCATGACTGAAGGCGGCGCGGGAACGGAAGTTCAGGAACAATCCGACTGGATGATGAAAATCGGGCTGATCTTCGCATTGGTTCTTGTCTGCATGGGCATGCTCAACAACCTGCCGAATATTCCGGGATTATTGGCCACCGTGCAGTCCATCCCGGGCCTCGAAGGCCTACCCAGAATTAGTAAATTTACCTCTGAGTTTTTCTTTCCCATCGTGTTCGCGAACATGATGATTGTGGCGCTCATGACCCAATCCTTTGCCCGTCAGTGGAAAAAGGATGGGACCGGCAAACGGGCCGCCGGTATCGGCCTAGACGTCCTGATGGTCGTGACCACCGTTGCGTTGATGATTGTCTACTGGATCGAGCACGACCAGGTCTGCATGTTGGATGTATTCAGCGGTGAGCGGGACCGGTTGATGGCGGAAAACGCTGCCCGCGCTGACGAGTATCGTGCCATTTTCGGAACCGAACCCGACAATGATTTCCCTGATTGCCAGGCCAATATGGGATCCTGGATCCTGCCCTTCCTGGTCTGGGTCATCGCGATTTATTTTGTCTACATCATCAAAGCTTGGGGGCTGCCCATCGTGGCCGTCGCCATCATCGTCACCCTCTATACCCTGACCTCTTCTGCCGCCTGGTATTTTGACTGGACGGATAACAAGTACCTGACGACATCTATAGGCACCATAGAAGACGGGGTTCGAAATTTCTCCGCGGGGGTGGTAGGCGCCCGCAACGCCATCATCTTGGAATCGAATAGTATCTTTGGACAGTTCCTGAACATTACAGTGAACATCGTGTTCCCGTACGTTGTGCTGGGGGCCTTGTTTGGGGCGTCCGCGGGCGGCCGGTCTCTCATTAAACTCGCTGTTGTGATCACGCGAAGATTACGGGGCGGCCCGGCCCATGCGGCAGTGGTGGGCTCGGCGACGTTCGGGACGATCTCCGGAGGCCCGGTCGTGAACGTACTCGGGACCGGAACACTTACCATTCCGATGATGATGCAAAACGGCTTCCGCCCGACCTTTGCAGGCGGCGTGGAAGCGGCGGCGTCTTCCGGCGGCCAAATCATGCCACCGGTGATGGGCATCGCTGCCTTCGTATTGGCGGCCTTGTCAACTGTGCCGTATTCAGAAGTCATCGTGGCGGCCTTCCTGCCGGCGGTGGCGTACTTCTTCAGCCTATTCCTGATGGTGATTTTTGAATCCCGGCGCATGAACATCCAGCCCGTCGGCGAGCTCCGGGAAGAGCAAAAGCTCGACAAGCGCGACTGGACCAACCTGCTGATGATCGCGGGGCCGATCCTCATCATCCTCATTCTGCTGCTTAGCAAAAAAGACAGCGTCGGCCATGGCATCGGCGGCTGGATACTGGGCTGGGATCCGGCCTCGGGTGAGGCTCTACCCTGGGTCCTGCAGGTCTACCAAAACGCGGCCGGCGATCCGGACTCCGCCGGGTTCTGGGCCGTGTTTGTGCTGGTGATCCTGCTCTTCTTGGACCCGGAAATACGTAAGGCACCCCGGAAAGTGCTACGCGCCCTCGCGGACGCCGGTATCATCATCGCCGAGCTGTTCCTGTTGCTCATCGCCGTCTCCATTATCGACGTCAGCGTGAACTTCACCAACTTCACCGGCACCCTGACCATCGACATCCTAAATTGGCTGCGCTCCGTCTCGACAATTTCCATGTTTGGGTTTGAGGTTACCCTGGGCGGGGCGCTGTATCTGATGCTTGCCCTCGTGGTCGCCATGTTCGCAACCATCCTACTGGGGATGGGCATGCCGACCCTGCCGGCCTATGTGAACGTGATCCTAATCATCGGCCCGCTCCTGGTGGCCTTGGGCACGTCCTTCTTCACGGCGCACATGTTCATCTTCTACTTTGCGGTGGCCTCGGCGATCACGCCACCCGTTGCGATCGCCGCGTTCGCCGCGTCCACCATCTCGAAGTCGGAGCCGCTGTCTACAGGCTTTGCGGCAGTCCGCGCCGGCATCGTGATGTTCACCATCCCGTTCGTCTTCGCCTTCTATCCGGAGCTTCTCTTGATTGAGCAGGCGCAGATTGCCCAATCAGTGGACGGCGCGCTGAGCACGACCAAACAGTACCTGCCCGGCTACGATGGCACGGTGAGCCTACCCCAGATCAGCTGGCTGTTATTTAGATTGGGCGTTGTCCTCTATCTGGTGGCGAGCGCGCTCAGCCGCTTTGATCGGGCGAACCTGAATACATTTGATATCGGGCTGCGGTTTGTGCTCGCGGTGCTGGTTATCCTCAAAGCACCGACTATCTCCACCGGCGCCCTGATTGTGACGGCTTTGTACCTGGCCTATCACCACCTGATCGTAGCGAGAAAGCATAACGCGGCCCAGCCCCAGGGAAGCTGACGAAACCGACGAGGGGTTCTGCCATGACGGAACACACGGATCCCATTCGCATCTGGTACCAGGGCTTCACCGGCTCGATGGTCCACAAAGTGTATGTGGACCTCCTGCAGGCTCACCTGGATTCCGTCGCCGACACAAACGTCAACATTGAATTTCACGGTATCAACCCGCCGGCACGGCACATCCACGCCATTGAGGAGCTTCGCTGTTCGCTCACCGCCATAAAGAACTCCCTCGTGGCCCAGGAACAGGGTTACGACGCGTTCCTCATGGGCCACTTCCAGGAGGCGGGCATTCACGAGATCAAATCCATGATCGACATACCGGCCCTGTCCTTAGGTGAGGCCAGCCTGCTCTATGCCTGCACCCTTGGCCGCAAGATCGGGCTAGTCACTATCGATCCGCTCTTTATACCGTGGCACGAAGATCAAATCAGGCTCGCTGGCCTGGAGCACCGGGTCGTTGGCGTGCGCGCCATGAACACACCTCCAGCCTATTTCATGGAGGCCTTCGCCAAGGAAGAGGCCTTCGATGATGTCGTCCAGCAGTTTTCGGAACAGGCCCAGCCGCTCCTGGATCAAGGCTGTGATGTGCTCATCCCGGCCGGCGGCCTGCCCATGCTGCTCCTCTCCCGGAAAGCGCCCCTCATTATTAATGGCGCGCCCGTGGTGAACGGCATCAATGTGTTGGTGAAAATGGGGGAGGCGGCGGTCCGCCTGAAACGCCTGGACGGCCTCTCCGTTAGCCGCCGCACAAATTACGTGCTGCCGTCAGATGAGGCACTGGAAGAGTTTAAGGGAATTTTGGACGACCTCTAGGCATCCGAGGCCTGTCGCCGCCCCGCATTCCATTCAATGCCGACCGGGGCCCCGGCCAGGACCAACCCAAGGATGGCCGGTGGAACCCCAATCTTGCCGAGGCCGTCTGTCATGAACATCGTGGCGCCGGCCATGAGGAGGAGCGCCCGGTTGAGCCAGCTCAACGGCCGCATCACATAGCCCATGAACGAGACGGAGACCATCCAAATGCCAAGAGCCGTCCCGTGAAAAATTACGCAATCAGTAAGAACGCGGCAAATCCAAAACATGCTCCGCGAGGTAGGCGAGAATGATGTTGGTAGAGATCGGGGCCACTTGGTAGAGCCGGGCCTCCCGGAATTTCCGCTCAATATCGTATTCTTCTGCAAAGCCGTAGCCACCGTGGGTTTGCACGCACATTTCCGCTGCCGCCCAGGCCGCTTCCGAGGCGAGCATCTTGGACATGTTGGCTTCCGTCCCGCACGGATCTCCTGTATCGAACAGGGCAGCCGCTTTCTGTATCATGAGGGCCGCTGCTTCCGTTTGCGCATAGGCGCGGGCCATGGGGAACTGGATGCCCTGGTTCTGGCCGATGGGCCGGCCAAAAACCTCCCGGTCGCGGGCGTACGCTGACGCTTTCTCGATGAACCAACGGGCGTCGCCGATGCATTCAGACGAGATCAGAATGCGCTCCGCGTTCATGCCGTCGAGGATATAGCGGAAGCCCCTGCCTTCCTCGCCGATCAGGCTGTCGGCCGGGATCATTAAGTCATCGAAAAAGACCTCCGTCGTCGCGTGGTTTATCATGGTGCGGATGGGCCGGATGGTGAGGCCATTGCCGACGGCGTCGCGCATATCCACCAGAAATACTGACATGCCGTGGTGGCGTTTCTCCATATCTTCCCTGGGGTTGGTGCGCGCCAGGAGGAGCATGAGATCGGAATACTCCGCCCGGGATGTCCAGACCTTCTGGCCGTTGACCCGATAGTGGTCGCCTTCTTTCACCGCCATGGTGCGGATGCGGGTGGCGTCCGTGCCGCTGGTAGGTTCCGTTACGCCGAAGGCTTGCAGACGGAGTTTTCCCGACGCGATTCTCGGCAAATACGCGCTCTTCTGTTCTTCGCTTCCATGCCGCAGCACAGTGCCCATAGTGTACATTTGGGCGTGACAGGCCGCCGCGTTGCCACCGCTCTTGTGCACCTCTTCCAGGATTGCCATGGCAGCGCGGATGCCGAGGCCGCTACCGCCATACTCCTCCGGGATCAGCACCGCGAGGTAGCCGTTCTTGGTCATAGTCTCGACAAATTCTGTCGGATAGGCCTGTTCCCGGTCCTGCTCCCGCCAGTATTCACCTGGGAATTCGGCGCAGAGCGCGCGGACGCCGTCGCGGATATCTACAAACTCGTCTGGGATGTCTGTCGTCATGTCCTGGACTTCTCTCAAATTGGCCCTAGAGTCAGGCGATAAGATAAGGCACCGGGACGCATTTTGAAATTGGGTGTTGGGCCATCTTCTGAAAAAAGAGCCTGCATGACGTTGAAACCAAAACTTTCAGAAAATTCTGTGTTTGCGGTCTGGCCCTATGCCCTGCTGACGCTTTCCATGCTGTTCTTTGCCAGCAATCATATCCTGGGACGGCTGGTCCCCGGAGAAGTACCGCCCATCGGGCTCTCCTTCTGGCGGTGGATTGTCGCCATGTTGATCCTTTTGCCCTTCACCTGGAAAGGCCTGGTCGAAAACGCGCCGTTGATCCGGGCGCATTGGAAGCTCTTCCTGCAGCTCACGGTCTCCCTCGTCATCCTTGGCAATACGACCGTGTATGTGGCGCTTCAATATACGACGGCCATCAATGCCGGGATGGTCGCCATGGCCCAGCCTGCCATGACTATTCTCCTCACCTGGATCTTGTTCAAGGAAACAGTCACGCGGAGCCAGACTCTGGGCGCGGTCATCGCCGGCGCCGGCGTGATGGTGGTCATTCTGCGGGGCGATTTGCAGGCCCTGGCTGATGTACGGTTTAACATCGGTGATGTGTGGATGGTCGTTTCCGTCTTCGGATTTACCACGTACGCCGTCTACCTTCGCAAGCTCCCCAAGGGCCTGCCGCCGCTGTTGATGCTGAACATCATCCAGATACTGGGCATCTTTGTGCTGACCCCCTTCTATTTGTGGGAGACGGTCTACGTACTGCCAATGGAGGTCAACCAGACCACTGTCATCGCGGTCCTTTGGGCAGGGATCATCGTCGCCATCGCTGCCATGCTGTTCTGGAACATGGGAAACCAGGCGGTCGGAGCAAACAAGGCCAGCGCCTTTGTCTATCTCCGCCTGTTGATGATCACTGTCCTGGCCATGGTAATTTTGGGTGAAAAGCTGGCCCTCTATCATGCGCCCTCTTTCGCCTTGATCATCGTTGGTGTTTACTTGGTTTCCAAAGCCAAACGCCCGCCGCAGGAGGACTAAAGCCATGCCGTTTACCCCAGCGTCCGCCGCCCTGGATCATTTTACGGTGCTGGACCTTACCCGCGCGCGGGCGGGTCCCACGGCCGCCCGCCAACTAGCTGATTTTGGCGCCGACGTCATCAA
>PBPM01000024.1 GCA_002724635.1 Rhodospirillaceae bacterium
CGACGCGCCGACGATGGCGGATGTCTGCCTCGTGACGCAGATCTACAACGCCCAGCGTTTCGGCTGCGATCTTTCGGCGTTTCCCTCGGCGCTGCGCATCAACGACGCCTGCCTTGCGCTTGACGCATTTCGGGATGCCCTGCCGGAGAACCAGCCGGATGCCGAGTAGTCGGGCTTAACTGCTGCGCTGCTCGGCGATGAGCTGGCGCATCTGTTTCGGCCTTGGGGCGCCGGGAATCAGCTGGTCGCCGATGCTAAATGCCGGCGTGGCGCGCAGGTCCATGAGTGCAAGATGAACCTCGGCATATTTGCCCTGGCGGGCCGCCGCGAGGGCGGCCCGCGAGGCGAGAGTGGATTCGCGCCCGAACACCTACTCCTTGAAAACGATCTTCACATCGGGGTCTTCAGCGGTGATTTTGGTCAGATCGTACGCCATCGGTTTGCAGAAGGGGCACTGGTAATCGAAGAACTCGACGAAGGTCACGGGGGCGTCCGGGTTGCCGATGAACAGAACGCGGCGGTACCCAACAAGTTGGTCCCGGTGCGCGGCAATGGCGCCGTGATTCTGTTGTTATTGGGCCTGCTGTTGCTGCGCCAGCAGGATTTCAAGTGCCTCGATGATCACCTCGGGGTTTCCCATTAAGTATTCGCGCACCGTGTTGCGGATTTCGTTTCGCTAGAGTGTGCCGAATCCGGCGTCACCACCGGCAGCGCCCGAAGTCCGTACCTCGCTAACGATCTGTTGCGGCAGTTGCTCGCCAGCAGGGCGCAGGATCGCCAGTAGAGCCAGAGTGGCCATGGCAGCTGCGACCAGAATCGTTCCGCGTGAATCCCGCACGTTTACCTCCGAAAAAAAGTCATACGGGCCGAACGCCGGCCCCTGATTCGGCGGATGATGGTCAATTGGAGAGGCCCTTTCAAGACGCTGGGCCGGGTGTCACGCAATGGTGACCGTCGGCGAGGGCTACTACTCGAGCCGGCGCTCGGTCTCGCTGAGAATGTCCTGCGCGCGCAGCCACCCGGGTGCACCGGTCGGTAGGATGTTGATCGCGCGTTCGGCGAGCGCCTTCGCGGCCTTCACGTCGCCTCCCAGAAGCCGGTATTCGGCTTGGGCGAGAGCCAGATTTCCTTGGTTTCCGAGCCGTCCGTTGACCACGGTCAGCAGGCGCCAGGCTTCGCGCATCTGGGGGTCCATGCGGACCGCAGCCTGCAGATTTTCGAGCGCCGGTTGCAGCATTTCGGCTTGGCCGGATTCGACCTGTGCCTTGCCGAGTGCCACGCGGAGCAGGGGTTCGCGGGGAGCGAGCTCGACCATGCGCGTGTAGGGCACCAGCGAATCGGCGACACGACCATTCTCGAGTAGCATTTGCCCCTTGAGTTCCTGGAAATAGGGGTTGTCCGGTTGTTCGGCGATCAGTGCATCGACCTTCGGCAGTGCCGTCTTCAGATCGGCATTCCGGTAGTGGCCTATAGCCCGCGCATAGCGCGCCGGAATGTCATTTCGGTCCAATGGGTAGAAACGCAGGGTGGTTTTCAACGGCTCCATGAAGCCGATGAGCTTTGCGCGCATATATGCGTGTTTGCGCGCGAGGTCTTCGGCGATCGGCGCATTTGCAAACCGCGAGAGCGCCAAGTGGCCCGAGATGGCCGCGATCCGGTCGTTGGTAAGGGGATGCGTACTGAGATAAGGGTGTTCGCGCCCACCGGTAATGCGAACCTCGCGCTGCAACATCTGGAAGAAGTTGAGAAGCCCACGTGCGGAAATTCCGCTGGCGTCGAGGTATTGCAGTGCGGCCGCGTCCGCGGCGGATTCCTGTGTCCGGCTATACTTCAGGAGATTTGTGCGGGCTACGTCCGATCCGCCGCCGACGATCGCGCCGGCGACGCGGCCATCGCCGGTGGCGATACCTGCGGCCAGCCCGGCGAGCAGTGCGATGATCGATGTCGTCTCGGCGTTGCGCAGCTCGTCCTTGAACCGGGTGAGGTGGCCGCCGGCGATATGGCCGGTCTCGTGTGCGATCACCCCAATCACTTCTTCGGGCCCCTTAGCGCGCATGAGCAGTCCGGTGTTGATGAAGATCCGCTGCCCGCCCGCAACAAACGCGTTTAGCCGGGCGTCATTGACCAGGTGCACTTCGACGACACCGCTATCGAGGCCCGCCGCAATGAAAATTGGCGTCGCATAGTCGCGGATGATATTTTCGATCTCGGCGTCGCGGACGGTTCCGAATTTCCGGTTCTGTCCAAGCGCAGGGGTGCTGGCCGCAACGGCGAGTACGGTAATCAGACCAGCCAAACGAACGAACGGGCGCACGTGTTTATCTCCAGGAACGAAACTCAAACTAAGTACACGCGAATGTGGCGTCAATCGGGTCGCCGGATGCTTTTCGGCGGCTTGCTTGCGCTCGCGGCGTGCGGAGGCAGCGGCCCGGAACAGGGCGATATCGGCTTCGTCGAGGGATTCTTCGGGGGCTTGATCGCGGATGAGCCGCGTGCCGCGCTGGTCGGACGGGAGGTCCTGTCGGCCGGGGGCACCGCGGCGGACGCGGCGGTGGCAGCCTATTTCGCGATGGCGGTGACATTGCCGGGCGCCGCGAGTATCGGCGGTGGTGGCGTGTGCCTGGTGCATGATGCCGTGCGCATTCGCACCGAGACCATATCCTTCATGCCCAAGCGGCCTGCCGATCAGAATGCGAAGTTTGCCATTCCCGGCAATGTGCGCGGCATGTTCCTGCTGCATGCGCGCTACGGCGAACTCGCCTGGCCCGACATCCTGCGCCCGGCCGAGGACTTCGCCCGCGCGGGGCACGCCATCTCGCGAGCCTTCGTGCGCGATTTTCAGGCGGCCCAACCGGTAGTGAACGTTGACCTTGAGGCCCGCAAGGTGTTCGGGAGTGGCGCGGTCGCCGAAGGTCAGCAGCTGCGACAGCTCGAGCTCGGCGCTGTCATGTCGAACCTGCGTACACTGGGTCCGGGCACATTCTACGACGGTGTCCTCGGCCGCTCTTTCGTCGATGCAGTGCGTGCGGCCGGCGGTCGCATGACCCTAGACGATCTGCGGAATTTCCGGCCCGAGATTCTCGAACCCATAAAGTTCGAACAGGGCAATAATATCATGGCCTTCGCTCCCCAAGGCGGGGGGCGGATCGCGGCTGGGGTCTGGGCTGCGGCCGTTGATGATGACCGCTACGAGGATGCGAAACAGCCGACGCATCTGATGCTGGAGCTGGCGGCGCGTGCCTATCAAGCCGAGGCGGCAGGCGCTGTCGATCCGACGACACCTGGCGGGCTTGCGACGCTGACTCACGGTCTATCGGCGACATCGCATGTTCCGCCGCAACCCAGTGTGGCCGTTGGCGTCGATGCGATACAAAGCGGGGCCAGCATCGTCGCGGTCGATAATAAGGGGCGAACCGTCGCCTGCTCATTCACCATGAATGGGCCATTCGGGTCCGGCATAGTCGCGCCGGGAACAGGCATTCTGCTTGCGCCGCCGCCCGGTGCGCCGCGCGCCTCGGTCCCGACGGTCGCGTTGATGGTCAGCGAGGTCATCGGACTGACCTTTTTCGCGGCAGCGGGCTCGGGGCCGACCCCAGCGGTGGTTGCGCAGATCGCACTCGACACGATTACCGGTACGGATGAAAACATGATCGAGGCTGTTGCCGCGCCTCGGGTTTTCTCATCGGGTAATCCGGATACTGCGCATGTCGAAGCCCAAATGCCGGCGAAGCAGAAAGACGCGCTGCGGGCGTTGGGGCACATGATCGAGGAAACGCCGTTTGTCGGACGCGTAAACGGTTTCTTCTGTCCGCGCGGTTTGCCGCGCACGGTACAGATCTGTCAGTTCGTTAAGGATTCGCGCTCCTTCGGTCTAGCAGTCAGTTCCGAAGAGTAGTTCGCCGATGCCGCCGAAATTGTCGACACGAGGCCGGATCGACCCCTTTATCGTCATGGACGTGATGCGCGAGGCCAACGCCTTGGCTGCATCGGGAGAAGACATCATCCATCTCGAGGTTGGCCAGCCAGGAACCCCTGCGCCAGTGCGAGTGCGCGAGGCCGCGATATCGGCGGTGCGCGACGAGCAATTGGGCTATACCGACTCCCTTGGTATTCCGGCGCTGCGCGAGCGGATCGCCACGCATTATGATGAGATGTACGGAGTGTCCGTCGCGCCGGAGAGGGTCGTTGTCACTACCGGTTCGTCAGGAGGGTTCCTGCTAGCGTTTCTCGCGGCGTTCGATGTGGACGACCGTGTAGCGCTCGCGGCGCCCGGGTATCCCGCCTATAGGAATATCCTTTCGGCCTTGGGCGTTGCTCCCGTCGTCGTCGAGACCCGCACGGAGGACCGATTTCAGCCCACGCCGAGAATCCTAGCGGCAGATGCGGGGGAGCTCCAAGGTCTGATCGTGGCGAGCCCCTCGAACCCGACTGGGACTATGGTCGGTGAAAAGGAGATGCAGGCGCTGACGTCTTTCGCTGCGCGGCATTCGATCCGGTTTATCTCGGACGAAATCTATCACGGCATCACCTACAGCCATGACTCGGTTACCGCACTCGCTTTTGACGAGGAAGCGATCGTCATCAACAGTTTCTCCAAGTATTTCTCCATGACAGGCTGGCGGCTGGGGTGGCTTGTCGTGCCGGAATCGATGATGCGGTCGGTCGAGTGCTTGGCCCAGAATTTGTTCATATCGCCGCCGACTCTTTCGCAATATGCCGCGCTTGCCGCGTTCGATAGCCATCATGAACTGCGCGAGAATGTCGCGAAGTATGCCCGTAACCGCAAGATACTCCTGTCGGAATTGCCGAATGTGGGCTTCGACCGGTTGGCGCCGGCCGATGGCGCTTTCTATGTCTATGCGGATGTCACACAGTTGACCAACGACAGCGCGGACTTCTGCAGGCGGATGCTGGCGGAAGCGCGGGTGGCGACCACCTCAGGCCTTGATTTCGACCCCTATCGCGGCAACGGATACGTCCGGTTTTCATTCGCCGGCACGGAAGAGCATATGCGCCAGGCGATTGATCGGCTGGGGGCATGGCGTCCCTAAACGATGAAGCTGCGGGTCAGCCCTATCCGCGGTTCCACCAGCCCGAGCGCCGTGGGCGACCATCGTCTTCCGATTCCGTATCTGCCTTGGCGTCTGTCACGTTGGCGGTATCGAGGGTGGCTTCGGGCTCGTCCTCGGGGTTGGACTCGTCCTTGTCTTTCGCGTCATTGCTGTCCGCGTTGGGTTCGGCGGCGTCATTCTCGGCATTATGTTTGCCACCGTCCGCGTCGTCGTCATCGAGCTCATCATCACCCGAGTTCCTGCTTTCCGAGGCCTCGTCGTCGAGATAACTGGTCTGTTCCGGAATGTCGATATCGCTGTTCACCGCGGCATCTTCGTCGTTGTCGCTGATTTCAGCCTCGTTGGCTTCGTCTTCCGCGCGCTCGACGTTGTCGTCGCCGTTCTCATCTGAAGCAGACTCCTCGGAGGAACTGCGTCCGCGGCGGCCGCGCCGGCGAGGGCGACGACGGCGTCGGCGGGCCGTATCTTCGCCCTCGTCGTCGGACGTTGCGTCCTTTCCGTTCGCGTCGGCATCTGCTTCGGTTTCGCCGTTCGTGTCGTTCTCAACTCCATTTTCACCTTCGGACTCCGACTTGCGCCGACGGCGTCCGCCGCGCCGGCCACGCCGGCGTCCGCTACGCTTGCGGCCATCTTCGTCCTCGTCGTCGGACTGCTCCTCGTCATTATTGTCGATGCCTTCGGTCTTGTAGTTGTCTGCGACATCGCCAGATGAGCGACGGTGACCACCGCGGCTACGCCGACGCTTGGTAGGTGATTCCTCCCCTTTGTCATCGTCCTTGTGTGACACACCCTTTTCACCGTCATGGCGGATGTGGGTGATCTCGTATTCCGAGAAGGCGAGATTGCCGTCTGCGAGCACCAGGACCTTGAAGCCATATCGGCTCTCCAGATCCTGCAGCGAGCTGCGTTTCTGATTAAGTAGATAGAGCGCGACGTCGGTCTGGGTCGTAACCGTGACTGCGCGGGCGCGCTTCCGCAGCCCTTCTTCCTCTAGTTCGCGCAGAATCGCCATGCTGGTCGATTCCGTGGAGCGCATGACGCCGGTGCCGTTGCAGACCGGGCACATCTGGGTGTGGGCCTCGAGCAGGCTGGGGCGCAGACGCTGGCGCGAGAGTTCGAGGAGGCCGAACGGTGAAATTCGCCCGATCTGAATCCGCGCCCGATCCGATTTCATGGCTTCCTTCAAGCGTCGCTCAACAGCGTGGTTGTTGCGCGAGACGTCCATGTCGATGAAGTCGATAACTATTAGACCGGCCAGATCGCGCAGCCGGAGCTGGCGGGCGACTTCGTCCGCCGCCTCGAGATTGGTTCGATAGGCGGTCTGCTCCACATTACGCTCGCGCGTCGAGCGCCCCGAGTTCACGTCGATCGCGACCAGCGCCTCGGTCGGGTTGATCACGATGTAGCCGCCGGACTTGAGCTGTACGATCGGCTCGTGAATCTCGTCAAGCTGCTGATCAATCTGGTAGCGGTTGAGCAGCGGAATCTCGCTGTCCTCGTATTTCTGAACCCGCTTCGCGTGGGATGGGATCATCGTACGCATCAGGGACTTGGCCGATTTGTAGGCATCTTCGCCTTCGACTAGCACCTCCTCGATGTCACGATCATAGATGTCGCGCAAGGCGCGCTTGATCACGTCGCCCTCCTCATAGATGAGGGAAGGGGCGGTCGAATCTAGCGTCAGTTCGCGTATGTTGTCCCACAACCGGCGCAGATATTCGTAATCGCGCTTGATCTCGGCCCTAGTACGGGCTACGCCGGCGGTACGCATGATCACGGCCATGCCCTCCGACACGTCGAGTTCCGACAGGATGGCCTTCATGGACTTTCGGTGCTTTGCGTCTGTCACCTTACGGCTGATTCCACCGCCGCGCGAGGTGTTGGGCATTAGGACGCAATAGCGGCCAGGCAGGGATAAATAGGTCGTCAGGGCCGCGCCCTTGTTGCCGCGCTCTTCCTTGACCACCTGCACTAATAGAATCTGGCGCCGCTTGATGACTTCTTGGATCTTGTAGCTGCGGGTGAGCTTGCGCAGGCGCCGCCGGTGAGCATTGCTCAGCTCCTGAATGTCCTCCTCGGAGGAATCGCCTACGACCTCGACGGATTCGCCGTCGCCTTCGCCATTCTCGTCACCTTCATCCTCATCATTCTCCTCGTCGGAATCGGCCAGCAGCTTTTCGCGATCCTCGACCGGGATGCGGTAATAGTCCGGGTGAATTTCGTTGAAGGCGAGGAAGCCGTGGCGATCACCGCCGAAGTCTATGAAGGCCGCCTGAAGCGAGGGCTCCACGCGGGTCACCTTGGCCAGATAGATATTGCTCTTAATCTGGCGCTTGGTGGAGGTTTCGTAGTCATACTCGAGAAGTTCGTTACCGTCTGCGACGACCACCCGGGTTTCCTCCTGATGGGTCGCGTCGATTAGCATGCGCTTTGGCATGATTATTTCCCTGCGGAAGCCGAGACTCGGTGCCTCGCGGACAGAGGCATGAGGGGTTCCGCATTTTCAGAGACTTGCCTCGGAACCTGTGCCGTCGAACGGGCGAAATCGCTCCAGGACGGTTGGTTGTATCCGAAAAACCCGCACGGCGATTGCCATGCGGCAGCCTCAAAGTTGCACAATACCGCAATTCAGTTGCGCACGTTGTCCAGTCCTTACCGGCGTCGGAGCGGAGCGAGGTCCGCCTGTCCACACCCAGACCATGGAACGCAGCGCGCATTTGTCGAATTGCGGGTGTCCGCAAATTAACAATAGACCCCAGCAGGCCGGTCTTCAATGAATTTGATTGCATCCATATCGCACGCTTGTGTATTGCAGCGTGTTCGGGACTGACGATATATAAGCGCGATGTCTTTGATTCTGAGACGCTTATTGCGCTGCGCGAAATTTAGACGAGGCGTTCTGTGTGCCGCACTGGCGGTGTTTGGGGTCGCCTGGTCGCTGGGTTCGGCGACTGCGGACGAGTTGAAGGTTCAGGACATCCGGATTGGCGTTCACCCGGGCTCGACGCGCTTTGTCGTCGAGCTAAACGACAATGTCGAACCCCGGGTTTTCGGGCTTCCGGACCCTTATCGTGTCGTGATCGACCTGCCTGAGGTCGATTTTGATCTGCCGGAGGAACGAATCGGCGATGGGGCGGGGCTGATCTCGAAGCTGCGTTATGGACTTTTCCAGCCCGGCACAAGTCGATTCGTCCTTGACCTAAGTTCGCCCTCCAGGGTCACAAAGCAATTCATGCTGAAGCCGGCGGGCGGCAAGCCTTGGCGTCTCGTGCTTGACCTCACGCCGACGACCCGGGCGGACTTCGTCGTCTCCATGCGCCCCAGCGCCGAAGACAATCCCAACCCGGTTACCCGAGTGCCGGTGCCGGCGGCGCCACGGCAGAATGAGAAGCCCGTGGTGGTGGTGGACGCAGGCCACGGCGGGGTCGACCCAGGTGCGATCGGGGTGTCTGGTGTCTATGAGAAGAAAATCGCGCTGGATTACGCGCGCGAGATCGTTCAGGAACTCAAGGCCAGCGGTAAGTACGAGGTCGTTATGACCCGTGACCGCGATATTTTCCTGCCGCTGCGCGAGCGTGTACGCCTGTCGCGAGCGGCCGGTGCTGATTTGTTCCTGTCCCTGCACGCGAACACCCACCCGAAACGCAGAACGCGGGGCTTTTCAGTCTATACCCTTTCGGATCGCGCTTCGGACAAGGAAGCAGCGGCATTGGCGGCGCTCGAGAACAAGTCCGACGTGATCGGTGGGGTTAATCTCGGCGACTACAGCGACGACGTGCAGAACATCCTGATCGACTTCGCACAGGCGAAGACAAACGAGCTTTCGGTAAAGTTTGCCCGAGATATTCTGGTCGGAGAGGTCAAGACCAGCGCCTCGCTGCTCACTCGGCCGTGGCGATCGGCCGGGTTTGCGGTCCTGAAGGCACCCGATGTGCCGTCGGTACTGGTGGAGCTGGGGTATATTTCCAACCCGCAGGAAGAGCGCCTGCTGGTCACCGCGACTCATCGCCAGAAACTGTCGCGGGCCATTGTTCAGGCTGTTGAAACCTACTTCGAAACCACGCAAAGCGCGGCGCTTTAGAAATTTCGCAAATTGGGTGCGCCACAATCCTTCCACAATTTGATGCTTTCCCATGACCCGAGCTTGTCTATGCTCAGGCCGCTCTGTACTGGGAAACCCGAATGTTTCGTTGGCTTGGATATCTCGCGGGTCTGGCTGTTCTCGGCGTGCTGGTGGCGGTTAGTGGCATCTTGTGGGTGTTCTGGGAATTCGGCCGTGATTTGCCCGACTACAGCCAGCTAGCCAACTATCAGCCGCCTGTGACGACCCGGGTGTATGCGGGCGACGGCAGCCTCTTGGCCGAATACGCTGTCCAACGGCGGGTGTTCGTACCGGTCTCGACCATTCCGGAACTGGTGAAGGGCGCTTTCCTGTCTGCCGAGGATAAGAATTTCTATTCGCATCCGGGTGTCGACGTGATGGGTGTCATGCGCGCGGCGATCTCGAATGTCCGTAATATGGGCACCGGTCGCAGGCCCGAGGGCGCGTCCACCATCACCCAGCAGGTCGCGCAGAACTTTCTGCTCAGCAAGGACGTCTCACTCGAACGCAAGGTGCGCGAGGCCATTCTGTCGTTTCGCATGGAGCGCACATTCACTAAAGACGAGATTCTTGAGCTCTATTTGAACGAGATTTATCTAGGTTTCGGCGCCTACGGTGTGGCATCCGCGGCGCTGAATTATTTCGGCAAGTCGCTCGACCAGCTGACGGTGGACGAGGCGGCTTTTCTGGCGGCGCTGCCTAAGGCGCCGAACAACTATAACCCGCTCCGCAACAACGCCGCTGCGACTGCCCGACGCAATTATGTGCTGGGCCGCATGGCAGACGATGGTGCCATTCTCCCGTCCGAGGCCGAAGGGCTGCGAAAGCGGCCGATTTCGGTGGTTCGCGGGGGCGCCGGTGATCTCGTCGAAGCGCCGTACTTTGCCGAAGAAGTCCGCCGCGAGCTGGTTGACCGTTTTGGCGACGGCGCCTTGTATGAGGGCGGGCTCTCGGTGCGCACCACGCTCGACCCGCGCCTGCAGCGTATCGCGCAACAAATCCTACGCGACGGGCTGGTCAGTTATGATCGCCGACACGGGTGGCGTGGGCCGGTCACCAGGTTGAAGGACCCGGTTGCCTGGATCACGGAACTGCGAGAGATTGAGGCGCCGGTGGGTGCGGGGCTCTGGCGTCTTGCAGCGATCGTGAATGTCGAGGCCGGTGGAGCCGTTGTCGGATTCATCGATGGTATGACCGGCGTGGTGCCATTGTCCGAACTGCGCTGGGCACGCGAGTGGCGCTCGGGGCAGAAACGCGGCCCGCCCATCAAGTCGGCAGAGACGGTCCTTGCCTCGGGCGACGTGGTGCTGGTGTCGTCCGTAACTAGGGATTCCGAGGATCAGCCATATCCCGAGAGCACCTACCGGCTGGAGCAGATACCGGAGATCAATGGGGCGGTCGTGGCGCTCGACCCTCACACGGGGCGCGTGCTAGCGATGACCGGCGGCTTCGATTTCGAGGTTAGCGAGTTCAATCGTGCGACTCAGGCATGGCGGCAGCCCGGCTCCGCGTTCAAGCCCGTGGTGTACATGGCCGCGCTCGACAACGGCTTCACGCCCTCGACGCGCATCCTTGACGCGCCTTTTGTCATCGAGCAGGGCGCCGGGCAGGGTAAGTGGAAGCCCGCCAACTACACTAACAAGTTCTACGGACCGAGCCCCATGCGGCTGGGTATCGAAAAATCGCGTAATCTAATGACCGTGCGCTTGGCACAGACGATCGGCATGGAAAAGATAGCGACCTATGCCGAGCGCCTGCGGGTAGTCGATCATTTGCCGCGTCAACTCGCCATGTCAATCGGTGCGGGCGAGACAACGCTCATGCGCCTAGTTGCGGCCTATGCGACCATGGTGAATGGCGGCAAGCAGGTCATGCCAACTCTGATCGACCGCATCCAAGACCGCAACGGTATCACTACATTCCGGCACGACGACCGGACTTGCCCGCAATGTCGGGTCGCCGCCTATGCCGACCAGCTTCCACCCAAACTTCCCGATCCGCGCGAACGCGTCATACAGCCCGGTACCGCTTACCAGATGGTGTCGATGCTCAAAGGGGTTGTCGATCGCGGGACCGGCCGACGGATCGGCCAGCTGAATCTCCCGCTTGCCGGCAAGACGGGCACTTCGAACGACTCCCTCGATACTTGGTTCATCGGGTTCTCGCCCGATCTCGCGGTTGGTGTCTTCGTTGGCTTCGACACACCGCGGACTCTTGGCCCGCGCGAGACGGGCTCGTCTGTACCCGCGCCGATCTTCAAGAATTTCATGGCCCATGCACTCGAAGGGGAGCCCGTTATCCCGTTCCGGGTGCCGCCGGATATTCGCCTGATCCGGGTTAACCCCGAGACCGGCCTTGTTGCGTTGCCCGGCGAGCGGGCAACGATTCTCGAAGCCTTTAAGCCGGGAACGGAGCCCCGCGAGCTGGGCTCGATCGTCGGCGAGGAACTCGGGCGTGGCGTCAGCAGCGGAGGTGCGCGGCGCGGTATATACTGACCGCGCTATTGACCCGTGTCGCGCGCGCGCTAGGCTTTGCCCAATCTAAGCCGGACCCATAAGCAGTTTCAGTGGAAATCGACAATGCGCGCAGAAATCAGTCATTTGGTTGAGGGGATCAACTTGTCTTTGAGTCTTGTTCGGAGGCATCTTTGACTGGGACAATGCACTCGCGCACCTCGATAGCCTGAATGCGGAGGCCGAGGATCCAGCCCTTTGGGATGATCAGGCGCGGGCCCAGAGAATCCTGCGCGACCGTACCCGTCTAGAGAAGTCTATCGAGGAAGTGCGTGGCCTCGCGCAAGAACTTGAGGACGCCGTCACGCTCGTCGAACTTGGCGAGGCTGAGGACGACGGCGATGTGGTCGCCGAGGGCGAGTCCGTAATCGGGGCGCTACAACGGCGTGCCGAAAAGCTCGAGCTTGAGAGCCTTCTGTCCGGTGAGGCCGACAGTAACGATTGCTACATGGAGATCAACGCCGGGGCCGGTGGAACGGAGTCTCAGGATTGGGCCGAGATGCTAACGCGCATGTATCTGCGCTGGGCCGAGGCCCATGACTACAAGGTCGAGTGGATTGAGGAGAGCGCGGGCGAGGAGGCGGGCCTAAAGTCGGCGACGTTCCGGATATTGGGGCCCAACGCATATGGCTGGCTCAAGGCGGAGTCCGGTGTACACCGCTTGGTACGGATTTCCCCCTTCGACAGCCAGTCGCGTCGGCACACAAGCTTTGCGTCAGCTTGGGTCTATCCGGTAATCGACGATGCGATCAAGATCGAGATAGAGGACAAGGATCTGCGCGTCGACACCTACCGCGCTTCGGGTGCGGGCGGCCAGCATGTAAACAAGACCGACAGCGCGGTGCGTCTGACCCATATCCCAACCGGCATTGTCGTGCAGTGCCAGAATGACCGTTCGCAGCATCGAAACCGGGCGCAGGCGATGGCCATGATGCGCGCGCGCCTGTTCGAGCATGAGATGCAGAAAAGAGAGGAAGAGTCTCAGGCCGAGCAGGACAATAAGACCGATATCGGGTGGGGCCACCAGATCCGCTCCTATGTCCTGCACCCGTACCAGATGGTAAAGGATCTGCGGACGAACGTGGAATCAGGCAATGCGCAGGCGGTACTCGATGGCGATATCGACCGCTATCTGGAGGCATCTCTCGCGGCCCGGTTGGGCAAGGGCTCTGCGGAAGGCGCGGCCGCCGACGCCAGTTAGACGGTCCGCGGCCGGACGCGTCGGGTCTACAGGAAAATGTCCGGTAGAATCAGCGCCGCGCCGGCGAGGTGGTAGGCCTCGCGCTTTTCTCCCAGCAGAATCCATCCGAAGAGCGCAGCTTAGCTGGGGGCTAGATACAAGATGAGCCCTGTCGCTGCCGCGCCGAGCGAGCGCTGGATTCGGGCATATCGGTGGTCAGCGAGTTAGCGCCGCCAGGTACCAGTCCTGCGGGAAACCCGCCGCGTCCCGGGCTTCAATGTTGAAGGGCGGTTTCAGGGGGCCGCGGAAGTGGCGTTTGACGAGATCGTTCCATAGCGCGGCGGGATCGGTGCCGCGGCGGTCGCATTCGAAGCTGAACCAACGATGACCGATCTCCACGTGGCCGATCTCGTCGTGGAAGATGATCTCGAGTATGGCGGCCGTATCCTCATCGTCGATCATGCGTAGCTTCTCGATCATGACCGGTGTGACATCGAGGCCCCGTGCCTCGAGGACTAGCGGCACGATGGCGAGACGTGCGGCCAAGTCATGCGCGGTCTCGATGGCGGAGTCCCAAAGTCCGTCATGTGCCGCAAGATCGCCATAGGACGCGTTGAAGTCCGCGAGCCGGGCGGAAAGGAGCCCAAAATGCCGTGCCTCTTCATCGGCGACCCGGACCCAGTCGTCGTAGAAGCTGCGGGGAAGTTCCCGGTCCGTGAATCGCGCAACAATGTCCCAAGCGAGGTTGATGGCGTTGAGCTCGATATGCGCAAGTGCATGGAGTTGCGCGATCCGCCCGGCGGTTCCACGGTTGATCTTGCGGCGTGGCATCTCGCCCGGCGGCAGAAGTTTGGGGCTGTCGGGACGCCGTGGGCGATCGCCGGGCGTGCCGTCGCCCACGACAACAATGTCTCCGTAACGCCATCGAGCTGCGAAGTCTGTTGTTAAGGCGCACTTTGCCGCCGCGTCGGGGGTTTCGAGAACCGTGATCGCCGCGTCGGCCAATGTTGCCGGCACGTCATCGGCGTGCTGGCTCAAAGTACCTTCACGGCCTCGAGGACCTCTTCTGCATGTCCCTTCACCTTGACCTTACGCCAGATCCTGCGGACCACACCCTTCGCGTCAATCAAAAAGGTCGTCCGTTCGATTCCCATGAACTGGCGTCCGTACATAGACTTCTCGACCCAAACGCCGTACCGCTCGCAGATGTCTCCATCCGCGTCGCTGGCCAGTGAGAAGGGCAGCCCATGCTTGGCTTTAAAGTTGTCGTGGCGCTTAACGCTATCCTTGGAAACTCCGACGATTTCCGCGTCGATTTTGGAGAAATCGGGCATTAGGTCGCGAAACGCGCATGCTTCCGTAGTGCATCCGGGGGTGGAGTCCTTTGGATAAAAGTACAAGACCACTGTACGTCCCTTGAGGTCTTTCAGGTCGATCTCTCCGCCACCGTCGGTGGGCATGGAAAATGCCGGGGCCTTATCGCCTTCCTTCACGCTCATGTGTTGTAATCTCCGTCTGGCTGTTCGCCGGGGGCCGCTGCGATGGCTTGGGCCGGGTCGGCGATAATCTGATTGAAGAGAATATAGATGCGCGCGGCCGTTTCGCGTACCAGTGTATCGACCGCCTCATAGGACTCCACCTCTGCGGCTTGGGCGAGTTTCTGTTTTAGTGCTGTAGGGAAATCCTCGGGGTCGTGGCTTCCCTCGAGTGTGAGGCGCAGAAGACCCTGCAGGCGGCGCCAGAGACAGGTCGCGTTAATCAGTTCGTCGGCGATAACCGTTTCGAGGAAGCCCGCGTCGCGCAGTCTAACGAACGCGGTGGACGTGCCGGTGTGTAGGATCTCTGGGTCGTCATGGGCGTGGCGTAGCTGAAGATACTGCGCGATGAACTCGCAATCGACAAGCCCGCCGCGGACATGCTTGATGCTCCACGGATTGTCAGAGCCGTTCTCTCTGGCCATACGTTCGCGCATCTCCGCAACCGCGAGGAGCAAATCCTCCTCGGACCGCTCGACGGCCAAAGCGGTCTGGATGTCGGTGTCGATCTGGACCGCAAACTCTGCATCCGCGCTTACCACGCGTGCGCGCGTAAGGGCGAGATGTTCCCAGGTCCATGAGCTCTCGCGCTGGTAGCTGGCAAAGCTCTCAAGGCTGACCGAAAGCGGGCCGGCATTTCCGAACGGGCGTAGCCGCATGTCGACCTCGTAAAGGCGCCCTTCGCCGGTGAGCGCGGTCATCGCGTTGACGACCCGTTGTCCCAGCCTTTGATAGTAATGCGAAATCGACAAAGGCTTCCGGCCGTCAGATATGATGGGCTCAGCCCCGTCGGGTGCCGGGTTGTCGTAGAGAAATACGAGATCGAGGTCCGATGTTGCGGATAGTTCCCGCCCGCCGAGCTTGCCGAGAGCGAGCACGGCGAATCCTGTGCCCGCACACCGGCCGTGCTGGCGCTCGAACTCCCCGAGGATCGGAGGGAGTAGGCCTCTAATCGCGGTGTCCGCGATGTCGGAGAAGGCGCGATTGGCGCGATCGATGTCTATCTTGTTGCGAAGAATCTGAACGCCGACTTGAAACTTTGCGTCGTTGACCCAGCGGCGCGAAATATCGTGCACGTCCTGCATGTCTGTGGCCCGGGCGATCCTTTCGGCAAGGTCGAAGCGCATTTCTACGGCATCCGGTAGGCTGTCGAAGAAATCTAAAGCTAGGACGCCGTCGAGCAACAGCGGGTTCCGGCCAAGCCATTCCGCCATGCGTGGTGCGCTGCCTGTGATCTCGGCGACCAGATCCAGCAGGGAGGGTTTGGCCTGAAAGAGGGAGAAGAGCTGCACGCCGGCGGGTAGGCCCGCGATCAACTCGTCGAAACGCCGAAAGGCAACATCTGGGTTTGCAGTTTGCGCGAGGGCGGCGAGGATCGCGGGCATGAGTTCGGTCAGGATCTCGCGTGCGCGGGTGCTTCGGGTTGCGCGGTACCGGCCATGATGCCAGGAGCGAATCGCCGTGGAGATGGCCGCGGGGTTGCTGAACCCCATGTCACGCAGGGTTGTCAGCGTGTCGGGATGGTCGTCGGCACCGGTGAAGACGAGCGTGCCGCCGCCGCCGAGTGGTTCCGATTCCTCGAACAGTTCGGCATAGTGGTTCTCGACGGTGCGCAAAGTCCGCATGAGCTCAACTTCGAAGCTCTTCCTGTCACGATAACCCATGAAAGCCGCGATCGCGTCCAGTCCTTCATCCGTATCGGGCAAGCTATGGGTCTGCTGGTCGTCCACCATCTGCAAGCGATGTTCCAGCCGCCGCAGATACCCGTAAGCGCCGATCATATCCTCCGCCACATCTGGCATGACTCGCTCTGCGGCGACCAGCGCCTGAATTGCTGACAGAGTAAAGGGCGAGCGTAGCTCGGGGTCGCGGCCGCCCCAGATAAGCTGTTGGGTCTGGGTAAAGAACTCGATCTCGCGGATGCCGCCGCGCCCCAGCTTGATGTTGTGTCCGGCGATCGCGACGGTGCTGCCGCCCTTGTGCGCATGAATCTGGCGTTTGATCGACTGGATGTCCTCGATCGCTGCGAAGTCGAGATATCGCCGCCAGATAAATGGCTGTAGATTATCAAGAAAGCGCTCGCCGGCGGCGATGTCGCCGGCCACCGGACGCGCCTTGATCATGGCCGCTCGCTCCCAGTTTTGGCCGAGACTTTCGTAGTAGGTCTCAGCCGCTAAGGTAGAGAGCGCCACGGGCGTAGCGCCGGGGTCAGGCCGGAGCCGGAGATCGGTACGAAACACGTAACCCTCGCTCGTACGCTCATCCATGAGCTTCACGAGGTCACGGGTCAGGTGCACCAGGTCCTGCTGCATCTCGTCCGGTCGGGTGGTCGGCACCACTTCGGTGTCAAAGAGGGCGATCAGGTCGATATCGCTAGAATAGTTGAGTTCGAACGCACCCAGTTTGCCCATCCCGAGAACGAAGTAACCGCAATCCGTTTCGGGGGCGTTCGGGTTCGGCAAATCTAGGCGACCCTCGGCATGTGCGCTTGTCAGAAGATGGCGGATCGCTGCCGAGAGAGCTGCGTCACAGAACTGACTGAACCGTTCCGTCACTGTCAGAAGCGACCAGGCCTCCGACAGATCTGCAAGCGCGGTTAGGAGTGCGACTCGGCGCTTGGCACGGCGCAATGCGACGCCCGTCATAGCGAAGCTCGCGTCTGGTTTGAGCGCTACTAGCTCCTCAATCACGGTCTCGAACGCGCGATCGAAACCATCGTTGAAAATGGCCGGGACGAAGGCGATATCGCGAACAAGGCATTGGCCGAGGAAATTGCTGTTTCCGAATACGCCCGCGAGCAATGCCCGCATTGCCGTATCATCGTATACCGCCGCGGCGAATGCGGTTAGTGCAAGGTCGTCCGCTGCGACGGCCGCCTCGTGGAAACGCTCGAACCCACGCTCCATGCGCGCAGGGTCGGCGGGACGGGGCTGACGTTCAGGATCGGGTGAAAATGCAAAGCTCATCGGGACAGCTTGATTTCCCCGCACACTGCTGTAAGGAGTAGGGGTGGTCAAGCGCCCATGTGCGACCGCATCGCGCTGCGCGAAAGGGTCTCCGTTGATCGTTCGAAGTTCGCGACTGCTGCTGCTTTTTTTTGCCGCCGCTCTGGTTGGCTTGGCGCTGGTCTTCGGTGTTCTGATTTGGCAGCTCAGCCGTGGGCCGATCAGCCTCAGTTTCCTGACACCATTGATCGAACGCGCGCTGGATACCGGTCGTGCAGATGCCCGCATCCGGTTGCACGACACGATCCTGACATGGGTGGCCGACGAGCGTGCGCTCGATATTCGTGCGGTTGGTCTTCAGTTCGTGGGAGCCGATGATGGCGTAAGGGCAACGGTACCCGAAATGTCGGTCAAGTTCAGCGGGCGTGCGCTCCTACTAGGTCTCGTCGCGCCGACAAGCTTGGAGCTGTTCGGCCCACGCTTACGCGTTGTACGTCGGGCCGACGGAACGGTCAGCATGGATATCGGTAACAATCCCGATGCGGACCCGACGAGAACGACGTCGCTGGGCCTGATCCAAGAGCTTTTGCGGAAGCCGGACCCCAGCCTTGCGAGTGGTTATCTAACCCGCGTGGCCGTTCGTAGTGCGCTGATCGAGTTTGATGATTTCAAACGGGGCATGCGGCTGAGTACGCCGCGTGCCGATATCGCGCTGCTACGCGATGCGGAGGGAATCAGTGCCGAAGGTTCGATAATTTTCGGGCAGTCCGAACGCGCCATTCGTGCCGACCTATCCGGCATCTACCGCGTCGAGTCCAGGGCGACGGAACTAGGACTCGTGTTCAGTGATGTTTCGCCCGCAGCCCTGTCCGACTTTGCGCCGGAGCTGGCGCCGCTCGCCATGCTTGACAGTCTTTTGGAGGGGACTCTCACGCTGTCCCTTGATGCAGAGCTGGAACCATCGGGCATGAGTATCGATGTCCGTGCGGACGCGGGTAACGTGACGATCGAGGAAATGTTTGACGTGCCGGTTGCCTTCGATGCTGGTGCGTTCCGCATTCGCTCGGAACGTGGGCTCGACAAGATCGTGATTGAGAGCGCGAGCCTCGAAGTTGGTCCAGCTACGCTTTTGATCAGCGGAGATGCGCGCAAGGTCCTCGATCAATGGAACCTGGGCCTGGTGGCCGAAGTGCGGGGCCTGTCGGTCGACGCGATCGAGGACTACTGGCCTGTCCGGATCGAGCCTTCGGCGCGTGGCTGGATTACGGAGAATCTGCGAGATGGTCGCGTGGATAGTGCTGTCTTGCGGCTGCGTGGAAATTTTCCCGAGACGAGCCCCGCCGAGTTCGATATCGTCGGTTTCGACGGTGAAATTCGCTTTCGCGAGACGACGGTGCATTATCTGCGGCCCTTGCCGCCGGTGCGCGACGTGTTCGGTGTGGCACGGTTTGATCGGCGCACATTCAACATTGACGTTGGCGGCGGAACGCTTCGCAATCTCGTGGCCGAGTCGGGCCGTGTTGAGATACTGGGGCTCGACGGTCCGCCGCGGGGCGAGAGCATCAAGATCGACGTAACCATCTCGGGGCCGGTCCGCGATGCGTTCGAGATCCTTGATGAAGAGCCGCTCGGCTTGATCTCCGGCTTCGGGCTCGATCCGGCGTCGACCAGCGGAAGCCATCGAACCAACGCGGTGTTTGCATTTCCCCTGCTCGACGACGTTCTGATCGACCAGATCGCGGTCGCCACGGCTTCGCGGATGGTCGAGTTTGGCGCCGAGGATGCCGTCTTCGGGTTGCCGGTGAGTGCCGGTGATCTAACACTCAACGTCAATCGCAGCGGTATGGAGGTACGCGGGACTGCAGCGATCGGTAGTGTGCCCGTCGGGCTGATGTGGAGCGAGCGGTTCGAAGAAGATGGGGGGGTTCGGACGCGCTATCAGGTGCGCACAAACCTCGATGATGCTGGTCGCCTTGAGCTCGGCCTTGACGGTATTCCTTTCATCACGGGGTCCGCGGGTGTCGGGCTGACCTATGCCATAGGTTGGGATGGCGTGGCGGTTGGGGCGGCAGACCTTGACCTTACCGAAACGGATATCGACTTATACCCGTTCGGCTGGTCAAAGCGGCCCGGAGCCGAGGGTCGCGCGTTCGTGAAGTTCTTGGTGCAGGACGAGGTTCTAACCGAGATGCCCGAACTCTCGGTTCGCGCGGGTGATCTGGAGATCGATGGTGCTGGACTTTTCCGTTCTGAGCCGGGCGGACCGGCGCTGCAGCGCATCACGATCGAACGGCTTGTGTTAGGTGAGACCGACGCCTTCGTAAACATCGAGCTGCCCGAGGGCATGCCACCGGTCATTTCTATCGGCGGAGCGCGGCTGGACTTGCGGCCCGTCGTCGAGGGTCTGTTCGACGATGCCGGTGCGGATGACGAGGTGGTATCAGCGATGCGGGTGGTGATTAGCGAGCAGTCACCGGTCGACGAGATTCGACTGGGCGAGGAGACGAGCCTGCTGAACGCGTTCGGTGTTTTCAACAATGATGGCGCCGACTGGAACGATGTCGAACTGCGTGGAAGCCTTTCTAATGGCGGACGCATCTTCCTGCAGGTGGAACCACGTGACGGGGCCCGCGATCTAACATTCGAGTCTGACGATGCAGGCGGTGTGCTCTCCGCGCTTGACTGGCTCGACACGATCCGGGGCGGCGAGATTCGTGTCCTCGGCCGAATGACGGGGTCGGGCGCCGAGGAAACGATCACCGGCCAGCTCGATATGAAGAATTTCCTACTCACCGAAGGGCCGATCGGCGCCCAGATCTTGGCGCTGACGTCCTTTTCCGGGATCGCCGATGTCCTGAGCGGTGAGGGGCTGACATTTCGACGAGTCGAAGTGCCGTTTGTCGTTACCGAGAGCGAAATCACGATAACGGAAGGCAAGGCGCGCGGGGCGAATATCGGGGTCTTGGCCAGCGGCCGGATCGATCGCGAGAACGATCTTCTGGAGATGACGGGAGAAATCGCGCCGGCCTATACGCTCAATTCGTTGCTCGCGAATATTCCCTTGATTGGGACCATGCTCTCGGGCGGTGCGGATGGTATCTTTGCCGCGAGCTTCAGCGTCAACGGCCCGATCGACGATCCAAATGTTTTGGTCAATCCTCTGTCGGTGCTTACTCCGGGGATCATCCGACGGTTACTGACTGGCTTTGGGAGTGAAGACGGATTGTCCGTAGTTGACGGGGAGACAACCGAGCCACCACCTCAGCCCGAGGAGGGGGGGTAGCGACCATGAGGGTGTGGCGCGGCTAGACCGGTCGGATCAATGCGTGGCGTTTTTTGCCGGCGGAGAGTTTAATCACACCTTCCGGGTTGATGGCTTCAGGCCCGACCGCGTGTGTTTCGGCGTTAATGGCCACATCGTTGATGCGGGCACCGCCGCCCTTAATTAGGCGTCGCGCCTCGCTGTTCGAGGCTGCGAGGCCGGCTCGGGTCAGCAGCGCAAAAAGGGCGATCCCGGCCTCGATCTCAGCGCGCGGTAGGTCGGTGGTGGGAAGTCCTTCCGCCGTGACCCCCACCTCGAATGTCTGCTGCGCGGTTTCGGCAGCCCGTTCGGTGGCGGCGACACCGTGCAGTATACGGGTTGCTGTATTGGCCAGGATCTTCTTGGCGTCGTTGATCTCGGCGCCTTCGAGAGCTTCGAGCCGGGCGATCTCGTCGAGCGGCAAGTCGGTGAATAGGCGTAGGAAACGGCCGACATCGGCGTCCTCGGTGTTTCGCCAGAACTGCCAGTAGTCGTAGGGCGCAAACTTCTCACCCTTGAGCCAGACGGCGCCCTCGGCGGTCTTGCCCATTTTAGCGCCCGAAGCCGTCGTTATCAGGGGAGTGGTCAGGCCAAGTAGTTCCTTCCCGGCTACCCTGCGGCCGAGCTCGATCCCGTTGATGATGTTACCCCACTGGTCCGACCCGCCCATTTGTAGCATGCAGTCATGGCGCCGTGCCAATTCGACGAAGTCGTAGGCCTGAAGGATCATGTAGTTGAATTCTAGGAATGTTAGCGGTTGCTCACGATCCAGGCGCAGTTTCACGGAATCGAAGGTTAGCATCCGGTTGATTGAAAAGTGGCGGCCGATTTCGCGGAGCAGGGGGATGTATTCGAGCGCGTCCAGCCATTCGGCATTGTTCACTTGGATCGCGTCCGTCGCGCCGTCGCCGAAACGCACGAAGCTGTCAAAGGTCTGGCGGATCGAGGCGATGTTGGCCGCGATCTTCTCGTCGGTAAGCATTTGCCGGGTCTCGTCCTTGCCTGACGGGTCGCCGACCTTTGTTGTGCCCCCGCCCATAAGCACGATGGGGCGATGGCCCGTTTGCTGCAGCCAGTGCAGCATCATGATCGAGACGAGATTGCCGATATGTAGGCTGTCCGCTGTAGCGTCATAGCCCACATAGGCAGTGATCGGTCCGGCCGCGGCCCGCGCATCAAGCGCATCGATATCGGTGCACTGATGCAGGTAGCCGCGTGCGATCAGAGTCTGGACGAATGTTGATTTGTATTTGGACATATTTTTTCTTCCAGCCTATCAGGCATCGCGCGGGCTAACTAACACATCTGTGCCACCTGCGTGTATATCTTCGCACGGAATGAACTAAGGATTCGCTCCATGGGCGCGCGGGAAAGCCGGCTGGCAATTGGCCTGATGGGTGGCACATCGATGGACGGGATCGATGCGGCCCTGATACGAACCGACGGAGCTGCTGTATTCGAACCGGTTGTGCATCTCGCACAATCCTACGATCCCGCATTCCGAGCGGCGCTGCGTTCGGCGGTTGGTAAGGCCGGCGCGCATAAAGAGATTGCCGCTGCGCTCACGGTCCGCCATGCCGAGGCCGTCCGCGCGCTGCTAGCAGAGTCACATTTCCCCGCCGCCAACGTCGAAATTGTGGGCTTTCACGGGCACACGGTGCTGCATGATCCGGTCAATGCGTTGACGGTGCAGATTGGTGACGGTCAGCGGCTGGCCAACGAAGTGGGGATCGATGTGGTTGCTGATTTTCGAACCGCCGACGTTCAGGGCGGTGGTCAGGGGGCTCCCTTAGCGCCGATATTTCATGTTGTTCGCGCACCCGAAGAACGACCGGTCTGCTTTCTCAATATCGGCGGGGTCGCAAACCTGACTTGGATAGGTGCGAAGGCGGACCCGGCACGTACGGACGTTTTCGAACATCTGCTAGCGTTCGACACCGGACCGGGAGGTGCGCTGATCGATGACTGGGTGTATCGGCACACAGGAGAGGCATTCGATCAGGATGGCCGCTTCGCGGCGGCGGGGCAGGTCGACCTGGAGGTGCTGGCGCGGCTCATGAGCGACAAGTATTTCCGCAAGACGCCGCCCAAGTCGCTTGACCGTGATGCGTTCGACGTTTCGCCTGTCGAGGGACTGTCGCCGGAAGGGGGTGCAGCGACCCTCACCGCGTTCACAGTCGCCGCGGTTGCCCAGGCAGCTATGTTCCTGCCCGTGCGCCCCGCACGCTGGCTGGTTACGGGCGGCGGTCGCAAGAATACGACACTCATGCGCGGGCTCAGGCACGCGCTAAATGCTGATGTCGCGCCGACGGAGGCAGCAGGGATCGACGGAGATATTCTGGAGGCGCAGGCGTTTGCCTATCTGGCGGTGCGCAGCTTGCGTGGGTTGCCGCTCAGTGGCCCGAAAACTACGGGAGTTGTGGCGCCTACACCCGGCGGACGCCTTTTCCGCCCTGCCTAGTCGTTGTCGCCGTCGTCTTCTTCCTCGACATCCTCGAGCTCTTCAATCTCTGCCTTAAGCGCCGCCTCAATTTCCGCGGTGCGGCGGTCTAGATAGTCGGAAGCGGTTTGTTCGAGCTCTTCGAGATGCTCGTTGTAGAAATGCGTTGCGCCTTTGAGGACCTGAAAGTCGATGATCACGTCCTTCTGCTTCGCAAGTTTGGCAATGAGTTCCGTTACGGATTCCCGCGGGACGATGTCATCCTTGTCGCCATGGGTAATCAGGCCGGACGCCGGGCAAGGAGCGAGGAATGAAAAGTCATACATGTTCGCCGGCGGGGATACGGACAAGAAACCGGTGATCTCAGGGCGACGCATCAGGAGTTGCATACTTATCCATGCCCCAAACGAGAAACCGCCGATCCAGCACATCGGTGCATCCTGATTCTGGGTCTGCAGCCAGTCGAGCGCCGATGCCGCGTCGGACAGTTCGCCCTCGCCGCGATCAAAGCTGCCCTGACTGCGCCCCACCCCGCGAAAATTGAAGCGCAGCGTTGCGAAACCGCGCCGTACGAACATTTGGTAGAGCTGATAAACAACCTTGTTGTTCATCGTACCGCCGTGCTGCGGGTGCGGATGCAGCAGAAGGGCGATGGGTGAATTCGGAACCTTCGCCGGGTAGTAACGCCCCTCGAGGCGACCTTCGGGGCCGTTGATGATGACTTCAGGCATGTCGTGTTCCAATTCCGCCAGCAGATTGCAGCAAAAGAAAGAGCGATGGAATAGGTTGCGTGGCATCCTATTCCCAGGGACGTAAGTCAAATACTTGACCAGTTTACTCGGACATCATATATCCCAATTTCGGACACGTTGACGCGTGATCCATCCGGCGGGAAGAGCGATGCAGAGCGCTCTATATCATAAAGGTCGACATGGTATTCAAGCATCTGATTGACGATCTGGACGCGTACTTGGAACGCGATCCGGCAGCGAACTCTCGAATCATGGTGGCGATCAGCTATCCGGGCTTCCACGCGGTGGTCTGGTTCCGGTTTGCGCACTGGCTGTGGTCGGTCCGGCTGAAGACGCTAGCGCGTTTCGTGGGGAACATCGGGCGGTTGCTCACCGGCGTGGATATACACCCCGGTGCACAGATCGGCCGTCGCCTTGTGATTGACCACGCGATCGGCGTCGTCATTGGCGAAACCACCGAGATCGCGGACGATGTGACGCTCTATCACAACGTCACGCTCGGCGGGATCGCGCCGGCCGTCGAGAGCGAGGCGCAGGTTAATGTGAAGCGCCATCCGACTTTGCTGGAGGGCGCGATCATCGGGTCCGGCGCTCAGGTTTTGGGACCGGTTACGGTCGGCCAGAATGCGCGCGTCGGCGCGAACGCGGTGGTGGTCAAGGATGTCCCCGAAAATTGCACTGTTGTGGGCATTCCTGCCCAACCGGTCGCGACGTCGTTCTGCTCGCAAGACCAGTTCTCGGCCTATGGTACCCCGACCCATGACATTCCCGACCCGGATGCAAAAGCGATGGCCGCGATGTTGAACGAGATCAGCACGTTGCGCATGCGTGTGCAGGAACTTGAACGCGAAGTGGAAGAGCGCATCCAGCTGAGTGGGGCATCCAAGGCCGTCAATGAGGGTTCCGATAAGCCAACCACGACCTACTAGGTAGGCGTGCGCGAAAGCAGGCAGGGAGACGAACAATGAAGCTCAGCACGAAGGGCCGCTACGGCGTCATGGCGATGGTTGATCTAGCGCAGTTTGCGGCTTCGGGGCCGGTACCGCTTTCCGAGATCTCGGAACGCCAGGAAATTTCACTCTCCTATCTGGAGCAATTGTTCGCGAAGTTGCGGCGGGCGGGGCTGGTTACCAGCGTTCGCGGTCCGGGGGGCGGCTACAGGCTCGCCTATGCGGCCGAAGACATCCGCGTGTCGGAGGTGATCGCAGCTGTTGATGAACCGATCCGGACCACAGGCTGCAAGCCCGGCGCGGCGGCCGGCTGCATTCGGCGCAGCAGCCGCTGCATGACCCATGATCTGTGGGAAGAGCTTGGCCATCAGATCCACGCTTATCTGAATTCGGTGAGCTTGGCGGATGTCTGCGAGGGGCGGGTCTATGCGGGACCGCAGCACGCGTCGGCATCGCCTTTCTCTGAAATCGCAGCTCAGTAGTCGAGCTTCGACGGACTTGCATACCTATCTGGATCATAACGCGACGACGCCGGTTCGGCCTGAGGCGGCCGAGGCCGTCGCTCGTGCGCTGGCCCAATATGGTAACGCATCATCCGTGCACCGGTTCGGGCGCTTGATCAGGCATGTGGTCGATGGGGCCCGCGAAGATGTAGCCGCGCTCGTCGATACGGCCCCCGCGAACATCATTTTCACGTCGGGCGGAACCGAGGCGAACAACCAGGCCCTGATGGGCCATGACGGGCCTGTTCTTGTGTCCGCGGTCGAGCATGATTCTGTGCGTGAGGTGCGCGCCGACGCGACCATTATCCCAGTCGATGCGAACGGGATCACATGCGGCGAAACCCTCGATCGGCTGCTGTGGGACGCCGGGGGTGGGTCCCTGGTTTCGGTGATGCTGGCCAACAATGAGACCGGCGTTCTGCAGCCGATCCGGGAGATTTTTGCGGTCGCCCGGGCACATGGGGCCGTGGTTCACTGCGACGCTGTTCAGGCCGCCGGCAAGATGGCCATCGCCTTCGATGATCTGGGTGCGGATGTCCTGAGCCTGTCCGCGCATAAGTTTGGGGGCCCTCCGGGCATTGGCGCGTTGGTCGTCCGCGATGGGTTCGATCCCGAGCTGCTCCTGCGTGGTGGCGGACAGGAGCGTCGGCGCCGTGCCGGCACCGAGAATGTTCCGGGAATCGCCGGGTTTGGCGCGGCCGCGTGCGCCGCGAAGGCTGGGATCGCTAAGTTCGGCCGGCTTGGTGCATTGCGTGACAATATGGAAGCCCGTCTGCGGGATGCGGTATCCGACATAGTCATACATGGCGGCGATGCGCCGCGGCTTCCGAACACCAGTTGCCTTGGATTGCCGGGTCTCGCTTCCGAAATTCAGGTGATGCAACTAGACCTAGCGGGAATTGCCGTGAGCGCCGGTTCAGCCTGTTCTAGCGGGAAGGTTGCATCGAGCCACGTGTTGCGCGCCATGGGGTGTGAAAATGAAACGGCACGGTCGGCCATCAGGGTTTCGCTCGGGTGGAGTACTGAACCGCGAGATGTGGTTCGGTTCATTGATGCATGGATCGCCATGGCGCAACGGCGCGACGGCAAGGCCGAGAAGCGGAGGTCGGTCGCATGAGCCCGGCCCCGACAGCCATCTATCTGGACCACCAGGCAACGACGCCGGTCGATCCGCGCGTCGTCGACACTATGCTGCCCTGGTTCAGCGAGACGTTCGGCAATGCGCATTCCGAGCAGCATGCTTGGGGGCGGCAGGCGGCCGACGCGGTTGAGGTTGCCCGCGATCAGGTCGCCGTGCTTGTCGGCGCGCAGGCGCGTGAAATCGTCTTCACATCCGGCGCGACAGAATCCAACAACCTGGCGATCAAGGGGGCAGTCCGGTTTGCACTTCGTCACGGGCGCGGCAGCCATGTTGTCACCCTCGCCACCGAACACAAATGTGTCCTCGAGTCCTGCGCAGCCGTGGCCGATGAAGGGGCGACGTTCACGATCGTCGGGGTCGGCGCCGACGGCCGGGTCGATCCCGCGGCGGTCGCGGAAGCGATTACCGGTGATACGGTCTTGGTGTCCGTGATGGCCGTCAACAACGAGATCGGCGTGGTTCAGCCCTTGGCGGAACTGGGTGCTATCTGTCGCTCCCGCGGCGTGCTGCTGCATACTGATGCGGCTCAAGCGGCTGGCAAGATCGCGCTCGACGTGGATGCAATGCAGATCGACCTTCTGAGCATCTCCGGTCACAAGATGTACGCCCCGAAGGGAATTGGTGCGCTCTACACCCGTCGGCGTCCGCGTGCGCGTCTCCTTGCCGAAATGAGCGGCGGTGGCCAGGAGCGAGGTTATCGCTCCGGCACGCTGCCCGTGCCGCTGGCCGTTGCCCTTGGCGATGCCGCCGCGATCTCGTCGGATGAGATATCGACGGAGGGTGCGCGTCTCGTCACTTTGCGCGATCGCATGCTCGAACGTTTGCGTGCTCGCCGGGACAATCTCTTCGTGAACGGATCGCTCGTGCACCGCGTGCCGGGCAATCTCAATGTCGGGTTTCCGGGCGTTGATGCCGAGGAACTGATGCGCGCGCTCGATGGCGTCGCGATTTCGACGGGTTCAGCCTGTACATCGGCATCCGTCGAACCATCTTACGTATTACGCGCGCTGGGGCTGGACGACGCGGATGCCGGCGCGTGTATACGAATTGGGTTTGGCCGTTTCACCACCGAAACGGAAGTCGATGCCGCGGCGGACATGATCGCCGGTGCCGTGGACGCTTTGCGGGGCGAAGGCCCCGCGCGGGCTGCGGAATAGAGGAGCTGGAAGGGCGTTATGGCAGCCAATACCGGAGCAATTGAACAGGTCCGTTCGATCGGCGAGCAGTACAAGTACGGCTTCGTTACCGATATCGATATTGAGCTCGCGCCGAAGGGTTTGAACGAAGACATCATCCGGCTGATTTCCGAGAAGAAGGAAGAGCCCGAATGGATGCTTGAATGGCGTCTCAAGGCATATGGCTACTGGCTCACCATGGAAGAGCCGACTTGGCAGAAGCCACAATATCCGACGATTGATTATCAAGACAGCTACTACTACGCCGCCCCGAAGACGACGGAGAAGCCGAAGTCCCTCGAAGAAGTCGACCCGAAGCTTCTCGAGACATATGAGAAGCTCGGCATACCGCTGCGCGAGCAGGAGGTGCTAGCTGGCGTCGAGGGGGCGCCTGCGGTCGCGGTGGATGCGGTGTTCGACAGCGTTTCGGTGGCTACCACCTACAAGGCGAAGCTCGAGGAAGAGGGGATCATCTTCGGTTCTATCTCCGAGGCCATCAAGACCCATCCGGAACTCGTACGGAAGTATCTGGGCTCCGTGGTGCCGCATGGCGACAATTTCTTCGCGGCCCTGAATGCCGCGGTCTTTACCGACGGCTCGTTCGTTTACATCCCCAAGGGCGTCCATTGCCCGATGGAGTTGTCGACCTATTTCCGTATCAACGCAGAGAATACCGGCCAGTTCGAGCGCACGCTTATTGTGGCTGACGAGGGCTCTTATGTGAGCTATCTCGAGGGCTGCACGGCGCCCCAGCGGGACGAAAACCAGTTGCACGCAGCCGTTGTCGAGCTGGTTGCGCTGGACGATGCCGAGATCAAGTATTCGACGGTGCAGAACTGGTATCCGGGCGACGAGGACGGCAAGGGCGGCATATATAATTTCGTCACCAAGCGGGCGGCCTGTCGGGGTACGAACTCCAAGGTGTCGTGGACCCAGGTTGAGACCGGTTCGGCGATCACTTGGAAGTATCCGAGTTGCATCCTGCAGGGCGACAATTCGGTCGGGGAGTTCTACTCCGTCGCGATCACTAACAACGCCCAGTTAGCAGACACTGGCACTAAGATGATCCATATCGGCAACAACACACGCTCGCGTATCATCTCCAAGGGCATTTCGGCGGGGAAGGCGGATCAGACCTATCGTGGGCTGGTGCGCGTCCAGCGCGGTGCCAACGGCGCACGGAACTACACCCAGTGCGACAGCCTTTTGATCGGAGACAAGTGCGGCGCACACACCATTCCCTATATCGAAAGCCAGAACCCCTCGGCACAGGTCGAGCATGAAGCGACCACGAGCCGGATCGGCGATGACCAGCTGTTCTATTGCCAGCAGCGCGGCATGGAGGATGAAGAGGCCGTGGCGCTGATCGTCAACGGGTTCTGCAAGGAAGTGCTGCAGACCCTGCCGATGGAATTTGCGGTCGAGGCGCAGAAACTTGTTGGGATCAGCCTCGAAGGCAGCGTGGGTTAGAGGAGAAGTTTGAGATGGCGTTACTGGTAATCCGCAACCTGCATGCGACGGTCGACGGAAAGGCGATCCTTAACGGATTGGACCTCACTATCGATGCCGGCGAGGTGCACGCGATCATGGGCCCCAACGGATCCGGCAAGAGCACCCTTTCCTATGTGCTGACCGGCCGTGACGGTTACGAGGTGACGGAAGGTGAGATTCTGTTCGACGGCCAAGACGTGATCGAGATGGGCCCGGACGAGCGCGCCCGTGAAGGCGTGTTTCTGGCGTTCCAGTACCCGGTCGAGATTCCGGGCGTCACCAGCATGACCTTCCTGCGCACGGCGGTGAACGCGGTGCGCACGCATCGCGGCGAGGCGACCTTCGACCCGATGGACTTCGTCAAATATGTGCGCGAGCGCGCAGCGGATCTGGACATCACGGATGACATGCTCAAGCGCGCCGTCAATGTCGGCTTCTCCGGCGGCGAGAAGAAGCGGATGGAGATGCTGCAGATGGCGGCGCTTGAGCCGCGCATCGCGATCCTCGACGAGACGGATTCCGGCCTCGACATCGACGCGCTGAAGGTCGTGGCCAGCGGCGTGAACGCGATGCGCTCGCCCGAGCGCGGAATGCTGCTGATCACACATTATCAGCGGTTGCTCGACTATATCGTTCCTGACCATGTGCATGTCTTGGCCCAGGGGCGGATCGTGAAATCGGGCGACAAGTCGCTGGCGCTCGAACTCGAGGAAAAGGGCTATGCCGAATTCCTCGAGAACGCGGCCTGAGGGAGGCGCGGGTGCCCGACGGAAGCGGACATATGCAGCCCTATCTGGCGCAGGCGCTGGAGGCGTCCTCGAGATTCGCCGGCGCAGGCATCGGCTGGGTGGACGCATTGCGCAATGCCGGTGCGCAGCGTTATGCCGATCACGGCCTGCCAGTTCGGCGCGACGAGTATTGGCGCTACACCAACCTCAACCCGCTGCGCGACGAGGGCTTCCAGCTGGCGTCGGCGGCAGTAGCGATCGGCCTGCCCCCGTTGCCGCACTCGTCGGTGGCCGGGCTTGCGAGCTATCGTATTGTGCTGGTGAATGGTCGGGTCCAGCCGAAACTGTGCGCGCTCGACGGGATGACTGACGGCGTCCTGGTTAGCGGGCTGGAAGATCTTCTGGCCTCGGCG
Source organism: Rhodospirillaceae bacterium (assembly GCA_002724635.1). GTDB lineage: Bacteria > Pseudomonadota > Alphaproteobacteria > UBA6615 > UBA6615 > UBA8079. The sequence goes on from PBPM01000024.1 coordinate 30,242, forward strand.
CCGGAGCGGCTCGAGCCCTATCTTGGTCGGGTCGCGCCGCTTGCGGATATGCCGATGGCGGCACTGAACACGGCTTTCCTACAGGACGGGATGGCGATCTTCGTCGATGCGGACATCGTGCTCGACAAGCCGGTACATCTGATCTCGATCACTGTGCCGGGCAAAGGTGGCATGATGGTGCAGCCGCGCCATTTGGTCGTCATGGAAGAGGGTGCGCAGGCAACCCTCATCGAGACCCACATCACGACGACCGGTGGTTCGAGCTTCAACAACATCGTGACCGAGTTGCAGCTGGCTGAAAATGCACGGCTCAACCACTTCGTCTTTCAGGAAGTGGCCGATACGAGCGTGCATTTGTCTGGGGCCGCCGTGGCACTGGCGGCCGGCGCCGATTACAACAGCTTCGTTTTGCAGAGCGGTGCCGTGATAGGTCGCAGCGAGATTCGGGCCTATCTCAACGGACCGGGCGTGGATTGTCGTCTGGATGGCGTGTATCTCGCCACCGGTAAACAGGTGGTGGACAACACCACCTATGTCGAGCATGCCGCGCCGGACTGCCGGTCGCGTCAGGTCTATAGGGGCGTCTTGGGTGGGCAGGCTCGCGGAGTCTTTCAGGGTAAGGTGCACGTGGTGCGTGACGCGCAGCAGACTGACGGCCACCAGTTGAGCCGGGCTCTCCTGCTTTCGCCGCGTGCGGAGATGGATGCGCGTCCGGAACTGGAGATTTATGCCGACGACGTCAAGTGCAGCCATGGGGCGACCGCGGGCGAACTCGACGAGAATGCGCTGTTTTATCTGCTGAGCCGCGGTGTACCGCGGGTGATGGCGCGACGCATGCTGATCGAGGCGTTCCTGTCCGAGGCGATCGCGGAAATTCCGCTTCTGCCCGTCGCGGAGGATTTCTCAACCCATGTCCGTCAGTGGCTGGGGGCGAATGTCGATCAGTCGACGGACGGAGAAGGTTCATGACATCGTCTAACAAGGCAGCTTCGGCCGATCCGGCCTACGACGTCGATGCCATCCGTGCAGATTTTCCGATCCTCGCCACCACCATGCATAATAAGCCGCTCGCATTCCTCGACAGCGCGGCCTCGGCACAGAAACCGCGCCAGGTCATCGATGCGGTGTCGGGGGCTTATGAGACCGAGTACGCGAATGTGCATCGCGGGCTCTATCGGATCAGTGAGGCCGTGACTGCCCGCTACGAGGGAACGCGGGAGACCATCCGGCAGTACATTAACGCGGCGCACACCCACGAGATCATCTTCACCCGGAACGCGACGGAATCGATCAATCTCGTTGCCTACAGTTTCGGGCGAACGTTTCTCGAGGAAGGCGACGAGATCGTCATCTCGGAGCTCGAGCATCACTCCAACATCGTTCCGTGGCAGATGCTCCGCGATGGAAAGGGTATCGTCCTGAAGGTGGCGCCTGTGAGCGATGACGGTGAGCTGATCATGTCGGCCTTCGAGGATCTGCTCGGTCCCCGCACCAAGCTCGTGGCCCTCGCGCATATGTCGAACGTCATGGGGACGATCCTGCCGGTCGAAGACATTATTCGGCGTGCCCATGCAGTCGGTGCTAAGGTTCTGCTCGATGGGTGTCAGTCTGTGACGCATATCCCGGTCGATGTTCAGGAGCTCGGCTGTGACTTCTACGTGTTTTCGGGTCACAAGCTTTACGGCCCGAGCGGGATCGGTGTGCTGTACGGCCGCGAGGAACTGCTCGATGCGATGCCGCCCTTCATGGGAGGCGGGGGCATGATCTCGTCCG
>PBPM01000079.1 GCA_002724635.1 Rhodospirillaceae bacterium
GCCCCGCCAACGGCCTCGCCGGCGGCGTAGAGCCCTTGAACCCGCGTCGCCATCTGTTCGTCCACCCGGACGCCGCCCATATGGTAGTGGGCGATGGGGGAGACCTCGATCCCCTGCTTGGTGAGGTCGATGCCGTTGTTCAGCAGCCGGTCGATCACCGGACCGAACGCGGCCCGCAGGTCATCCTCGGGTACGTGTTCAAAAGAGAGCCAGGCCCCGCCATGGGGGGAGCCACGTCCGGCGGCGTCTTCCTGCATAATGGCAAATGAGGTGATGTCCCGGGGCGCCGTATACGTACCGGAATCCTCCTCACCATAATTGTGGAGGAACTCCTCGAACTTGCCGTTGAACAGCCGCCCGCCCAGTTTGTAGCGGAACGGATCCCACATGATGGGGTCCATGCCGACGAGGCGCGGGGCCAGGTGTCCGATGGGGAAAAACTGCACGAACTCCATATCCGTGAGTTCGGCACCCGCGCGCAACGCCAAGGCATACGAGTCGCCACCCATGTTCAGGGACGCGCTGTTCCGCCGGTAAATGCCGGTTAGGCCGCCGCCCGCCAGGATGACCGCCTTGGCGGCGATGGTGACGGGGGTGCCGTCTTCCTGGTTGTAACCGACTGCTCCCGTCACGGTGCCGTCGTTGACAACAAGATCCGTGATCCCCACCCCGCTGATGCGCCGGATGTTATCCCCTTGCGCCACCTTGGTGCGAAGGCATTTGGCGACCGCCGGACCGGTGTTCAGGAAATCCACATAGACACATCGCTGCACGGAATGGCCGGGCGCCATCACCTGGATCATGTGGCCGTTGTCACGCGCCCAGCCGACACCCCAGCCGTCCATTTCGTAGATGCGTTCAACCGCTTCCTCACAGAGGATGGCGGCAAGGCGCTCGTTGCAGAGGCCGCGGCCCGCCGTCAGGGTATCGGCGTAGTGGTCTTCCCAGGTGTCCGGTTCCTGCTCGCCGACGGCCGCCGCCACGGTCATCTGCGCCATAATGGTCGCGCCGCCCCGGCCGATCAGGTTTTTGTCGACGAGAATGACATCCGCACCGTTCCGGGAGGCCGCGATAGACGCATACATGCCGGCGGCACCCGCGCCCATGACGAGCACATCAGTAGACAGGTGGACGGGATCAGTGGTCATGATTGTTCTTCTACGCGAGTCCGAAAAGCCTCAAACTGGCGTCGGCCCTTCCTTACCGGTGATCTGGATGCGGTAGCCGGAGCGGGTCTCGGGATAGTAGTCCCAAATGGCCTGATGCTGGCTCGGCCGGTTATCCCAGAAGGCGATGGAATTCGTCCGCCAGCGGAAGCGGTATTGGAAGTCCGGCTTGGCGCAATGTTCAAACAGGAAACCCAGAAGCGCATCACTCTCCGGCCGGGACAGTTCATTGATATGCGTCGTGAAGCCGGGATTCACGTATATGAGTTTCTTGCCAGTATCGGGGTGCGTTGTGATCACCGGGTGAACCGCCTTGGGATATACCACGTCCGTCCGGTCGAACATGATGGCGCCGTCATGGGTAGCGGTCAGGCCTTCCAGAAAGCCCTGCATCGTGTTGGACAGCGCATCATAGGCCGCGTACATGCTGGCAAAGAGCGTATCGCCACCGCCATTTGGGGGCACGATGCGCTGTTGCAGCACACTCGCCATTGGCGGGATTTCAGCGCAGGACTGGTCCGTGTGCCAGGTCTCACCGGAAACGCGCTTGGAGGTCTCATCAAAATGCTGATGGCGGATTTCGGGGAAACCCTCCACCATGCGCGACGCCGTTCCTTTGCCGCCCACATGTACATGCAGGTCCCCAAAATAGCCGGTAAAGCGCCGGTGGGCTTCGAAGTCGATGTCCTGGTCGTGAAAAAAGATCACCAGATACTCCAGCAGGGCCTGATATACCTCTTTTACCTGACGGTTGGTCAGAGGCTGCTGCAGGTCGATACCCGAGACCTCCGCCCCGATGTGGGGGGAGACGGGTGTCACGGTGATGGTGTCGAAATCCATGGTCTGAATCTAATCCAAATGAACCGGGCTCGAAAAGACCTGGCTAAAGGCCGAACACATCGACAGCCGTGTCGCCCAGGATTTTGTTCTTATCGCGTTCGCTGAAGTTCGCCTCTTCCACCACTTTCAACGGGTTCGGATCGCCGATGGGGAACGGATAGTCGGAGCCCAACATTATCCGGTCGGCGCCCACCAGTTTCTCCAGGAAAATGAGCGCCTCGGGGTCGAACAATACGGTGTCGTAGTAGAGGCTTTTGAGGCCCGTCACCGGATCGGCGTAGTCGTGGCCGGGAATCTCGATGTTCCGGTGGAGCCGGCCCATGAGGTACGGCAACGCGCCGCCACCATGGGACAGCACAAACTTCATGCTGTCGTATTTCTGGAAATGTCCGGAATACAAAAGCCGGGAGATGGCGATGGTCGTATCGACGCCCCTCCCGACGGCGTTCATCAGGCCATAGTCTTCGAGCCTGGGATCACCACAGCCGAACATAGGATGCAGATAGAGTGTCGCGCCCAAGTCCGACGCGGCCTCCCAAAAAGGATCCAGGTCGGGATCATCCAGATTGCCCGACGTGCCATGAGGCTGGGTGCCGATCATCGCGCCGGCGAATCCGCCTTTGAGCGCTTCTTCCAGCACCTCAGCCGCCAATTTTCCGTTTTGTAGAGGCACGGTGGCAAGCGGCACCAATGGGTCAATACCTTCCGTGCCGGACATGAGGAATTCATTCATAAACCGGCTCCAGGCCGCGCCTTCGTCCGCCGGGATTTCATAGCCGAAACTGTCGAGCCAGCCGCCGTTGATCTGACTGTCGATACATTGGTGCTCCATCCACTCCAGGCGCTGGTCGGCGTCCCGGAGCTTCGGCGAGATCGGCCGGGTCAACTGACCGCCGCCAAAGGCGAGCTGGTATTTATGGCCATCGGACAGGAGTTCAATGGAGGGAAACCTTCCGACTTCCTTTTGAAGGGCGTCGAGCATGGCTTGGGGGGTGAAATGGGCGTGGGTATCAACAATCATGTGTCAGCTTCCGTTTAGAAGGTTTTCAATATCGGTCATGCGCATGGGCAATTCATTGATGGTGAGGCCGAGGGGCTGCAGCGCGTCGTTGACGGCACTGGCCATGGCCGCCGGCGCGCCGAGATAACCGCCTTCGCCGGAGCCTTTCTGTCCGTGAGAGGTCAGCGGGGAGGGCGTGCAGTGTTCGGCGTCTTTGACATAGGGCACTTCGAAGACGGACGGCATGACGTAATCGACGAAGGTGCCACTTAAGAACTGCCCGTCTTCGCCATAGGCGAATTTCTCGTAGAGCGCCGCCCCGATGCCATGCGCCACACCACCAATGATCATGCCGCGCACAATGTCCGGGTTGATCACCGTGCCGCAATCGTGGGCTATGATGTAATCGTGCACGATGACTTTTCCCGTGCCGGGATCGATCTCCACAAAGGGGATGTGTGCCTGAAACGAAAAGCAGGGATAGAGCTGCACCTTGTTGTTCTCATCCGGCAGCTGCCCGCCGAGGGGGACTTGTTCCACATGGATGGCCTGCAGGCCCGGCTCCATCCCTTCCGGCAGATTGTGGTACTGCCGGTAGGCGATGTGGACGAGCTGGCTCCAGGTAAGTTTGCGTGACGGATCGGCCCGGTCAAAGATATCGCCGCCTTCATAATCCAACTCCGAGACCGGCTTCTCCAGATTGTGCGCCGCGATGGCGAGGAGCTTATCTTTTATTTTCTTCGCCGCCCCGGACGCCGCGCCACCCAGCATCACCGCCATCCGACTGGCGATGGGGGATCGGGTCGGCAGGCCGCTTAAAGAGTCCGCGTGCACCACCCGGATGTCGTCCGGGTCCCGCTCCAAATCTTCGCCCACAATGGTAGCGACCAAGGTCTCGTGGCCCTGGCCGGAGGTGGTCGTTGCCATGGTGCCGACGATCTGGCCGGTGGCGTCCACCCGCACCTGGCAGCCCTCCATGAAGGTGCTGATCTCCAGCTTCGGGTTAAACAGGTATTCGAACATGTTGTTGCCACCGCTGGGCTCCAGGCACGCGCCGACCCCAATGCCCGCGAGCTTGCCCGACGCTCGGACCTCATCCCGGCGTTTCACGAGATCGTCGTAGGAAGCGAGTTCCAGCGCCTTATCCATCACCGTATGGTAGTCGCCGCTGTCATATTTGGTCCCGCTGGGATTCTCATACGGAAACTCGTCTGCGCGGATGAAGTTGCGGCGGCGCACCTCGATCCGATCGAGGTCCAGATGCCGGGCCACATGGTCAACAGCGCTCTCGATCATAAAGTTTGTCGGTCCCTGCCCCATACCGCGCACGGGCACCTGACCCGACTTGTTGGTGGTGACGGAGATCGGATTGTACTGCACGCTGTTGATCCGGTAGGGCCCTACGATGGCGGCGATGGGCTTGCCGAGTTGGAACGGCCCCCGGCCCGGATAGGCGCCGCAATCGTCAATCGCCTTGATCTTGAGGGACGTGATCACGCCGTCATCGTTGAAGGCCACATCCGAATAGAAGATCCGGTCCGGCCCGTGATTGTCCCCGCCGGACATGTTGTTGAGCCGGTCTTCGATGAATCGGACGGGTACACCGTACTTACGGCTGAGATAGCCGACCATGACCGTGTGCTTCACACCCCGCTTTACCCCGTAACTGCCGCCCACATCCACATCCTGCAGGACGCGCACGCTGCTGGTTGGAAGGCCAAGGGCCGTCGCGATCTGCTCCTGGTAATTGGGCATCTGGATGGAGGCCCAGACGTTGAGGGTGTCTATCCCCGGCTCCCATTGCGCCTGTACGCCGAAGGTCTCGATAGGCACGGTCGAACTCCGTCCCCAGCGCACGCGGAACGATAAGTTGTGGTCAGCGGCGGCGAAATCCCCCTCTACCGGTCCCCAGGTAAAATTGCCTTCGAAGATGAGGTTGGTCCCGTGGTCCGGGTGCACAAGGGCGGAAGGGTCGTTGAGCGCCTTCTCCGGATCGACCACAGGATCGAGGGGTTCGTAGTCCACCTCGATGAGATCGAGGGCATCCTCCGCGATAAACCTATCCTCCGCCACCACCACGGCCACCCACTCCCCGGCATAGCGGGCCATCTCGTTGGCGAGCGGATACCAGCGCACATTGGGGAGGTCGATGCCGTGGTAGAGGGGCGTTACGTGCTCGGCGATCTCCGCACCCGTCACCACGCCAATGACACCCTCCAGCGCCAACGCCGCCTCAGCATTGATCGATTTAATCCGCGCCCGCGGATAAGGGCTCGGCAGAACGGCGGCGTGTTTTAGGTTCGGGAGCGGCACATCCTGGACGTATTTTCCCTGTCCCGTGACGAAGCGCTTGTCCTCCACGATCCGGCGCTTCCGGGAAATTTGATGGTAGTTGCTGCCGTGGCTCTCGGGCGTGCTCATGAACTGGTCTCCCGTAGGCGTTCGGCGGCGAGCCGGATGGAATCGATGATCTGCGTATAGCCCGTACATCGACAAATATTCCCGCCGATGGCTTCTCTTATGTTCTCATCCGTGGGCGAGGTGTTCTCCCGCAAGAGCGCCTCGGCAGACATGAGCATGCCCGGCGTGCAGTAACCGCATTGCAGGCCATGGGCATCCCGGAAGGCGTCCTGGAGAACGCTCAGGGAGCCGTCCTCACCGGCCAGGCCTTCGATGGTCTCGATGCTCTGCCTCTCCGCCTGCACCGCCAGCATGAGGCAGGATCGCACCGGCTGGCCTTCATGGATGACGGTGCACGCGCCGCAAACGCCGTGCTCGCAGCCCATATGAGTGCCTGATAGACCTAGCACATCCCGCAGGAAATCCAGCAGTGTCATGCGGGGCTCGGCCGCGCCTGAGAGCGCTTTGCCGTTCACGGTGAGCGAGATGTCGCGGCGGCTCATGTGGCGCTCCCCCGCGCTTCAGCGGCGGCATTCTCAATGGCCCGGGTCATCAACACCCGCGCCACCCGGCGGCGGTAGTCCGCACTCCCGTGGAGATCGTCCGCCGGATCAAGGGCGCCATCCAGGCCGGACAATGCATCAGCAATGGACTCTTCGGTGACGGCAGAACCCGCGAGCACGCCTTCCGCATCCGAGAGCCGGACCGGTGTGCCCCCTGCTCCGCCGACAGCCAGAGCGGCGCGCACGCAGGTACCATCTCCATTCCATTGAAGTTGCGCCGCGGCGGAGACAATGGCGAAGTCCCCATGGCGCTCGGCCACCTCCTGGAAATCCGCTCCAACTTGTCCGCCCTCCCAAATAGGAAAAGACACGTCGGTCACGCACTCGCCGGGCTCGCGCACGCTCATCATCGGGCCCTCGTAGAAGTCGCCGGACTTCACGACACGATTTCCATCGGAAGAACTCAGCGTTATCTCCGCCTCCAGCGCCGTAGCAACCAACGGAATTTCGGCCGCCGGATCGCCGTGGGCGATGCTCCCCCCAACGGTGCCCCGATTTCGAGTTTGTTGGTGGCCTACAAGCGGCAGAGCTTTGGCGAGCAGCGGCAGGTTTTGCGCCATATCGGAGGACGTCAACGCCGCCGACTGCCGGGTGCAGGTCTTGAAGGAGACCGCACCACCGTCCATCGCAATCCCAGACCACTCTGCGACCCGGTTGATGTCCACCAGGATCGCAGGGCGAGCGAGGCGCATGGCGAGCATGGGGACCAGCGTTTGTCCGCCCGCCAGCACCATGCCGTCATCCCCGGCGTCCGTAAGGGCGCCGAGGGCTTCGTCCGCGCTGTTGGCGGCGACATAATCGAAGGGGACGGCCTTCATGGGAGGTTAGTCGTCCTCAAACCAGCCGTCTTCCACCTGACGGACGGACGTTTCGGGGATGATGTCCAGGCTCACCTGGCGGCCCAGGGTCTCTTCGCCGTTTTTAAGATAGTTGCTGTCAGCGGCGTTCTTGGCGGCCACATCCCAGCGTTCGTGCCAATCGCCCAGGGTATAGCCGTGCCACGGCGACTCCGGCCGAAGCGGCGGCAGATCCAGCTTCTCCCACAGGTCTTTCGCCTGTTCCATATATCCCGCATCGGGCAGCGCCAGCGGCGGCATGTCTTCTTTCATGGTGGCGTCGATCAAGAGTGTCCCGTCTTCCTCGCCGCCGTGTTCCCGGCGGGGGCCGTGCCCCTGGCCACGGTGTGGCATGATGACCACGTCCTCGCTGGGATTGTGGCGGTAGGCAAGTGCCCACAGGATGGAGTCCGCGTTTTGCGGATCGATGTCCTCATCGACAGCAATGGTGATCTTGCCCATGTCCCCCTTGAAGCTGGCCGCACCATAGAGCGCCCGCCAGATTTCCGTCCGCGACGTGCCTTTGGCGATGGAGATGAGCGTGATGCGAAGGAGACCCGACAAAGGCTCATGCAGGGAGACGCCCGTGACCCCTTTGATGCCGAGGGTATTGTTGAGATGCGTGAGGAACAGGGGCTCATAGGCCACCCGCTTCATGACGCTCGATTCCGAGGGCGCCACCTGGCTGATATAGGACGGGATGACCGCCTTCTTCTTCCGGGTGATGGCGGTGACCTCGAAA